>JBAQND010000227.1:0-21051 GCA_049303455.1 Thiobacillus sp.
CAGCAGCCCTGACCCACTCATTTGTGCTTAGGGCAACTCTGATTCGGGAATCGAACCCACGTCCCTAACCCGGACCCGAAATCAACCATATCGTGGCCCTTCGGCAGCGAAATTTCAGTTGGACACGATATGCTTGATTTGGCGACGCAAGGCCAAGATATGCTTGCCCGCCCTTCCTGAGCTCTGTCCTACGGGCCTTGTTCCGGCCGTGTATTGCTTAATTCCGGGGACAGTTTTCACCTAACGGCACAGGTTGGGGTTTTTTCTTGCCCGATCGCGCCGGTTCCCGCGTGTTGTTGTGGGTTCCTGCGGAAGCCTGCGGACTTCGCCGGTTGGCCCACCAGCCAGTTTCGCGCCACATTCCACTCTCTCCTGGCCATTCCTCGCTCCAACCTCGCTCCCTTGAACTGGCCCGAAGTCCGCAAAGGCCGCAACGCAGGCCCATACGGATCAAAGGGTTACGCGCGGACGAATCAAGCGGTTGGATTGCAGCATTGGATGCCAGAGTGGGCAGGCGTCCCTAGGGCAAAGCCAGCAGACCTACCCTGCGTTCTGTTCGATCTGTTCAAACAGTTTCTGCGCAGCGAGCCGGCAGTGGCGTCTTGCGCCGGGGCAAGCGGTTCAAGATCTATCCCGTCACGACCTGCGACATAGGCTGGACCACCGACGTCATCGTCGTAGTCCGAACCGTCTTCGTTGATCGCGTAATGCGCGTCCTGGGTCAGATCCGTTCCGACCAGCCGGGAGAGGTACACCCACGTCCAGCATCGCTGCAGGTCAGCGTGGTCGTATTCCTCAATGAGCTGGAGCATGGCATCCGTGTCTCCACTCTCGGCAGCAAGGGTCAGCCAATGCTTGGCGTCTGAAGTGCGGCCCATGCGTTCTGCGATAGCCGCAATCGCCGCTGGGTCAGCATCGACGCCGTGGCGCGGCTGCTCGAAGAAGGACGGATCGTCAAATCGATCCGCCAAGTCGAGAAGTGCATCCTGATTCCCCAGTCGACTGGCCTCCCTCAGTTCGTGCTGTATGCCGAAGACCGCGCGCTGCTGCCCATCCACGACCCGCGCTACCGCGACTACAGCCTGCGCGTGATCCGCGACGACATCGCCGACAAGCGCGACAAGGGCGGCGTGTTTTCCAGCACGGCGGGCAATTACTGGGGGCGGCTGACTGAACTCTTCGTCATCATCAGCGACGGCGACGATGCCGTCGGCATGCCCGCCTACAACGGCGGCCTGTTCGAGCGCGCACGCGCGCCACTGCTGGCGCGGGTACGCGTGGCCGACGCCAAGCTCGCGCCGGTCGTTGATGCGCTGGCGCGCCGAACCGAAGACCTGCTGCGGCCACCGATCAACTACCGCGACTTGTCGGTCTCGCACCTCGGCGGCATTTACGAACGCCTGCTCGAATACAGCCTGGCTGACGAAGGCGGCACGCTGCTCGCCCGCCCCGCCAGCTTCGCGCGCAAGGTCAGCGGCAGCTATTACACCCACGACGATCTGGTGCGGCTCATCCTCAATCAGTCTGTCGGGCGGCTGGTCGATGAACGGGCGACCGCGCTTGAGCAGCTGCTCGACACCTACGCCAAAAGCAAGTCGCTCAAGCCCTACGAGTGGGATGCGCTCGAAGCCGTCGACCCCGCCGCCCAACTGCTCGAACTGAAAATCTGCGACCCCGCCATGGGCAGCGGGCATTTCCTGGTGGCGCTGGTGGACTGGCTGGCGGACCGGGTCCTGCTGGCGATGCAGGAAGTGGACACCCGCGTCAACGCCATGCCGTGGGCGGCGCATCTGGTCGATCAGAAACGCCCCTACGCCTCGCCGGTTGTGGCGCGCATCGCCGACATCCGCCGCCGCATCCTCGCCAGCGGCCAGGAACACGGCTGGGCGCTTGACGAACGCCAGCTCGACGACCGCCACATCGTGCGCCGCATGATCCTCAAGCGCGTCATCTTCGGCGTGGACAAAAACCCGATGGCGGTCGAACTCGCCAAAGTCGCCTTGTGGCTGCACACCTTCACCGTCGGCGCGCCGCTGTCCTTCCTCGATCACCATCTGCAATGCGGCGACTCGCTGCACGGCGAGAAACTCGACGCGGTGCGTCAGGGCTTGGTGGCATTTGGTGTCATGTTTCAAGGCGCCGAACTCGACCGCCTCGAAATCGCCGCCAAAAGCCTCGAAGCCGTGGCCGACCTCACCGACACCAGCATCGCCGAAGCGCACGAATCCAAACGTCTGGCCGACAGCGCCCGTGAACAGGTCGCGCCCATTCATGGCCTGCTGAATTTCTGGCGCGCCCTGCGCTGGCTGGTTCCAGGCTGGCCGGATAAGCAGCGCAAAGCCGTGGGGCGCTCCACCGTGGAAGGGCTTTCGGATACGCAGCGCGTCATATCCGAGCTTTTCTCGGACCGCTACAACCTGGTGGGCGTGATCCAGGCCGGCCGCATCGACGGCGACAGCGAGACCATCGCAGCGGTCAACGCACTTCTGAAAGATGCCGCCACGCTCGCGCGCGAAGAACGCTTCTTCCACTGGCAAACCGCTTTCCCCACCGTGTGGCGCGGCAGCAGCGGCGGGTTTGATGCGGTGATCGGCAACCCGCCGTGGGACCGCATCAAGCTGCAGGAAGTCGAATGGCTGGCCGAACGCGACCTCGCAATCGCGCGCCAGCCGCGCGCCGCCGACCGCAAGCGCCTGATCGCCGAGCTGGAAAAGAAGCGCGCGCCGCTGTGGCAGGACTACCTCGCGGCCTCTGGGCGCGCCGTGCAGCAGGCCCGCGTGGTGCGCGACAGCGGCGACTACCCGCTGCTCGGCGGCGGCGATGTCAACCTCTATAGCCTGTTTGTCGAGCGCGCCACCGCGCTGGTGCAGCCGCGCGGCATCGTCGGGCTGATCACGCCGTCGGGCATTGCGGCGGACAAGGGCGCGTCGGAATTTTTCCGCACCCTGGTCGAGACCGAAACGGGTGACGGTGCGCGCCTCGCCGCGCTGCTCGATTTCGAGAACAAGAAGGTGTTCTTCCCTGACATTGATTCGCGTTTCAAATTCTGCGCCCTCGTCTTTGGCGGCGCGGCGCGGCGCTTTGCGCAGGCCGAGTGCGCGTTTTTCCTGCACCGCGTGGACGAGCTCGCCGACCCCGAACGCGTGCTCCGGCTTTCCGGCGCCGACTTTCTGCGCGTCAACCCCAACACCGGCGCCGCGCCCATCTTCCGCAGCCGGCGCGATGCCGAGCTGACCACGCAGATTTATTCCCGCCACCCGGTGCTGGTGAATCGCTCATCGGGCGTGGAGCAAAAAGTCTGGCCGGTGCGCTATGTGACGATGTTCCACATGACCAACGACTCGGACAAGTTCATCACCCGCGCCGAACTGGAGCAACAGGGTTGGCAAGCCGCGCCGCTGAATCGCTGGGTGAAAGGCGGGGCAGAAGCCGTACCGCTATACGAAGGCAAGATGGTGCAGATGTACACGAAGGCAAGATGGTGCAGATGTACGACCACCGTGCCGCCGACGTGGTGATGAACGCGGAGAACCTGCACCGTCCCGCGCAACAGGAGGCGATTCAGGATTCGCTGAAGACACAGCCAGATCGTTATCCGGCGCCACAGTATTGGGTGACTGCCGCAAACGTCAATGAAACCTGGCATGACGAATGGTCGCTGGCATTTAAGTCGATTACCGCGCCAACAAACATGCGGACCATGATTGCTGGCTTTGTTCCCAAGAGTGGCGCAGGCAACAGCATGGCGCTGTTGCTTCCTGAACGCGACACTGCCGAGGACCGCCTCTTTCTTCCTTTGTTGCTCTCGAACATGGCATCTCATGTATTCGACTTTGTGCTCAGGCAGAAAGTACAGGGACAAAACCTCAACTGGTTCATCGTCGAACAACTCCCCGTCATCGCCCCAGCCGACTTCGAGCAGTCCATCGGCGGCGTCAACATCGCCAACTTCATCCGCGCCGAAGTGCTGGCGCTGACCTATACCGCGCACGACATGGCGGGCTTTGCGCGCGACGTGGGCTACCTGGATGCAAGCGGCGCGGTGAAGCCGCCGTTTGTGTGGGACGCCGACGACCGCGCCCACCGCATGGCGCGGCTCGATGCGCTGTTCATGCACCTGTACGGTTTGTCGGCGGACGACGCGGATTACATTCTCTCGACCTTCCCCATCGTGCGCGAAAAAGATCTGGCGGCATTTGGCACGTTCCGCACCCGCAACTGGATTCTGGCTTACAGGCAGCGCATCGGGGACGGCAGGCTCTCCCACCACAATCTGGTCGCGCCCGCAGTGCAATAAGAACGGCTTGATCCCGTTATGGGAGCGTGCTACATTGTGCCATGCGCATCATCGCGATCAGCCAGCTACGAGCGTTCTGGAACAAGCATCCCCGAGCCGAGATGCCGCTCAGGGCCTGGTACGCCGAGGCCAGCCGGGCAGACTGGAGAAGCCCGACGGTTATCAAGGCGGCCTATCGCAATGCCAGTTTTTTGCCCGACAACCGCGTGGTTTTTAATATCAAGGGCAATGACTACCGGCTGGTTGTTGTTGCCGGGCACTACAACCGGGGGATGATGTTTATTCGCTTTGTCGGCACCCATGCGGAATATGACCGCATAGACGCCGGCACGTTATGAAAGGACACGATGGAACTTAAACCGATCCGCACCAAGGCAGCATACAAAATGGCGCTGGCCGAGGCCGAGGCGCTGTGGGATGCCCCGGAAAAAAGCCCCGAAGCCGACCGGCTGGAAGTACTCAGCCTGCTGATCCAGAACTATGAGGCCCGGCATCATCCCATCCCCGATCCCGACCCCGTCGCTTTCCTGCTGCACGTGATGGAGGCACGCGGCCTGACCCGCAAGGACATGGAGCCGTATATCGGAAGCCGCGCACGCGTGGCGGAAATCCTCAATCGCGTGCGGCCGCTGTCACTGGATATGATCCGCCACCTGTCCACTGGCCTCGGCCTTTCCGCAGACGTGCTGATCCAGCCTTACGAGGCGGGTGACGGTAGAAAAGCTGCTTAAAGCGAGCGCGTCATCAAAAAACCTGTATTACTCACCCCGGGAGACCATAACCGCGACACAGTGGGGATGACCTATGTCTATCCCGTGATTTCGCGCCGCGCGGGCGGGGTGTCGGTGGGGGTCAACCTCAATCCCAACAATGCCTGCAACTGGGCGTGCGTGTATTGCCAGGTGCCGGACCTGGTGCGCGGAACCGCGCCCGAGATCGATCTGGCGCGACTGGAAGCCGAGCTGCGCGCGATGCTCAACGACATTCTCCACGGCGACTTCATGCAGACGCGGGTGCCCGAAGGTGCACGGCGGCTGAACGACATCGCGCTGTCGGGCAATGGCGAGCCCACCAGCGCCAAAGCCTTCCCGCAGGTCATCGAACTGATCGGCCGGGTGATGGCGGACTTCGAGCTCGTTGGAAAGATCAAGCTGGTGCTGATCACCAACGGCAGCCTCGCCGACCGGCCGCGCGTGCGGGATGGCCTCGGCAAAATGACGGCACTGAACGGCGAGGTGTGGTTCAAGTTCGACAGCGCGACCGCCGCCGGCATGCGCGGCATCAACCAGACCCGGATATCGCCCGACAAGCAGTTCGAGCGGCTGGCCGTGGCCGCACGCTTGTGCCCCACCTGGCTGCAGACCTGCGTATTCGCGCTCGACGGCGCGCCGCCATCGGATGCCGAGCAGGTGGCCTACCTGGCAGCAATGGCGCGTATCCGGCAGCAAGCCATCCCGGTGCGGGGCGTGCTGTTGTATGGCCTTGCGCGGCCTTCGATGCAGCCGCAGGCCAGCCGCCTGTCGGCGCTGCCCGCCGAATGGCTCGAAGCTTTCGCCAAAAAGATCCGCGCGGCAGGATTGCCGGTCAGGGTTGCGCCATGATCCACGGCATCGGCACCGACCTGCTGGACGCCGAACGCATTCGCAGCGGCCTCGCGCGCTTTGGCGAGCCCTACGCGGAGCGCATCCTCGCCCCGGCCGAATATGCACGCTACGAAACCAGCCACGACCCGGCGCGCTTTCTCGCCAAATGCTTCGCCGCCAAGGAGGCCTTCGCCAAGGCGGCGGGAACCGGCCTGCGCGCACCGGTGACGCTGCGCAACATCGCCGTGCTGCGCGACCCGCAGGGCAAGCCCTTTCTGCAATGCGCGCCCGAGCTTGATGACTGGCTGGCGGCGCGCGGCGTCACGGCGCATCATGTTTCGCTGTCGGACGAGGGCGACCTCGTGCTGGCGTTTGTCGTGCTGGAGCAATCCAGTCTTCCAAAAAAAAACCAGCCGGAGATTCCATCGTGACGCCAGACTTTAAACGGGAACGACCATGACGCTAGGCCCCTTGATGCTTGACGTGGCGGGCACCGAGCTCACCGCCGACGACCGCCGACGCCTCACCCATCCGCTCGTCGGCGGGGTGATCCTGTTTTCCCGCAACTACCGCGACCCGGCGCAGCTGGCCGCGTTGACCGCCGAGATCCACGCGCTCAAGCCCGCCCCCTTGCTGATCGGCGGCGATCAGGAGGGCGGCCGGGTACAGCGCTTCCGCGAAGGCTTCACCCGCCTGCCGCCGATGCGCGCCTTCGGCGCAATCTGGAACGAACACCCGCAGCGCGCCCGCGAACTGGCGCGCGAAACCGGCTTTGTGCTGGCGAGCGAACTGCGCGCGCACGGCATTGACTTCAGCTTCGCGCCGGTGCTCGACCTGGATTACGGCGCGTCCAGCGTCATCGGCGACCGCGCCTTCCATGCCGATCCGCACGCCGTGTTTCAGCTGGGACAAGCCGTGATGCTCGGGATGAAGGACGCCGGCATGGCCGCCTGCGGCAAGCACTTCCCCGGCCACGGCTTCGTCAAGGCGGATTCGCATGTCGCCATCCCGGTGGATGAACGCACCCTGGCCGACATGGCGATCGCCGATCTGGTGCCGTTCCGCCTGATGATCGAGGCGGGGCTTGCCGCGGTGATGCCGGCGCACGTGATCTATCCCGAGGTCGACGACCGGCCGGCCGGATTTTCAAAAGTCTGGCTGCAAAAGCTGCTGCGCCATCAACTCGGCTTCGACGGCGCGATCTTCAGCGACGACCTGTGCATGGAAGCCGCCGCCGTGGCGGGCGGCGTGGTCGAACGGGTGGCCGCCGCGCTCGACGCCGGCTGCGACATGGCGCTGGTGTGCAACCGGCCCGACCTGGCCGACGAGGTGCTGGCGAACTTGAAGGTCGACTGGCCCGCCCCCGCGCGCGCGCGGCTGGCCCGCATGCACGGCCACCCGCACCCGCCGACGATGATCCAGCTGCGCGAATCGGCGCGCTACGTCAACGCGCTGCACCACCTCGCCGGGCTGGGGCAGGATTCCGCCGACCTCAACCTGGCCGACCCGACCGACTACTGTGGCCGCGCATAATCACGATCACGGCGCCCCGTCCGGCCACGGTGCCGGCCACAGCCACCATCACACGGCGCAAAACGGCACCCTGATCGTCGCCCTGCTGCTGACGCTGTCCTTCGCCGGGATCGAGGCCGTGGCCGGATGGTGGTCGGGTTCGCTCGCGCTGCTGGCCGACGCCGCCCACATGGTCACCGACAGCTCCGCCCTGGGACTGGCGGCTGCGGCGGCCTGGCTGGCGCGGCGCCCGCCCAGCATGCGGCATTCCTACGGCCTGGTGCGCGCCGAAGTGCTGGCCGCGCTGTTCAATAGCCTCTTGATGCTGGTGCTGATCGGCTTCATCGTGCGCGAAGCCCTCGAGCGCGTCGGCACCCCGCGCGACATCGCCGGCGGCACCGTCATCGGCGTCGCGGTGATCGGCCTGGCGATCAATCTCGTGGTTGCCTGGGTGCTGAGCCGCGGCGAACACACGCTCAACAGCCGCGCCGCGCTGCTCCACGTGCTGGGCGACGCGCTCGGCTCGGTGGCGGCGATCACCGCCGGCATTGTCATCGTCACCACCGGCTGGACGCCGATCGACCCGCTGCTGTCGCTGCTGGTCGCGGCGTTGATTCTGGTGTCGGCGCTGCACCTGCTGCGCGAAGTCGTGCACGTGCTGATGGAAGGCGTGCCGCTCAGTATCCAGCTCGACGCCGTCGGCCAGGATCTGGCCAAGCTCGACGGCGTGCTGCGGGTGCACGACCTGCACGTGTGGACGCTGTCGTCCGGCACCATCGCGCTGTCGGCCCACCTGGAAATCCGCGACCTGGCCGAGTGGCCGGGCATCCTCGCCGCCGCCCGCCAGACCGTGGACACGCAGCACGGCATCCGCCACGTCACCCTGCAGCCCGAGGTGCTGACGGCGCAGCCGCTGCCGCGCGCCACCTACCCCCCGCATTCCCCGCTCGTCTGATCCAACGACTTATGGATTTTTATTGCGCCGGGCTTGATAATTTAATGAGAATCGTTATCATTCGCCTTTCTTGTTACTCGTTTTCGCCACGACGCCGCCATGCCAACCGATCCCGCGCGCACCGACAGCCCAGTACACCCCCTGGCCGCCTTCCGCCTTCCGGTCGAGCACGGGCGGCAGACTTGTCCAGTGGGCACCTTCCCGGCGGACGATTTGTTCCAGGGCCGCCAGGAAGTCCTGATTGCCCACCAGGGGGAAACCTACCGCTTGCGCATCACCAGAAACGGCAAGCTGATCCTGACCAAATAGTGGCCCGCTCGCACCATTGAGCGCCATCCATTCGCCATCATCGAAAGGGAAACCATGCACCCCACCTCGCTTCTCATTGCCGCCCTGGTCATGCTGCGTCGTCCGTGCGCACGCAATCAGGCCACCGCATCGCTGTTGCTCGGCCGCGCGATCAACCAGGACACCGCGCGCCTGGAATACGGCCACACCATGCTGGCGTCCATCGCCTCGTCCGCACCCTTCGTCGGTCTGTTCGGCACGGTGTGGGGCATCTATCACGCGCTGGTCAACATCGGCATGATCGGCTCGGGCAGCCTGGATCAGGTGGCCGGCCCGGTGGGCGAGGCGCTGATCATGACCGCGCTCGGTCTGGCGGTCGCGATCCCCGCGGTGCTTGCGTACAACTTCTTTAACCGTTCCAAGCGCCAGATGCTGTCCGAAGTTGACGGCTTTGCGCATGATCTGTTCGCCTTCATGTCCACCGGGGTACGCAACAACACCCATATCGAGAAGGATGCAGCGCAGGTTTACACCGCGCCCGTCGCGAGGAGCGCGTAATGGCCTTCGGCGGACTCGCGAATGACAGTGGCGATGGCGACAACGCGGAAATCAACATGATTCCGCTGATCGACGTGATGCTGGTCCCGCTGGTGATTTTCATCATCACCGCGCCCCTGATGACGCACGCGGTCAAGGTCGACCTGCCGGCCGCCGCAAGCCAGCCCAACGAGGTGAAGCCGGAGACGATCAACCTCTCGATCAAGGCCGACGGATCGGTGTACTGGAACGCCGAAGCCGTCGACGCCGCCACGTGGCGGGTACGCATGGGCACCGCCGCGCAGCAGACGCCGCAGCCGGAAATCCACCTCCGCGCCGACGGCGACCTCGCCTACCGCAACGTCGCGCAGATCATGGCCGACGCCGCGCGCGCCGGGCTGACCGGACTCGGATTCGTTACCGATCCGCGCGCCGCACATTGACCTTATCCAACCAGCCAGCCAGTCCCAGTGGAACAGCCAGCCAAACCTTCAACCTTCCACAGGGAATTCACCATGAAAACACGTACTGCCCTTCTCGCGTCGCTACCTTTCGCGATCGCGCTCACCATGCCCGCCCAGGCCGACGAAAACCCGCTTGGCTACGTGTCCGGCGCGGAAACGCTGCCGCAAGGCGCGAGCGGAGCGTATCTCTTCGTCACCCGCCGCCGGGATAAGGACCAAGGCAATTACACGGCCTATGACACGGACGTGGAATACGAATATGGCCTGACCCACCGCCTCACCACCACCCTTGCCCTGAAAGGGCAATCCATCGAAGCCGATGGACTCGTGATCGACGGCTATCTGCCGGGCGCCGAGAACTACGGCCTCAAGCCGTCGGGGGTCGAGGCCAAACTCAAGTACAACTTCCTCTCCGCGGCCAAGGACCCGGTGGGTTTGTCAGGGACCTTCGCCCTGAAGCAAAGCTGGCTCGATCCCCATTCCGGCAAGGACAAGGACACCACCAAGGCCGATTTCTCCCTGCAACTGCAGAAGCTGCTGCTGGACGACCAGCTCACCGTAGTCGCCAACACCGGCATCGAAGCCACCTACGCCAAGCGCGCTCCACTCGACGCCGCCACCCAGGCTAGCGCCGACGCCGCCATGCAGGCGCTGACAGGCGATCCGGCGGCCAGCTTCCAGGCGCTGACAGGCGATCCGGCGGCCAGCTTCGAGTGGCCGACCGAGCCGGAAATGGAGATTGAGTTCAGGCTCGGCGCGGGCGCCTCGTACCGCTTCGCGTCCAATTGGTCGATCGGCGCCGAAACCCTGTATGCAACCGAATTCGAAACCGAGGTTGGGCAGGAACGCTGGAGCTGGTTTGCCGGCCCCTCGATCCATTACGGCGGCGAGAAATGGTGGGCGACGCTGACCTGGTTCGAGCAACTGGCGGGCGGCAAGGAGCAATACATCAACCAGGCCGACGACAACCTGCACCTGATCGAGAAAACCAAGCACGAGCTGCGCTTCAAGCTCGGCTACAACTTCTGAGGCCCGCCATGTCGAACAAACCGGACTGGTTGATTGTTTCCACCGTGTGCGTCCCGCTGTTCGCGGCGGCGCCGGCCTTCGCCGTGCAGTACATGACCGCCGAGACGGCGCAGAAACTGATGTTTGTCGAAGCGACCGCCTTCACCGCCCACCCGGTCAAGCTCGACGATGCGCAAAAGCGCGCGGTCGAGAAGGCCGCGGGGGTACGCATGCGCTACCCCGAGCAGCCGGTGTGGCGGGTCATGGCCAACGGCAAGCCGGTGGGCTGGTTCGTGCTCGACGAGGTTTACGGCAAGCACGAATTCATCACCTATGCCGTCGCGCTCGATATGTCGGGTGCGGTGCGCGGCGTCGAAATCCTCGACTACCGCGAAACCCATGGCGGCGAAGTGCGCAATCCGAAATGGCGAGCGCAGTTCGAAGGCAAGCGACACGGCGCCCCGCTCAGGCTTGACGATGACGTCCAGAACATTAGCGGCGCCACACTTTCGTGCAAGCACATCAGCGAAGGCGTGCGGCGTGTGCTGGCGATACACGAGGTGGCGTTGAAATGATCTCGCGGCGCGCGCAGCCGTGGCTCGGCACCCTGGTCGAAATTGTCGCCGAGGGTGCCGACGACGCGACCCTGATCGCGGCGTCCGATTGCGCCTTCGCACGCGTCGCCGCCGTTCACGCGGCGATGAGTTTCCAGGCCGCCGACTCCCTGCTGTCGCACGTCAACCGCGAGGCGCGGCACGACTGGGTCGCGCTGCCGCCCGATCTGGCCGCCGTGTTCGCTGCCGCTCTCGAATTCGCGCACGCGAGTGACGGTCTGTTCGACCCGAGCGTAGCCGCCAGGCTCATCGAATCGGGCCACCTGCCATGGCACGCTGGATTTCCGCTTGTCGCCGCGTCGGACTGGCGCGGCATCGAACTCGACGGCGACCGCGTTCGCTATGCCTATCCCCTGCTTATCGACCTGTCCGGCATCGCCAAAGGCTACGCCGTCGATGTCGCGCTCGCGAGCCTGCGCGATGCGGGTCTTTCGGCGGCCACGGTCAATGCCGGCGGCGACCTGGCCCGCTTCGGCGACACCGCCACGCCCGTTCACGTGCGCCTGCCGCACCGTCCCACCCACAGTCTGCGGTTGGCCGAACTGAAAAATGGCGCGGCCGCCACGTCGGCCGGCTATTTCCAGCCAGATGCACTGCGCCATCCCCGCACTGGCGAAACGCTGTGCGTCGACACCAGCGTCACCGTGCTGGCAGCCGATTGCATGACAGCCGACGCCCTCACGAAGGTCGTCGCCGCCGACCCGGCGCGCGCACCCGGCGTGCTCGCGCGCTATGGCGCGCAAGCGATCATGCTCACCGGCGAATGGGCGATGCGCAGCGACTCCGACGGCTGGCACGACCTGCCTCTGGAGCGCGCGGCATGAGCGCGCCGATCATTCGCCTGGGCTCGCGCCACAAACGTCTCGCCTATGCCGCGTTCTTGCTGGTGTGGGCGAGTGGGGCGCTGTGGCTGCTGTTTCATTACTTCTTCCGCGTCGAAGGCGATTTCGGCCCCGAAGCGCATCCGCTCGAAGCCTGGTGGCTTCGCCTGCACGGCCTGATGGCGATGCTCACGCTGGTTGCGATCGGCTCGCTCGCGACCCACCACATACGGCTCGCATGGAACCGCCGCAAGAACCTGCGCACCGGCCTGCCTATGCTTGCGATGGCCGCGTGGCTCGCCGCCACCGGCTACGCGCTGTATTACTTCTCCAGTGACGACAACGCGGCCTGGCTACCACTTTTGCACTGGGCCGCCGGGCTTGCATTGCCAGGATTGCTGTCCATCCACGTGCTTGCCGGCCGCCAGCGCTCACCGCGCGCCACGATCCGGCCCCGCCGTGCGCCGACCTTGCGCGTGGTCGATGCCACATCCGTTCATATCCAAGCCGGCAAGAAAACCAGCCAATGAGTACCGCCTCCATCGCCCTCGTCGGACCTTCGTCAGCAACAACGCGGAGATCAACATGATTCCGCCCTGGTCAAGCGCATGGGCGAGCAGAACTACATGCAGACCGCAGCGGGCCCGGTCGAAAGTCGATCCGCGTCACGCGTACAATGGACGCCCCCGTCGTGGGGCGTTTTTTTGTTTCTTCCGATGCACTTCGACCTCGACTGCCGTACCTGCCCCCGCCTCGCCACTTTTCTGGACGAGGTGCGCGTCCGCCACCCCGATTACCACGCCCGCCCGGTGCCCGCCTTCGGCGACCCCGCGCCCGATCTGCTGATCGTCGGCCTCGCGCCCGGCATACACGCAAGTAAATACAGAACAGACCCCACAGTCAAGTACGATAGCAATGGACTAGAATAGTACCAATGGATTGGCACTTGGCACATGGCTCGAAAGCTCCTACTCCCCCGACTATCAATAACGGAAGTCACAGCTGATACCGATCCAGCTGGCGCCCCTATAGCTGAGGCGCTCGAGCCGTACTTTGTGCGTTCCGTACTAATCCCTGACGGGCATCAGCGTCGGGATGGCAAGCCGGCTTGGGTGCCTGCCCGCTTCAACCTGTTCCCACTGGTCCTCGACAGCAATGGGGCTCCGTGGGCTGAGGCAGTCCTCTACATCCTTTCGCGCCTCGAAGATCAGATAAGGCCGAACATGACGACCAACTCCATCATCGCGGATGATCTGGCTGCTTATCGGCAATTCCTCGATGAGGAAGGTATCGACTGGATGGACTTCCCGGCACAGAAGCTCAGGCGCCCGACGTACCGATTCAATAGCCGCCTGAAGCTCCTCATTCGCATACGTGAGATTGCTGCAGGGACCGCGAAGCGCCGTATGAGCTCCGTGGTTGGGTTCTACCGCTGGCTGGCCCAGGATGGTTTGTTCAAGCCGGCTCACGAGCCTTGGAGAGAGGCAGATCGGTACGTTCAGTACAAGGACTCGCAAGGAATTGAGAAGGTTAAGCGGGTCGCCACGACGGACCTGTCGATACACGTGCCGCAGCAATACGACCCCTACGACGAAACACTTGACGATGGAGCAAAGCTTCGGCCCCTTCCGCTGGAGGAGCAGGAGTGGCTTATTAACGCGCTCCAGGTCTTCGGAAATACCGAGATGACCCTGATTCATCTGATGAGCTTGCTTACAGGAGCCAGAATCCAGACGGTTCTCACCTTCCGTGTGCGACACACCGCTCTGAATCTTGATGATGTCACGGCGACCACATTACGGTTTCCGGTGGGACCAGGAACCGGTATCGACACGAAATATGACAAGCGGATGGTGCTCCACATCCCTGTCTGGTTCTACAGGCAGCTGCAGATTTACGCGCGTAGCGAACGGGCGCGAATGCGGCGATCACGTGCTGATGGGGGAGATACTGAAGATCAGTACCTGTTTCTAAGCCGGCGAGGTGCCCCTCTTTACGAGGGGAAGGAAACCGCCCAGGAGTTCGATGAAAGCAACAAGCTTCGGTACCAGAAGATCGGCCAAGCCGTTCGTCAATTCATTTACGAACGGGTGACTCCATACATCCGCAAGAAATACAACGTACCCAAGTTCCGCTATCGATTCCACGACTTGCGCGCTACAGCTGGCATGAACTGGACAGACCATCAACTGAAGCTTGTGGGAGAAGGCAAAACGACTCTTCATGCGGCACGGGAGTTTGTCAAGACAAGGATGGGCCATGAGTCATCGGCTGTTACAGACCGGTACCTTCAATACCGCGGCAATCTCAAGTTGGTCCGCTGGGCTGAGGAAAGTCACGAAACCCACTTGCAACAATTGGCCAGAAAGGCATTGGAGGGCGCGCTGTGACACTTTCCGCACGCCCGGCACAGTTGCTGCAGTTGCCGCTGCCTGAAGGCACCGGTGTGCGTTATCCGGAGGCAACAGTACTACGTGTGGACATTGGCTTTTCCGTAGATGTGGGAGCTCTCTGCTACCAAAAACGCAGTCCGCGAGCGAACGTAGGGGCGCAAGGGCAAACGGGTACCAAAGCCGAACGTTTGGTTGACCAGACTACGCTCGACTCGTCCCGTATTGCACCTATCCTTGGGCTGATTACCTATCTCTCCGAACAGATTCACACGCAGTCCCAACGACCAACAACAGTTGCGGCTGCTGTGAGCTCCATTGTGGGGCTGATCGATTGGGCTGACCAACAATCCCTACCTTTTCCGCTGGCCGACGCAGCCGCTGCGAAAGCCACACTTGCTTCGTATGTCAGTTATCTGAGGGAATTGGTCAAGCTTGGTCGCCTAGCCAACAACAGCGCCGCAAAAGCCCAATTACAAGTGATCCGGGTACTACAGGAACTTGTCTCTGGTTCGGAAACACTCACGCATGGGCTCAATCTGCTCCAAATCCAGAAGCACTCTACGAAATCCACTGAACCGCCAACTGAGGTCGAGCAGGGACGTGTCCTTGCTCTCGCGCGATGCTTGTTCGAAGGTCTCTCGGACCTTGTGCTTAACAATCGACCTTATCCGTACGCCCTGTCCATTCCGGCGTCCCTAGCCGCAAAGGACAATGTTCTGTGGGTATTCCCGAGCAGAAAGTGGTGCATGCCACCGCACGAATTGACCGCTAGGGAAGCCTTGAAAAAAGGGTACTGGGCCTTCGACTATGAGAACGGGCGGATAGCCGAAGTGGAAGAGATTCAGGACAGGTACTTCTACAACCCCAGTAAGCAAACCAAAACGGCTAGTGCGGAGTTCAGCATCCGGAACGCTGAGGCATCTATGCACACAGCCAACAGTGACCCGCAACACGGCTATCGGCGCAACGCTGCGCTTTCTGCGCATAACGCCTTCGTGATCCAGTTCTTGGCGAACACAGGGATGAACTGGTCATCCATTAAGCAGCTTGCATGGGAGACGGGGGAAATGGATATCAGCGTTGAACGCCAAGGCTTCCGTACGATCAAGTACAGAGCGAAGGGGCGAACTGTGTCTTTCGAAATTCAGCCCGTCTTTCTTCCGTTGTTCAAGACCTTCTTACGGGTTCGGAAATACTTGATGAACGACCAACAGTTCGATCACCTCTTTCTGGGTTCAGGCAATTTTGTTAAGACAATATCATCGCTGCACAGTCACACCTGCTTTCGAAGCTGGATCCCGGCTCGATTCAATACCGCACGGAGAAGGCCGATCTTGACGTCCTGATCGACGCTCGGGAGCGCATCCAGAAAAAACAGATGTCATCCAAGGAGCTTGGGTAATGAAGACTTCGAATTCTCTGGAAGAGTATTTCTCCGCTCTGGAACGGCTGATTGCTGGAAGGCCAGATATCGTGCGCAAAGGGATGCGGATCACGAATGACGCTGTATCTTTGGAGGCAGGCAGAGGAAAAGGCAGTATCAAAAAGTCCCGGGCGATGTACTCCGATTTGATAAGTGCGATTGAGAAAGCCGCTGCAGAGCAAGCCAAGCCTCAGAATGAGCAGAAAGCCAAGGTGGCTCGCGCCAAGGAGTTGACGGAGCAGTATCGTCGGGAGCTAGAGGCTGCTTTGGCACGGGAGGTCTCCCTGTTGCGGGAGTTGTTTGAAACCAAGAAGCAGTTAGCCCGCCTGTCGGGGGCCAAGGTGATTCCGATTCGTGGTAAGAGGGAGAATGATATAAATGGGAAACCTTGAACTAGCAAAACAGCTTGTCTCGACACTTCCTAGTGGTATTCCCGGGCTTTTCAATCCTTGGACAGACAGGTGCCCGGATGATCTCGATGCCAACGGTCCTGACGAAAAGCTGGCAAGGCTTTCGGCGCATCTAGACTGCGACCCACGCTTCATCCTTTGTGGCGAAGCAATCGGCTTTGCCGGCGGACGGCACTCTGGAGTGGCCTTCACCAGCGAGCGCCTCCTACTGCTAGAGGGGCTGATCCCACGTTTGGACACTCCCACCCAGCGGCTGACCTCGCGCAATCTTCCCTTCTCCGAGCCTAGCGCCACTATTGTCTGGAAAGCACTGCATCGGCTGGGTATTGCAGAGCATACGATCTTGTGGAATGCAGTGCAGCTGCATCCATACAAACCCGGGAACATCCGATCAAATCGGACACCCACTGGTAGTGAGGTTGCCCTGGGCGCAAAGGCCCTACGTGGGTTGCTTGAAGCATTTCCGCGAGCCAAGGTAGTCGCTGTCGGGCGGAAGGCCGAGGATCTGCTAAAAGTAATGGCCGTACGCCCTACAGGCTGCGTTCGACATCCGGCGAACGGAGGGGCTACTGCCTTCGCGGCAGGTCTGGCTGAACTGGCGGTGTGAGCATGAGCGAATGACAAGAATCAGCCTCCGAGAATACTGGCGGCTGTTAACCGGCAAATGCTCGCCACTTGCTTGAGTGAATATGCGTGCTTCGTAACGCCCAGCCTTTGATGCGCCTAGTGTTTAATGCAGTTGGGCATCGAGGTGTCCAAAACAATAATCGCGGAACAGAGCCGCCCAAAGAAAACAGGAGTTGTTGTGTCACGACTAACCGATTTGATTGCCCAGGCCAAGGCCAAAGACCCTCAGTTAGGGGCGGACCTGGACAGGGAGTTCAAGGTGCTGTCCTCGCGCCTGCCTTTCGGCCTGAACTTCGAGCGACACCGTCCGGAGGTCGTGGAACTGCCGCAGCGTCCCACCCGTAAGGGCGACAAGGTGCGCGTGCTGCCTGAGCGTGGTTCAACGAAGACAGGCGACCAACGGCTGTGGCAGGTCAAGGCCATCCATAAGGCCAGTGATGGCAAGATGGTCGAACTGGAACTGCTGGGCGCGGCAGAGGCACAGACGCAGACCGTGGCGCTGGATGATCTCGTGGTGGTGGCCGAGTTCCGCGACACTCTCTATCCGGGCTTGGTCAGTACCGGCAAGGTGCAGCGTGGCGGTGACAAACCGTTCCACACGGTCATCAATGGCGAGAACTACCACGTGCTGAAGGCATTGACCTACACGCATCGCGGCAAGGTCGACGCCATCTACATCGACCCGCCCTACAACACCGGAGCGAAAGACTGGAAATACAACAACGATTACGTCGAGGGCGATGACCTGTACCGCCACAGCAAATGGCTAGCGATGATGGAGCGGCGCTTGATGGTCGCGAAGGAATTGCTGAATCCGGCGGATTCGGTCTTGATCGTGACTATTGATGAAAAGGAATATCTGCGGCTGGGGCTTCTACTCGAACAGGCATTTCCCGAAGCGCGGATTCAGATGATCAGCAGCGTCATCAATCCGAAAGGCGCGGCTCGCTCGTCGGCATTTGGCAGAACAGACGAATACATCTATTTCGTTATGTTCGGAGTAGCTGCGCCTCTACCTACGGCTCTGGACACCGAATGGAAGATCGTTAAGGATCGACGGGCGGAACGATTGAGGTGGGCTGAACTTCTGCGATCTGGTTCAGATCCGCTGCGATCGGACAGCCCGAATCAATTTTTTCCGATTTTCATCCAAAATAGCCTCGATGGCCCAAATTTCCATTCGATTGGGGAGCCGTACTTTGGCGAAAATCGAGATGAAATAACTCCGCCGGCTGGCACGGTTGCTGTTTGGCCGATTCGCTCCAATGGGTCTGAAGGTAGGTGGTCGAACGGCCCAATTAGTCTGCGAGCTCTTATCGAGAAAGGTTATGCAAGGCTCGGTAAATGGAAAGGAGGAGATACCCCGATTACTTACTTGGCGAAAGGTGAGCAGAAAAAGGTTGAGTCAGGACAATTTCCAATTCTTGGTAGAAAGCAGGACAACTCAATTGTTGTTGACTCCTCGGAATACGTGCCTGTTTTCATTCCCGGGACTCAGTGGCGAATCGGATCGCATAATGCAGAGCAAGGCGGAACAAACCTTCAGAAGCTCATGATGCCTGATCGCAAGTTTCCGTTCCCGAAGTCGCTGTATGCAGTTGAAGATGCCTTACGCTTCTTCATCAAGGGAAAGCCGCATGCAGTTATTCTTGATTTCTTCTCCGGCTCCGGCACGACCGCCCACGCGGTGATGCGCCTGAACCGCCAGGACGGCGGCCGCCGCCAATGCATTTCGGTGACCAACAACGAAGTCGCCGCTGACGAACTAAAAAGATTGCGCACGCAAGGCCTGCGCCCTGGCGATGCCAAGTGGGAGCAATGGGGTATTTGTGACTACATCACCAAGCCGCGAGTGCAGGCCGTGATTACCGGCATGACTCCGGATGGCGAACCTATCAAGGGCGACTACAAGTTCACCGACGAATTCCCGATGGCTGAAGGCTTCGAAGAAAACGCCGAATTCTTCACCCTCACCTACGAAACCCCCGTTTCCGTGACCCATAACCGCGCCTTTGCCCGTATTGCGCCGCTGCTTTGGCTGCGCGCAGGCAGTCGAGGACAACGCATCGACAAATTACCGGACGTCGGCTGGGAAGTGGCCGACGCCTACGGTCTGCTGGTGGACGTGGACAGCGCCACACCGTTCATCAAGGCCGTGGGCAAGGCCAAAAACCTGCGCGTGGCCTGCATCGTCACCGACGACGACCGCCGTTTCCAAGCCATTGCGCGTCGTCTGCCCGATGGCGTGGAGCCGGTGCGCCTGTACGAGTCTTACTTGACCAATTTCAGTTTTGCCAACGGGGAATAAGGGATGAAGTTCACGCTGAAGGATTATCAGGCCGATGCGGTGCGCGATGCCTTGTCCAACCTGAAGAAAGCCCGCAAGCGGTGGCATGAAGACGAAGACAAACACGCCTTTTCACTGACCGCCGTGACTGGCGCGGGCAAGACAGTGATGGCTGCTGCTGCTTTTGAGGCTCTGTTTCATGGAGATGACGAATACGACTTCGATGCCGATCTCGGCGCGGTGGTGATCTGGTTCAGTGACGACCCAGCGCTGAACGAACAGACCCGTTTCCGCTTGATGGAAGCATCTGACCGCATTCGCCCCACGGATATGGTGGTGGTGGAAAACACCTTTAACCGGGCCAAGTTCGAGGCCGGAAAAATCTACTTCCTCAACACGCAAAAGCTCGGCAAGAACAGCCTGCTGGTGCGTGGCTTCGAGGGTGATGCTGACGGCGGCATGTTCCCGGAAACCCGCCCCGACATGCGCTCGTTCACGATCTGGGACACGATTCGCAACACCGTCGAAGACCCGGACTTGACGCTGTATCTGGTACTCGACGAGGCGCACCGAGGCATGGGCAACCCCAGCAAAGCAGCGGAGAGCGCCAAGTGCACCATCGTCCAACGGCTCATCAATGGCGCCAGCGGCGTACCGGGCATCCCGGTAGTGTGGGGGATATCCGCGACGGTGGAGCGCTTCAGCAAAGCCATGGAAGGGGCTCAAAAAAGGATCACGTTGCCACCCGTGGCGGTGGATTCAACCAAGGTGCAGGAATCAGGCCTCATCAAGGACACCATCATTTTGGACATTCCCGATGAAATTGGTGATTTCGATACCGTGTTGGTGCGCCGGGCCACTGACAAACTGAAAGCTTCGACGGAGGCCTGGGCCGAGTACGCCAAGCAGCAGGATGATGCACATACCGTCATTCCATTGATGGTGCTGCAGGTGCCCAATACGCCCGACCCGAACGACATTGGCCGTGCCCTGGACACTATCTATCAGCAATGGCCGGACTTGCCGAGTGGCAGCGTGGCGCATGTGTTGGGCGATCACACGACCCAGCAGTTCGGCAATCGCAACGTTCCTCACATTTCGCCCGAGCGCGTGCAGGAATCAACATGGGTGCGTGTACTGATAGCCAAGGACGCCATCAGTACAGGCTGGGACTGCCCGCGTGCTGAAGTTATGGTGTCTTTCCGTGCTGCAGTCGACCGCACCCACATCACGCAGTTGTTGGGCCGCATGGTGCGTTCGCCGCTGGCTCGCCGCATCCCCGGCGATGACCGCCTGAACTCGGTAGAGTGCTTGTTGCCGAAGTTCGATGCCAAGACCGTGGGTGAAGTGGTCGATGCCTTGATGAAAGGTGATGACACCAGTTCAGCGCCCAGCGGGCGCGTGCTTGTCAATCCGGTGGAAATGAAGCCGAATTCCGCAGTCTCGCAGGCTGTATGGGAAAAGTTTGAGTCCCTGCCGTCGCAGACCCGCCCACAACGCGGGGCCAAGCCTGCGAAGCGTTTAACGGCGCTGGCGCATGAACTGGCCGCTGATGACATTCAGCCGGGTGCTGGCAAGTTGGCCCACGCAGAGATGCACAAGGTGCTGAATGCGGCGCAGGAGCGTTACAAAACGCAAATCGAAACCAAGCGCAAAACCGTGATGACGGTTGAGGGCAAGACGGTGGTGGCCGACATCAAGGGCAAGTCCAAGAGCTTTAATCAGTTCCTGGAAGATGCCGACATGGCAGTGATTGATGACGCTTACCGGCGTGCTGCCCGCATCTTCAGTCCCGACATTTCCCGCACATACGTCGACGCCCTCGCATACGG
>JBAQND010000228.1:0-1687 GCA_049303455.1 Thiobacillus sp.
AGGCTGGTCAGGATGAGGCCGAAAAAAATCATGTAGCGCACATCCACCCGTCCTGAGAATTTGCCGACCATCATCATGGCAATCATGGTGCCCACGCCGCGCGGAGCCAGCAGATAGCCGACATCGATCACGGGGAATCCCAACAGGCTTTGCATGAACGGCGGAAGCAAGGCCATGGTGGCGAGCAAAATGATGCCGACGATGAAGATAAGCACAAGGCCGACGCTGAAGTTGCGATCCTTGAACAGCCCCGGCTCGATGAAAGGATGATCGTGGGTGAAGATGTGGGCGACAAAGAGATACAGCGCCAGGCCCGCAAGCAGGGCCTCGACGACGATTTCCGGGTTGGCGAACCAGTCCAGCGATTGCCCGCGGTCCAGCATCATTTGCATCGCGCCGATGCCCAGGCTCAGCAGTGCGAAGCCGAGCAGATCGAACCGCCGGGTGCGGTCGATGGGCGTTTCGCGCACGAAGGCCGCGAGCCCGAGCCAGGCCAGCACGCCAAACGGCAGATTGATGTAAAACACCCAGCGCCAGTTATAGTACTCGGTCAGCCAGCCTCCAAGCGTGGGTCCGAGGATCGGCCCCACCATCACGCCTACGCCCCACATCGCCATGGCTTTGCCGTGTTGTTCGGGCGGATAGGTATCGAGCAGCACGGCTTGCGACAACGGCACCAGACTCGCGCCAAAAATCCCCTGCAGCAGGCGGAACAACACGATCTCGGGCAGGGTTTGCGCCGCGCCGCACAGCATCGACGCCAGCGTGAAGCCGACTACCGACCACATGAAAACGCGCTTGCGCCCCCAGCGCGCGGTGATAAACCCGGTCAGCGGCATGAAGATGGCCGCCGCCACGATATAGGATGTGAGCACCCAGGAAATCTGATCCTGGGTCGCACCCATCGTCCCCTGCATATGCGGCAGCGCAACGTTGGCAATGGTGGTGTCCAGCGCCTGCATGATGGTCGCCAGCATCACCGACATGGCGACCCAGATGCGCTTGGCGCTTTCCGGTTGGACGGCTGCCGCAGGCGCGTTCATGCGCGCGGCCTCAGAGCGTGTATCCGAACAGGCGACGGCGATGGCCGGTGTCGATCTCGACCACCGCGCTCAGGCCCGCGCGCAATTGCGGCAGATCCGGCGCGGCGTCGAGTCTGATCCGCACTGCCACCCGCTGGGCGATCTTGACCCAGTTTCCGGTGGCGTTCTGCGCGGGGATGACCGAGAACTCCGCACCGGTGGCCGGGCTCAGGCTGTCCACCGTGCCTGTCCATTCTGCGTCGGGGTAGGTGTCGATATGAATCGTGACCGGCTGCCCCGGATGAACGTAGGTGAGATCGGTCTCGGTGAAATTGGCCTCGATCCACGCATGGCCGCTGACCACCAGGGCCATCGCCGTCGCGCCCGCGGCGACGAACTGCCCGGGCTTGGGCGGTTTGCTCACGGTGCCGGGCAACGAGGCGCGTACTTCGACGCGCGCCAGATCGAGCTTCGCTTGATCGAGTTCGGCCAGCGCGGCGAGATACGCCGGATGGCGCTCGACCGGCGCATCGACGCTGCCGCCCAGGGTTTCCGCGATGCGTTTCAGGTCCTGATTCAGCGCGCCGATTTGTTGCCCGGCGAGGTCGGTGGTTTGTTTCGCGTCGTCGAACCGGGAAGGCGAAATGAATTTGCGTGCTACCAGA
>JBAQND010000229.1:0-7186 GCA_049303455.1 Thiobacillus sp.
CAAGAGCTAGTGTCGTGAACCATAAATATCGAAACATAAAACGGCGTCTTTTTCCGCATGGCGGCGTTGCTCGTCGTTGCCATAGAGCCAGCTATGTCGCCTCCTCGCGCCTTGCCCTGCGAAAAAAGCCATCCGTTTCATTTGCTCCGCTATTTCGGGTTCACGACACTAGTGGGAGTGAAACATGAGTGATGTACAACGTGACAAGCAGTTCTGGGAACTGGCCGACTCGTTCATTCAACTGGCCAATAGCCACTTGAACGAAGTGAAACCCAGCAAGGTGAGCGCAAGCGCGCTATTTGCGGCATCGAGATTCAATGCCTTCCTCATTTCCGCGAGCGCCGCCAGCAAGGAACAGTTGATTACGGAGAAAGAAGCCGCGATCGCCTATTTCATGGAGCAGTACGAAGCCATGCTGCGCGAGAATATTGATGAGCACCTGGCTCGCTATGACCAGCCCGACAGTTAGTGGGCGCGGAATGAATCGGGCGCATTCGTTTACGCGCCCGACATTTAATTGATTTTCAAGGAGAGCAACATGGCAGTCACCCTAGGCGGCACCCCCATCGAAGTGTCCGGTACCTTCCCCAAGGTCGGCGACACCGCGCCCGACTTCAAGCTGGTCAACAAGGACCTGGCCGACGTCTCGCTGGCCGACTTTGCTGGCAAGAAAAAAATCCTCAACATCGTGCCCAGCCTCGACACCCCGGTGTGCGCGACGTCGACCAAGAAATTCAACGACGCTGCCGTCGGCAATACGGTGGTGCTGATCATCGCCGCCGACCTGCCGTTCGCGATGAGCCGCTTCTGCGGCGCCGAAGGCACCAACAACGTGGTGACGCTGTCGACCATGCGCGGCGCCGAATTCATGAAAAACTACGGCGTCGCCATCACCAGCGGCCCGCTCGCCGGCGTCACCGCGCGCGCCGTGATTGTGCTCGACGAGAACAACAAGGTGCTGCATGCCGAACTCGTTCCCGAGATCAAGCAGGAGCCGGACTACGACGCGGCGCTGGCTGCGTTGAAATAAATTCGTGAGGCGTGAGGGAAAGGGGTGAGGAACGGTTGCGAGACCGCGTCGCGCCTGCCCCGCCCGACCCCTCACCCCTCACTCCTCACGCCTCATCCTTAATCATGCTGATATTCGACCATTCCCGCCCCGGCCGCGCCGCCGCCGCCCAGTTGCCTGCCACCGGCGGCAGCCTCGACGACCTGCCCGCGAACCTGCGACGCCGTGACGCGCCTGCCTTGCCCGAAGTCTCCGAGCTCGACGTGGTGCGCCATTACACGCGGCTGTCGCAGAAGAACTTCTCGATCGACACGCAGTTCTACCCGCTCGGCTCGTGCACCATGAAGTACAACCCGCGCGCGTGCAATTCGCTGGCGATGCTGCCGCAGTTCCTGGCGCGCCATCCGGCGAGCCCGGACGAGACCGGCCAGGGCTTTCTCGCCAGCATGTTCGAGCTGCAGGAAATGCTGAAGGACGTCACCGGCATGGCCGGCGTGTCGATGGCGCCGATGGCGGGCGCGCACGGCGAATTCGCCGGGGTGGCGATGATCCGCGCCTACCACGACGCGCGCGGCGACACCGCGCGGCGCGAGATCATCGTGCCGGATGCGGCGCACGGCACCAATCCGGCGACCGCGACCATGTGCGGCTACACGGTCAAGGAAATTCACACCGACGCCACCGGCAGCGTCGACTTGGCCGCCTTGCGCGCCGCGGTCGGCCCGCACACCGCCGGCCTGATGCTGACCAATCCGTCGACCCTCGGCGTGTTCGAGAAGACCATCGCCGATATCCAGCAGATCGTGCACGACGCCGGCGGCCTGCTGTACTACGACGGCGCCAACCTCAACGCCATCCTCGGCAAGGTGCGCCCGGGCGACATGGGCTTCGACGTCATCCACATGAACCTGCACAAGACCTTCTCCACCCCGCACGGCGGCGGCGGCCCGGGCGCGGGTCCGGTCGGCGTGGCGGAGCGCCTCTTGCCCTTCATGCCGATTCCGCTGGTGCTGAACGAGAACGGCTTTTACCGGCTGGCGACCGAGGCCGACCTGCCGCAGTCGATCGGCCGCATGTCCGCCAACATGGGCAACGCCGGCGTGCTGATGCGCGCCTACGTCTACGCGCGCCTCTTGGGCCGCGAAGGCATGCACCGCGTCGCCGAATACGCCACGCTCAACGCCAACTACCTGATGGCCCGGCTGCGCGAGGCCGGCTTCGACCTGGCCTTTCCCCAGCGCCGCGCCAGCCACGAATTCATCGTCACGCTGAAAAAGCTCAAGGACGCCACCGGGGTCAGTGCGATGGACTTCGCCAAGCGCCTGCTCGATTACGGTTATCACGCGCCGACCACCTACTTTCCGATGCTGGTGCCCGAGTGCCTGCTGATCGAGCCGACCGAAACCGAGAGCCGCGAGACGATCGACGGCTTTGTCGAGGCGATGATCGCGATCAAGCGCGAGGCCGAAACCACCCCCGATCTGGTCAAGGGCGCGCCCTACAGCCTGCCGGTGCGGCGGCTGGACGACGTCAGGGCCGCGCGCGAACTCGATCTCGCCTACAAGCCCACGGCATGAGTGATCCTGTCAGCCCGTTCAAGGGCAAGACCGGCCTGCAGCGCGTGCTGAACGCGGCGGGCTACTCGTGGGCCGGTCTCAGCGCTGCGTTCAAGCATGAGGACGCGTTCCGCCAGGAAGTGTTTCTGGCGCTGCTGCTGATTCCGCTGGCGCTCTACCTGGGGGAGACAGGGATCGAGCGCGCGCTGATGGCCGGCGCCGTGCTCGGCGTGCTAATCGTCGAACTGCTGAATTCGGCGGTCGAGGCCGCGGTCGACCGCATCTCGCTGGAACACCACCTGCTCATCAAGCGCGCCAAGGACATGGGCAGCGCGGCAGTAATGATCGCGCTCGTCAACGTCGCGGTGGTCTGGGGGCTGGTACTGCTGGACTGACGCCAAACAAAATTCGTGCCCTATTTTCATTTTCGCCGCACCCTCAAGTTGCGGCGTTCTTGGCCGGAATAGGTGGGGTATCCCTCTTTTCAGCGACCCCGTGAACCTCAAGCCCATCGTCCTCCTGCTCGGTCTGTGTCATGCTGGCGCAGCGTGGCCGACACGCCTGCTGCATTGCCGCTCGATGGCAGTTTGCCCGACCAGGCGCGTCCCCGCCGCGCCAGCCTGACCGCGGCCGAACTGTCGGACGAAAACATGGCGCTTGCCCGCAAGCTTGCGCACCTCGAAGCCCAGCTGGCCGCGTTGCAGCAGCGCCACGCGGAACTTGAGGCCGGGCGCACCCTGGCGCCTGCGGCAATCACGCCGCCGCCGCCGCCCCCACAGCCGGCGCAATGGCCCCTCTACCTTCTGGTCATCGGCTTGCTCGGCACGGCCATCGCGCTGATCGCCTGGCTGCCACGCCGCCGCCATGAGCCTCGGGTCGCCATCAAGGGACGCGCGCCCTGGACACCGCCGGACGCGACGATGATGACGCTGTCCGACATCACCGCCGGGCCGCAGGCCGAACCGCCTCCCGCCCCCCAGCGGATGCCGGAAATCGCCCAGCCGCCACGCAATGAAGACACCGAAGTCAAGGAAGACATCCTCGATCAGGCCGAAGTGTTCATGGCCCACGGCCATGGCGATCTGGCGGTCCACCTGCTGCAGGAACACCTGCGCGATGCGCCGACCGAATCGCCGGTGCCGTGGCTGCTGCTGCTCGACCTGCTGCACCGGGAAGGCAACACCGAAGCGTATGCCGCCGCCAGCGCCGAGTGCCGCCGCTATTTCAACATCAACCTGACCGGCCATCCGATTTCGCAGGAAAACGAAGCCGGTCTTGGGCTGGAAGCCTATCCGCACCTGCTGGAAGAACTGGTCAACGTGTGGAACACGGCGGATATCAACGCATTCTTCCACGACCTGATCTATGACGATCGCGGCGGTACGCGGATGGGTTTCGAACCGGGCGCCTACCGCGACATCCTGATGCTGAGGGAGATCGCGCGCGCCACGCTGCCGCTCGCCACCTGAGCGGCTTCACCAAACCGTCACCGCGGCTTCATTTTTTTGTCGCATACCGGGCGCATGCTCTGCGCCATGGATGCAGCCGGATTCACCTGCCAGACCCTGCCGTCGAGACACCCGCAACTGCGCATTGCGATGGTGACCGAGACCTATCCGCCCGAGGTCAATGGCGTGGCGATAACGCTGGGCCGCATGGTCAACGGTCTGCAGGTACGCAATCATCAGGTGCAGCTGATTCGTCCGTGTCAGCATGCCGGCCCTCAGGCGCAGCCCGCCGTCACGCACAGCGAACCCCTGCCGCATCACGACGGCCTGAAAATGGGCCTGCCGGCAAAAGCCGCGCTGACCCGGCTGTGGACGATGCAGCGTCCCGACGTGGTGCAGATCGCCACCGAAGGCCCGCTCGGCTGGTCGGCGCTGGCGGCGGCCAACAAGCTGCGCCTGCCGGTGGCGAGCGACTTCCATACCAACTTCCACAGCTACCGCAACCACTCCGGATTCGGCCCGCTGCGCTGCGCCATCGTCGCCTACCTGCGAAAATTCCATAACAAGGCTGCCGTCACCCTGGTGCCGAGCGCGGGCATCCGCCGCGAGTTGCTGAGCCACGGTTACGAGAACATCGAGATCATCGGCCGCGGGGTCGACACCAGGCAGTTTCACCCCGGGCGCCGCGACCCGTCCCTGCGCGCGCGCTGGGGTGCCGGCGAGGACGAGACGTTGGTGCTGTATGTCGGGCGCCTGGCCGCCGAAAAGAATCTGGCGCTGGTGTTTCGCGCTTACGACGCCATGCGCGAAGCGTACCCCGCCAGCCGCCTGGTGCTGGTGGGGGATGGCGCCGAGCGCGCCAGCTGGCAGGCCAGGCGCCCGGACGCAATTTTCTCCGGCACCCACATTGGCGAGACGCTGGCGGCGCATTACGCCTCCGCCGATGTCTTCCTGTTTCCCAGCCTGACCGAAACCTGGGGCAATGTGACCATCGAGGCCATGGCCTCCGGCCTCGCCGTGGTGGCCTACGACTGCGCCGCCGCCGAGGACGTCATCCGCCACGGCGAAAACGGTCTCAAGGCGCCCCCAGGAGACGAGGACGCCTTCATCGCCCACGCCGTGTCGCTGGCCATGTCAATCGCACTGCAGCGCCGCCTCGGCAGGGCGGCGGCCGTGCGCGCGGCGCAACTGTCGTGGGATGCCATCATCGACAGCTTCGAGCAGGTGCTGCTCCGGCTCGCCCAGCCCCAGCCCGTGCCCGACGAACAGCTCGACGGGTCACTCGCCGCCCGCGCCGGCTGATCCCGCGCCCACCATGCAAAGCCGCCTCGGTCTTGCCGCCCACCAAGGCCTCAATCGGCTGGCCGCACGCGAGCACGCCTTCCTTGCGCGCCTCAACGGCGTGCGTTTGCCCGGCTGGGAAGTCGGTGTGCTGCGGTTCGCCAGCCGCGCAGGCGACGGCATCTTCTGGTACGCCCTGATGCTGGCGCTGATCGCCTGGCAGGGCCAGGGCGCACTGCCGGCGGTGCTGCACATGATCGTGGCCGGCCTCGCCGGCACGCTGATCTACAAGTGGCTGAAAGGCGCCACCGAGCGCCCGCGTCCTTATCAGGCCTGCCCGACGATCTGCTGCCTGACCGCCCCGCTCGACCGCTTCAGCTTTCCCTCCGGCCACACCCTGCACGCCGTGGTGTTCAGCCTCGTCGCCACCGCCTATTACCCGGCGCTGGGCTGGCTGGTGTGGCCGTTCACCGCGCTGGTCGCAGCCTCGCGCCTGGTATTGGGACTACACTACGTCAGCGATGTGCTGGTGGGCGCGCTGCTGGGCGGGGCGGTTGCCGCGCTGGCGCTTGCTTTGTGACGGCTTCCTGAAAATAAGCAAAACCGCGTCATTCCAGCAAAGGCCGGAATGACGCGTTAATGGATTGTTTGGCTTAAATCCAGCTCGATCCGTCAAGGGATCACAAGCGCATCGCGCAAACCCGCCATAAAACCGGGGCTGGCCGGCCTGCGTATAATTCCGGCTGTCACTTTCATCCCATACCCTTCATGCGCACCCTCATCTGCGGTTCCCTCGCCTTCGACTCCATCATGGTGTTTCAGGACCATTTCAAGCATCACATCCTGCCCGACAAGATCCACATGCTGAACGTGTCCTTCCTGGTGCCCGAGATGCGCCGCGAGTTCGGCGGCTGCGCCGGCAACATCGCCTACAACCTGAAGCTGCTGGGCGGCGAGCCGCTGATCATGGCAACCGTAGGCGACGACTTCTCCGCCTACGGCGAACGCCTCGACAGCCACGCCATTTCGCGCGACTACATCCGTCATATTGCCGGCACCTATACCGCGCAGGCCTTCATCACCACCGACCTCGCCGACAACCAGATCACCGCCTTTCACCCCGGCGCGATGAACTATTCGCACCAGAACGACGTGCGCACGGTGCCGAACGTCAAGCTCGGCATCGTCTCGCCGGACGGCCGTGACGGCATGCTGAGCCACGTGCGCGGCTTCCATGAGGCCGGCGTGCCATGCGTGTTCGACCCAGGCCAGGGCATGCCGCTGTTCACCGGCGACGAACTGTTGGAGTGCGTCCACAAGTCGAGCTACGCCATCCTCAACGACTATGAAGCCGAACTGCTGCAGAGCCGAACCGGGGAAGCCCTGGCCACGCTGGCGCGCCACGTCGAGGCGCTGATCGTGACGCGCGGCGCCGAAGGCTCGGTGATTTACGCGGCCGGCAAGCAGATCGACATTCCGGCAGCGCGCCCCGCCGCCATCCTCGACCCCACCGGCTGCGGCGACGCCTATCGCAGCGGCATCCTCTACGGCATCACCCGCGGGCTCGACTGGGAAACCTCCGGCCGCCTGGGCAGTCTCATGGGAGCGATCAAGATCGCCCAGCGCGGCGGACAAAACCACCGTCCCGGCCGCGATGAAATCGCCAGCGAATTCCATACCCAGTTTGACTACCATTATGAGTAAATACAGGAGCACGTCATGAACAAGCCCTTCGCAGTTGCCCTCATTGCCGTCAGCACCATGTTGCTGGCAGGCTGTCCGGCTGGAATGGGGGGTTCGGATTACAGCCGCAGCCAGGCGCGCACCGTCCAGGAAGTGCAGATGGGCGTCGTGGAGTCGGTGCGCGAGGTCACCATCGAGGGGACCAAGAC
>JBAQND010000230.1:0-18314 GCA_049303455.1 Thiobacillus sp.
GTCGCCCATCTCGCGCATGATGACCGCCACGGTATCGATGCGCAGTTCAAAGGCGCGCACGCAGTCGGGGTCGAAGTGTTGCCCGCTTTCCGACCGGATATAGTCCAGTGCTGCCTGAAACGACCATGCGCGCTTGTAGGGGCGATTGGAGGTGAGCGCGTCGAACACATCGGCCACCGCCACGATGCGGGCAGGCGGCGGGATGTCCGCGCCGGCCAGGCCTTGCGGGTAACCGCTGCCGTCGAATTTCTCGTGGTGGCCGAGTGCGATCACCGCGCCCATCTGCAGGTAGCGCGATGGGCTGCCGGTCAGTATCCCGTGGCCGATCAGCGGGTGGCGACGCATGATGGCCTGCTCTTCCGGGGTGTGGCGGCCGGGTTTGAGCAGAATCCGGTCGGGAATGCCGATCTTGCCGATGTCGTGCATCGGCGAGGCGGCCTCGATCTCGTCGCATTCCATCGCGGTGAAACTGAGTTCTTCGGCGATCAGGCGGGCGTACTTCGACATGCGGATGATGTGGTTGCCGGTTTCCTGGTCGCGGTACTCGCCGGCCTTGGCCAGCTTCATCAGGGTTTCGCGCTCGCGCGTGCGCACTTCGCGCGTGGCCTGCATCACCTGTTCTTCCAGCCACAGCGCGCGGTCGGCCAGCATTTTCTGGCTGCGCCGCAGGGTCAGCAGGTTGAGGCAGCGGGCGCGGTATTCCTGCGGATCGATCGGCCGGGTGAGGAAGTCGGTGGCGCCGTTTTCCAGCGCCTGATAGCGGATCTGGCGGTCTTCCACCACGGTGACGATGATCAGCGGCACGTCGGCCAGTCGGCGTTCCGCGCGCACGCGCCGGGTGAACTCGATGCCGTCCATGCCCGGCATGCGGTAGTCGCTTATGATGAGATCAGGCGTCATGCGTTGCATCTGCGCCAGTGCGTCCAGCGGGTCGGCAAAGCTTTCCACCACCACGCCGGGTTCCAGCGAGCGCGCCAGGCCTTCGAGCAGGCTGCGTGCGGTGCTGCGGTCGTCGACAATCACCACCCTCGCCCCGCCGCGCGGGCGTACATCGTGCGGTGGCGCGGTTGGCAAGGTGGTCGGCACGATGCGCAGTTGCTTGGCGGACACTAGTTTTCTACCTTGAATGATTGATAACCAAATGGTTTAGTCGAAGTATCGGGCAAGTACACTATTACTTTAACGCGCAGGAGAGATGAAATGAAGAAAAACATGGTGTTGGGTCTGGCGGCCGGATTGCTTGCACTGATTTCGCTGACAACGCTTGCCGAGCCCGTGGCGGATTATGCGCGCGAGAAAAAATGGGCGGATGAAATCGTGCCCGGACTGGTGGTGGGCGATCCGGTCTACCTGCAGACGCCGCGCGGGCACCACAAATTCCTGTCGCTGTTCACGCCGGTGGCGGGCACCGGCAAGGCGGCCATCGTCGTCCACGGCGGGGGCATCCACCCGGACTGGGGCATGGTCGGCACGCTGCGCACCGAACTGGCCGATCGCGGTTTCACCACCCTGTCGATCCAGATGCCTATCCTGGCCGCGGATGCGAAGAGCGAGGCCTACCCGCCAACCTTCCCCGAAGCGGCCGAGCGCATCGCCGAGGCGGTCGAATTCCTGAAGGCCAAGGGTTATGCGCAGATCGCGGTCGTGTCGCACAGCATGGGCTCGCGCATGAGCCTGGAATATTTCGCCGGCAAGCCCGATCCCGTAGTGAAATCCTGGGCGAGCCTTGGGCCCTCGTTCAAGGATTACGGCGCGCTGAAACTCCCGGTCCTCGATCTTTACGGCGACAACGACCTGCCGCCAGTGCTGGCGAATGCCGGCAAGCGCAAGCAGAGCCTGGCCAGCAAGGATTCAAGGCAGGTGGTGGTGGCGCGCACCGACCATTTCTTCACCGGGCACGAAGCCGAGATGGTGGCGGCGGTGGCGGATTTCCTCACCGCGACGCTGAAGTGAAAAGACTGTCCACGAAGGAACGCGAAGTTAGCCATCGCCAACAGCGCGGGCCTTGATACAGGGGTTTCCTTCGCGCATCTTCGCGTCCTTCGCGGATAAATCCGTTCTTACCCCAGCAAGCGCGCCATCGCCTCACGGTATTTCTCGCTGGTCTTGGCGACGATCTCGTCCGGAAGCGCCGGTCCCGGCGCCTGTTTGTTCCAGCCGCTCGCTTCCAGCCAGTCGCGCACGAACTGCTTGTCGAAGCTGGGCGGGTTGCTGCCGGGCCGGTACTGGTCGGCCGGCCAGAAGCGCGATGAATCGGGGGTCAGTGCCTCGTCGATCCACACCAGGCTGCCGGCCTCGTCGAGTCCGAACTCGAACTTGGTGTCGGCGATGATGATGCCGCGTGTAAGCGCATACTCCGCGGCAGACTTGTACAGGGCAAGGCTGACGTCGCGCACCTGCTTGGCCAGGTCGGCGCCGATCAGCTTTGCCGTCTCGTCGAAGCTGATGTTCTCGTCGTGGGCGCCGACCGCCGCCTTGGTCGACGGCGTGAAAATCGGCTCGGGCAGGCGGTCGGCCTGGCGAAGGCCGGCCGGCAGCGCGATGCCGCACACCGACTGGCTGGCCTGATACTCCTTCCAGCCCGAGCCGACCAGGTAGCCGCGCACGATCGCCTCGACCGGCAGGGCCTTGAGCTTCCTCACCACGATGGCGCGGCCGACCACCTGGTCGCGTTCATTTTCTGCAACCACGGATTCCGGCTCGATGTCGAGCGCCTGGCTCGGCACGATGGACTTGAGCCTGTCGAACCAGAACGCCGACACCTTCGTCAGCACCTCGCCCTTGCCGGGAATCGGCGTCGGCATCACCACGTCGAATGCGGACAGGCGGTCGGTGGTGACGATCAGCAGCTTGTCGTCGCCGACGGCGTAGATGTCGCGCACCTTGCCGCGATGCACCAGCGGCAGGGAAGCGATGCGCGATTCGAGCAGGGGTGGGCCGGGGAGCGGTGCGGACATGGCAGACGAGGCAGGATCGGAAGAGCCGGCATTATAGCCGCCGCGATAAAGGTCGCTTTGCTCGTACACGCCGCGCAGTTCGCGCAGCGCCACCAGCAGCACCGCCGCCAGCGGCACCGCCAGCAGCACGCCGACAAAGCCGAACAACTGGCCGAATGCCGCCAGGGCGAAGATGACGGCCACCGGATGCAGGCCGACCCGTTCACCGACGATGCGCGGGGTGATCACGTAGCCTTCGAAAAGCTGGCCGACCATGAATATCCCCGCCACCCAGGCCACCCCGACCCAGTCGCCGAATTGCAACAGCGCCACCAGCAAGGCCAGCGTCAGGCCCAGGCCGATTCCGAGAAAAGGCACGAAGGACAGCAGTCCGGTGAGAATGCCGATCGGCAGGGCGTAGTCGAGACCCAGCACCCACAGGGCAATGCCGTGATACAGCGCGAGGATGATCATGACCGCCAGCTGCCCGCGCATGAACTCGCCAACCACCGCGTCCATCGCACGTGCGACGCGGGTGACATGCCCCGTCCAGTCGCGCGGCACCAGCGCGGCGACGCGCGCCACCATCACGTCCCAGTCCTTCAGCAGATAAAACATCACCACCGGAATCAGCAGCAGGTTGACCACCACGCCCAGGACGGCAAGCGCACCGGTTTGCAGGGAGGGCAGCCAGTTGGCGCTGTTTTCGGTCGCCTGTTCGGTCAGCCAGCTTTTGAGCGCATCGAGATTGGGGTCGATGGTGATGCCGAAGGTCTGCTGCAGCCAGGGCAGGAAGCGGGTTTGCAGCAGGTCGAGGGCGGCCGGGAGGCGCTGGCTCAACTCGGCGAACTGGCCTTGAAACAGCGGCAAGGCAATCAGGACCAGGCCAAAGACGGCGAGTCCGGCCAGCACGATCACCGCAACGGTTCCGGCGGCGCGCGACCACCCGTGCGCTTCCAGGCGGTCGACCAGCGGGTCGAAGATGTAGGCGAGCAGGGCGCCGGCCAGGAAGGGGGTGAGAATGGGGCCCAGCAGGTAGATCAGGCCGCCCGTGACGAGCAGCACGGCGAGGGCGAGCCAGGGGCGGTAGAACGGGCGGGGAGTCGACATAGGCGGTAAAATACCGCACTTTTTGATTCTGGAGTCGGGTGTGTCTTCCATTTCCTATAAAGATGCCGGCGTCGATATCGACGCCGGTGATGCGCTGGTCGAACGCATCAAGCCGCTGGCCAGGCGCACCATGCGCCCCGAAGTGCTGGCCGGCATCGGCGGCTTCGGCGCGCTGATCGAGATTTCCAGGAAGTACAAGGAGCCGGTGCTGGTCTCAGGCACCGACGGCGTCGGCACCAAGCTCAAGCTCGCGTTCGAATTGAACCGCCACGACACCGTCGGCATCGACCTGGTCGCGATGAGTGTCAACGACATCCTGGTGCAGGGCGCAGAACCCCTGTTCTTCCTCGATTACTTTGCCTGCGGCAAGTTGAGCCTCGACACCGCCGAAGCGGTGATCGCCGGCATCGCCACCGGCTGCGAGCAGGCCGGCTGCGCCTTGATCGGCGGCGAGACCGCCGAGATGCCCGGCATGTATATCGACGGCGAGTACGACCTGGCCGGCTTCGCCGTGGGCGTGGTTGAGAAGTCGAAAGTCATCGGCGGCCAGACCATCGCCGCGGGTGACGTGGTGCTGGGGCTGGCGTCGTCCGGCGCGCACTCCAACGGCTACTCGCTGATCCGCAAGCTGATCGATCTCAACCACATGGGCTTCAAGACCGACTTCCACGGCCGTCCGTTCGCCGACGCCGTGATGGAGCCGACGCGCATCTACGTCAAGCCGCTGCTGTCGCTGATGGAAAAGCTCCCGGTCAAGGGCATGGCCCACATCACCGGCGGCGGCATCACCGGCAACCTGCCGCGCTGCCTGCCGGAGAACGTCGCCGCGAAGGTCGACCCGAAGAGCTGGACGCGTCCGCCGCTGTTCGACTGGCTGCAGCAGGCCGGCAACGTCGAGCCTGGCGAGATGCTGCGCACCTTCAACTGCGGCATCGGCATGTGCGTGGTGGTTGCCGCGGCCGACGCTGCCGCGGCGAAGGCGCATCTCGAGGCCGCCGGCGAGACCGTGTGGCAGATCGGCGAGATCGTCGCGCGTCCCGAGGGCGCCGAGCAGGTGATTTACGCCTAGCGGCACCCGTCCACGCATGCCGTTATTGCGAGTACCCAGCGGGCATGAACGCCGCCAAGCCATCCGCGATGACGGTTCGAGCGCTTAAATGACCCTTCGCGTTGTCATTCTTTTATCCGGGCGCGGCAGCAATTTCCAGGCGATCGCCGAGGCGGCGCTGCCGATTGAAATCGTCGCCGTCATCAGCAACCGGCCGCAGGCGGCAGGGTTGGACCACGCGCGCGCGCGCGGCCTCGCCGCCTTCGGGCTCGACCACACCGCGCATCCCGACCGTGAGGCCTTCGACGCCCTGCTGGCCGACGAGATCGAGCGCCACCGGCCCGATCTGGTGGTGCTGGCGGGCTACATGCGCATCCTCAGCGCGGCCTTCATCGCGCGCTTCGAAGGCCGCCTGCTGAACATCCATCCGTCGCTGCTGCCCATGTTCCCGGGATTGAAAACCCATGAGCGCGCGCTGGCAGAAGGCGTGAAGGTCCACGGTTGCACCGTGCACTTCGTCACCGCCGATCTGGACCACGGTCCCATCGCCATTCAGGCGGCGGTACCCGTGCGGGCGGACGACACGCCCGGCACCCTCGCCGCGCGCGTGCTGCAGCAGGAGCACCGCATCTACCCGCAGGCAATCCGCTGGTTTGCCGAGGGACGGCTGGAAATAAACCAGGGCCGCGTAAACTTGAAGGGCGATTTGACGTCACAGTCAGTGTTATCCACCGAGACGTGACCATGATCAAAACGCTTCTACTGGCCTTCGGCCTGTCTGCCACCGCCGCCCAAGCCGCGGCGCCACAAGAAATGAGCCTGGAGTACGACCTCTACCGCAACGGCCTCAAGCTCGGCCAGGTCACCGACACCTTCACCCGCAGCGGCAACCGCTACACCTTGACCAGCGAAACGCGCGCGTCCGGCCCGCTGAAATCGCTGTGGCCGGGCAGCATTCGCCTCGAAAGCACGGGCGACATCACCCGCCAGGGCCTGCGCCCCGAGCAATTCCTGCATGCGCGCAGCGATTCGCCGCACAAGCTGGCGCGCGCCCGCCTCGACTGGAAACAACGCAGCATCGCCTGGCAGTACAAGGGCGAATCGTGGACGGCCGATGGCTTGCTCGATGGGGCGCAAGACCAGTTGTCGCAGGTGTACCAGTTCATGTTCGCCCCCGCCTTGCCCGCCGATTACAGCCTGCAGGTCGTGAGCGGGCGCGACCTCAACGATTATCGTTATACCCGCAGCGAGGGGGGGGCCATCGAGACGCCGCTGGGACCCCTGGTCACCCAGCAATATCAGCGCATCACGCAACAACCCGACGAAAAAGCCATCACCGTGTGGGTCGCGCCTGCGCGCAACAATCTGCCGGTGCAGATCCGGGTGAGCGAAGACGGCGTCACCCTCGAACAGCGCCTGGTGCGCGCGAGCGTCAGGGACTAGCCGGGGTGGGGCGCGGCGTTCGCCCATGGTGGTTGGCTTTGGGGGGGTCGCTGTTGCTGCATGCCAGTCTGCTCGGCGGGCTGGGGTGGCAGCTGCCGCAGGTGCGGGTGCCCCTTGAGCCGCCACCCATCGAGGCGCGTCTGCTGGCGCCGCCGCCCAAGCCGGCACCGGTTCCGCCTGTGGCGGCGGCGAAGCCCAAGCTGGCGCCCCCGCTTCCCCGTCCCGCGCCCCCGCTGCCCCGTCCCACGCCCCCGCTGCCCCGTCCCGCGCCGCCGCTGCAACCGCCCGCGATGGCCGAACCGCCTGCCGACGTGGCGATGGCTGTGGACGAAGCCGTGGCTGTCGCGCCGGAGGCCGCGCCCCAGACGGAATCTCGCCAGGCAGAACCCGAAGCGGCCGCAGCCGAGCCCGTGGCCGAGGTCATCTGGCCGCCGCTGAATCCGCTGCCGCAGCGTCTCGACCTGCGCTTTCAGGTGCGCTACGGGTTGGCCAGGGGCGAGCAGGCGCTGGTGTGGATCAACGAAGGCGAAAGCTATACCTTGACCAGCGTGGCCGGCGCCACTGGCCTCGCGGGCATGTTCTACCGCGGACGGTTTGTGCAGATCAGCCGCGGCCGCATCACCCCGCGCGGCCTGGTGCCGGAAGAATTCTGGGACCAGCGCGGCGACCAGCGCAGCAGCGCGCGCTTCGATTCCGCCAGCCACACCCTCACGCTCACGCCAGTGGAAGGCGCGCCGCGCCATTTCGCTTATCAGGGCGACGTGCAGGATGCGCTCAGCCTGTTTTTCCAGTTTGCGTTGACCGCGCCGCCGCCGGCGGGGCCGCTGAACTATACGGTATTCAACGGCAAGAAGCTGCGCGACTATCGCTACGAAGTGCGGGGCGAGGAAACGCTGGAAACCGAGCTGGGCGCATTGCGCACCCTGCATCTTGCGCGGACGGCCGATGGCGACGGCCAGTTCGAGATCTGGCTGGCGATCGACCGGCACTACCTGCCGGTGCGCGTATTGCGCAGCGACGACAAAGGCAACGAAATGGAACTCGTGCTGTTGTCGATTGCGGCCTGAAGCTTACCGCGGCAAACCGCCCACCTGCATGCGCGCCGTGATGCCGCGGCGCTGGAATTCCCCTTGCCGCACCTCCAGCGCGTAGCGCACGTCCGCGCTCGGGCAATGCGGCGTTTCGGTCCGCGGCTGCATGTCGGCAAGGCTGACGATGCGGCCCGCCGTATCGATGAACGCGATCGACAGCGGCAGCGGTGTGTCGCGCATCCAGAAGCAATGCCGGCCCGGCTGCTCGAACACGAACAGCATGCCGCCATCGGCGGCAAGATGGGTGCGGCCCATCAGGCCGCGCTGGCGTTGTTGCGGGGTGGCCGCAAGCTCGACCTGGAAGGCATGCGGGCCGATGCGCAGCGGCGGCCGCGCGTCGCTTGCCGCGGCACTCGCGATGCCCCACAGGACGGCCAGCGCGAGCGCGCCGAAGCGGCTGGTCCGGGTCGATGCGCTAGAGCGCCAGCCCTGAATCGATGCGCTAGAGCGCATGGCGCATCTGCTCGGCCAGTTTCAATGCGGCTGCCGGATCGGCGTCGAGCACGTTGAAATGCCCCATCTTGCGTCCCGGGCGGGCCGCCTCCTTGCCGTACAGGTGCAGCTTGATGTTGTCGTGCGCGAGCAGCGCGGCCCAGCGCGGGCCGCCGTCGTGCCAGCGGTCGCCGAGGAGGTTGACCATCACCACCGGCGACAAGAGCCGGGTGTCGCCCAGCGGCAGGCCGGCGAGCACACGCACCTGCTGCTCGAACTGGTCGGTGACGCAGGCATCCAGCGTGTAGTGGCCCGAGTTGTGCGGGCGCGGGGCGATTTCGTTGATCATCAACTGGCCGCCGGCGACGAAAAATTCGACCGCCATCACGCCGACGTAACCCAGTTTGTCCGCCACCGCGCGCGCCATTTGGCGCGCCGCCTGGGCGAGGCTGTCGGGCACGCGGGCGGGGACGATGGAGACGTCGAGGATACCGTTTTCGTGGCGGTTTTCGGCGACCGGAAACAGCGCGCACCGGCCCGCATCGTCGCGCGCCAGCACCACCGAGACCTCAAGCTCGAGCTGGACGAAGCCTTCCAGCACGCAGGCCTGGCCGCCGAATTCGCGGAAGGCGGCACGCGCCTCTTCCAGCGTGCCGACCCGGGCCTGGCCCTTGCCGTCATAGCCGAAGCGCGACACCTTCAGCAGCGCCGGGGTGCCGGTTGTCGCCAGCGCGGCATCGAGGTCGGCTTCGGAATTGACCAGCGCAAACGGTGCGGTGGCAAAGCCGTTGTCGGCGAGCCAGGCTTTTTCGTGGCTGCGGTCCTGCACGATGGCGACCGCGTCGGCACCGGGCGACACCCGGCAGTGCTTCGCCAGTTCGATCAGGCTGGCAGCGGGGACATTTTCAAATTCGGTGGTGACGGCCGCGCAGGCTGCGCCGAGTTTTCTCAGGGCAGCGAGGTCGGAGTAGTCCGCCCGCAAGTGCACATCGGCCATCTGGCCAGCGGGGCTGGCGGCGTCGGGGTCGAGCACCATGACCTTGTAGCCCATGGTGCGCGCGGCGAGGGTGAACATGCGGCCGAGCTGGCCGCCGCCGAGGATGCCCAGGGTGGCGCCGGGCAAAATGGGCAGCGGCTTACTCGACATCGGGCAACTCCATCGCCATCACCGAGTCCGACTGGCCGCGGCGGAAGTCATTGAGCTGCGTCGCCAGGCCGTTGTCGTAGCGTGCGATCAGGGCCGCGGCGAACAGCGCCGCGTTGGCTGCGCCGGCCTCGCCGATGGCGAAGGTGGCGACCGGAATGCCCTTCGGCATCTGCACGATGGACAGCAGCGAATCCATGCCCTTGAGGTATTTCGACGGCACCGGCACGCCGAGCACCGGCACGATGGTCTTGGCGGCGATCATGCCCGGCAGGTGGGCGGCGCCGCCGGCCCCCGCGATGATCGCCTTGAGGCCGCGCGCTTCGGCGCTGGCGGCGTATTCGTAGAGCAGATCCGGCGTGCGGTGCGCCGACACCACTTTGGTTTCGAAATGGATGCCCAGTTGCTTCAGCAGCATCGCCGCGTGCTTCATCACCTCCCAGTCGCTGGAAGACCCCATCACCACTCCCACCTGAGGCGCGTTCATCATGCCGACCCTTGCAATGCGAAAGGCGGCATTTTAACAGGGGTGCTGGTGCGCGGATTCCCAAGATCATGCTTGAAGTCATCGCGCTGTCGGTGTTCGTGCCGTTCGCGGTGCGCTATATGAAGGTGGACCTGAATCAGAATGAAGGTGGACCTGAATCAGATTTCCTGTGGGCGTCGCTGTGCCTGATGGGAGCGGTGTATTACTCCCGCCGGCCATCACATGCAGGAGGGGCTTTAGCCCCGATGGCCACCCAGATCGCGGGTGAACCCGCTCCCACAAAACTTTCGCCGGCCATCACATGTAGGAGGGGCTTTAGCCCCGATGGGCCACCAGATCGCGGGTGAACCCGCTCCCACAAAACTTTCGCCGGCCATCACATGTAGGAGGGGCTTTAGCCCCGATGGCCTACCCAGATCGCGGGTGAACCCTCGATGCCCATGCAGGAGCGCCTTCCAAGGCGCGAACCCCCCAACAAAACGCCCCGCACAGGGCGGGGCGTTTCGGTGCGGCGGGATGCGCTTACACGCAGCCGGTCGGCTTCGGGGTGCCGGCGTAGCGGCCTGCCTGCTTGGCGGGGCCGAACGGGAACAGGTCGAACAGGAATTTCTTGTCGCCCCATTCCGGACCGAATTCTTCCTTCAGGCCCTTTTGCAGGAAGCGCAGGTTGGGCGCAGTGCCGTTCTGGGCGAAGAATTCACGCATGTAGTGAATGATCTTCCAGTGGTTTTCACCCAGCTCCAGCTTGTCTTCCTTGGCCAGTTCGACGGCCAGTTCTTCGGACCAGTCTTCCAGGTTGACCAGGTAGCCTTCGGGGTCGGTTTCGACCATTTTGCCGTTGATTTCGCGTTCCATGATGCGTGTCCTTGTGTTCAGTAAAAAATTACGATACCGAACGATAGAATAACCAAGTAAATTAGTCAACCACTCGCGACAACCACTCGCGATGGGCAGGTGTGGGTTTACTTGGCGACGACCTTGCCGCCCGCAGCCTTCCAGGCCTCGATGCCGCCCTCGATGTAGCGCGCCTTGACGCCGGCGGCCTGCAGGCGGTCAACCACACTGTTCGACACGCTGCCACCGCGCACGCAGTAGACCACCACGTCGAGCGTGAGCGGCAGGGCGCCGATCCAGGCGTCGATCTTGTCGGGGTTCTTCCACATCGCACCGGGAATGATTTCGTCGGAGGCGGCGAAGTCGGCTTCGCGGCGCACGTCGAATACCAGCGTGGCGTCCGGGTTCAGGTCGGCGGGCGCGACAGTGCGCGGCAGGTCCGGGCATTTTTCGGTGGGTGTGCCGCAGCCGCAGCGCTTCAGGGGTTGGGTTCCGGGTTCCATGCTGTCCTCACATATAAAACGAATAAGCCAGCCCGACGAGGGCGCACACGCCGATCACCTTCATGATGTCGGCCTTGAATTTCCACAGGGCGACAAAGGCGGTGGCGGCGACGATGACGGGGAACCAGTCGAAGGCTCCCGCGAAAGGCGCGTCTGCCGTGCCCTGCGGCCAGAAAGTATGCCATGCGAAGAAAGCCGCCAGGTTGAGGATGCCGCCGACCACCGCCGCGGTGATGCCGGTGAGCGGCGCGGTGAAGCGGAGCTCGCCGCGGGTCGCCTCGACCAGCGGGCCGCCGACCAGGATGAACAGGAAAGACGGCAGAAAGGTGAAGAAAGTTGCAACCGCTGCGCCCGCCAGCCCTGCCAAAACCGGACTGTCGAACACGCCCTTGGCGACGCCGCCGAGATAGCCGACCCAGGTGACGACCATGATGAGCGGACCCGGCGTGGCCTCGCCCAGCGCCAGGCCGTCCATCATCTGCGGCCCGGTCAGCCACTGGAAATGCTCGACCCCGCCCTGGTAGACGTAGGGCAGCACCGCATAGGCGCCGCCGATGGTGAGGAAGGCGGCCTTGGTGAAGAATTCGCTCATGTCGAAGAGGTCGGGGATGCCGTGAATCGCCGCCATCGCCCCCAGCCAGATCAGCGCGAAGGCGCCGGTCTTGAGCGCCAGCTTGCGCCAGGTGAAGCGGGCATGGGCCGGCGGCGGCGTGTCGTCGTCGATGATGGCCGGGCCGTATTCGCGGGCGCTGGCGCCGTGGCCGTTGCCTGTCCTGAACTTGTGGGGCAAGAACTTGCCGCCGATCGCGCCGAGCAGCCCCGCGGCCAGCACGATCCACGGAAACGCGATGTCGAAAAAGAAGATGCCGATGAAGGCGAGCGCCGCCATCGCCCACAGCACCTCGTTCTTCAGCGCGCGGCTGCCGATGCGCCACGCCGCGAACAGCACCACCGCCACCACCGCCGGCCGGATGCCGTAGAACATGCCCCGCACCCACGGCAGGGTGCCGTAGGCGAGATAGAGGCCAGCCAGCAGCGTCAGCAGCAGAAACGACGGCAGGAAAAACAGCACGCCGGCGATGATGCCGCCGCGGATGCCGTGCATCAGCCAGCTGATGTAGATCGCCAGCTGGGTCGCTTCCGGCCCGGGCAGCAGCATGCAGTAGTTGAGCGCATGCAGATAGCGGTGCTCGGAAATCCAGCGGCGTTTCTCCACCAGTTCCTGATGCATCATCGAGATCTGACCGGCGGGGCCGCCGAAGCTGATGAAGCCGAGCTTGAGCCAGTATTTGAAGGAGTCGCCCAGGGTGACGGGCGCGGGTGCGGTCGTGGGGTCGGTGTCCAAGGAGAATGCTCCAGGTTGAATGGATAAAACCAGACTTGGACGGGACACCGTCTCGCGGATGAGTCATCCAGACGCCGGGGGCTGGGACCCCGACTGGCGCGATTCTAGTGCGGGGTGGCGCGATCAGCCAAATGGGGTCTTGGTCAGGCCTTTCGGGCCGAGGGCGCCCCTCCACACAAGCGTGGGGTTGTAGGAGGGGCGCCCTCGCCCCGATTTTCGCACCGTAACCATCCCCCCTACCCCGCCGTCCCCAGCACGAACGCCTTGAAGGCCAGCGCCGCCGGCGACAGCCTTTTGTCGGCGCGGTGGACGATGTACCAGTGGCGCATGATGGGGAAGCCGTCGACGTTCAGCACGGCCAGGCGCTTGAGCGCCAGTTCCATTTCCAGCGTCTGCAGCGAGAGGATGCCCAGCCCCAGCCCGGCCTGCACCGCCTGCTTGATCGCCTCGTTGCTGCTCATTTCCATGCTGCTCTGGATTTCCAGTTCGCGGGCGGCGAAGAAACGCTCCATCGCGCCGCGGGTGCCGGAGCCGGCCTCGCGCACCAGGAAGGATTCGGCGGCCAGGCTTGCGACGGAGATGTTCTTTTTGCCGACCAGCGGATGGTCGGGCGGGGCGATCACCACCAGCGGATTGTCCATGAAGCGGATGGCCTCCAGCTCCAGCCCCAGCCCGTCTGGCACCTGGCCCATAATGGCCAGATCGATGCGGTTGCCGACCAGCTGGTCCAGCACGGCGGCCCGATTGGAGACGTCCAGATGAACCGTCACCCCGGGGTGCCTGCCGCGAAAGCGGGCGAGGATGTCGGTGGCGACGACGTTCACCGTCGAGGTCGCGGCAAGGTTGAGGCGGCCGGTGTCGACGCTGCGCAGCTGCGCCAGGTTAGCCTGCATGTCGTCGAGGCGCGCGGTGATGGTCCGGCTGGCATGCAGCACCTCGCGCCCGGCCTCGGTGAGGAAGATCTTCTTCCCCAGCTGTTCGGTGAGACGCATCCCCAGAATGGTCTCGATCCCGCGCACCTGCATCGAGACGGCAGGCTGCGACAGATGCAGCTCTTCCGCCGCCCGCGAAAACGACAGGTGACGGGCAACCGCCTCAAACACCCGGAATTGGCGAAGCGTCAGTCGGCGCATAAATCCATAAGGTAAAAGCCATAAGGTAAAAGATATGATTTCTATCATAACAATTTAATATTAATTATAGTTAGACCTCCGTATAGTCCTTCCCTGTCGCGCTCAGGGGCATTGCTCCTGACCTTTGTTTATCTACCGCAGGAGTCATGCAATGGATCAATCCGCACGTTACGCCGACCTCTCCCTCAAGGAAGAAGACCTGATCAAGGGTGGCAAGCACATCCTCGTCGCCTACAAGATGAAGCCCAAGGCCGGCACCGGCTACCTGGAAGCGGCCGCCCACTTCGCCGCCGAATCCTCCACCGGCACCAACGTCGAAGTCTCCACCACCGACGACTTCACCAAGGGCGTCGACGCGCTGGTCTATCACATCGACGAAGCCACCGAGGATATGCGCATCGCCTATCCGCTGGAGCTGTTCGACCGCAACGTCACCGACGGCCGTTTCATGCTGGTGTCCTTCCTGACGCTGGTGATCGGCAACAACCAGGGCATGGGCGACATCGAGCACGCCAAGATGATCGACTTCTACGTTCCCGAGCGCGCGATCCAGATGTTCGACGGCCCCGCCAAGGACATCTCCGACCTGTGGCGCATCCTCGGCCGCCCGGTCGAGAACGGCGGCTACATCGCCGGCACCATCATCAAGCCCAAGCTGGGCCTGCGCCCCGAGCCGTTCGCCAGGGCGGCCTACCAGTTCTGGCTGGGTGGCGACTTCATCAAGAACGACGAACCCCAGGGCAACCAGGTGTTCTGCCCGTTGAAGAAAGTGCTGCCCCTGGTGTATGACTCCATGAAGCGCGCCCAGGACGAAACCGGCCAGGCCAAGCTGTTCTCCATGAACATCACCGCCGACGACCACTACGAAATGTGCGCCCGCGCCGACTTCGGTCTGGAAGTGTTCGGCCCCGATGCCGACAAGCTGGCCTTCCTGGTCGACGGTTTCGTCGGCGGCCCCGGCATGGTCACCACCGCCCGCCGTCAGTACCCCAGCCAGTACCTGCACTACCACCGCGCCGGCCACGGCATGATCACCTCGCCTTCCGCCAAGCGCGGCTACACCGCCTTCGTGCTGGCCAAGATGAGCCGTCTGCAGGGTGCTTCCGGCATCCACGTCGGCACCATGGGCTACGGCAAGATGGAAGGCGAAGGCGACGACAAGATCATCGCTTACATGATCGAGCGCGACGAGTGCCAGGGTCCGGTCTATTTCCAGAAGTGGTACGGCATGAAGCCCACCACCCCGATCATCTCCGGCGGCATGAACGCGCTGCGCCTGCCCGGCTTCTTCGAGAACCTGGGCCACGGCAACGTGATCAACACCGCCGGCGGCGGCGCCTACGGCCACATCGACAGCCCGGCGGACGGCGCGGTCTCCCTGCGTCAGTCCTACGAGTGCTGGAAGTCGGGCGCCGACCCGATCGAGTTCGCCAAGGAGCACAAGGAATTCGCCCGCGCATTCGAATCCTTCCCCGGCGACGCCGACAAGATTTTCCCCGGCTGGCGCGAAAAGCTGGGCGTGCACAAGTAAGCACCGCGCACATTGATGCATGAGAAACGCCTCCGGTTCACTGGGGGCGTTTTTCTTCCGGCAAAAGGAAAAACCATGATGGACAAAGACCAGTACAAGGTTCAGCAGGAACCCTTCTACCAGCAGCAGCAGAACGAAGTCGCGCTGTACGAGGCCGCCTACCGCAACCGCCTGCCGGTGATGGTGAAAGGCCCCACCGGCTGCGGCAAGTCGCGCTTCGTCGAATACATGGCGTGGAAGCTCGGCAAGCCGCTCATCACCGTGGCCTGCAACGAGGACATGACCGCGTCCGATCTGGTGGGCCGCTACCTGCTCGAAGCCAACGGCACCCGCTGGCTCGACGGCCCCCTCACCACCGCCGCGCGCATCGGCGCCATCTGCTACCTCGATGAAATCGTCGAAGCGCGCCAGGACACCACCGTCGTCATCCACCCGCTCACCGACCACCGTCGCACCCTGCCGCTCGACAAGAAGGGCGAGCTGCTCCACGCGCACCCCGACTTCCAGCTGGTGATTTCCTACAATCCGGGCTACCAGACGCTGATGAAGGACTTGAAGCAGTCGACCAAGCAGCGCTTCACCGCCTTCGATTTCGACTATCCCGAGGCCGCGCTGGAAACGCGGATCGTGGCGGAAGAGACCGGCATGGACGAAGCGATGGCCGCCAAGCTGGTGAAAATCGCCGGCGTCGCCCGCAACCTGAAAGGGCACGGCCTGGACGAAGGCATCTCCACCCGTCTGCTGGTGTACGCCGCGACCCTGATCAAGGATGGCGTGGCACCGGTTGACGCCTGCCGCATGGCGCTGGTGCGCCCGATCACCGACGACGCCGACATCCGCGAAACATTGGATCACGCCATCGACGCCACGTTTGCGTGAGATGAAGAAACGTAGGGTGCACTTCGTGCACCGTCCTTCTTTAACCGCCGTGCGCGAAGCGCACCCTACGTAAATGTCTCACTATCGCCGCTCCCGGATGGGTGGCGCCACGTACTTTTTCACGGTGGTGACGTATCGTCGACAGCCGCTACTGACCCGGCCGGAGGCGATGGATGCCCTGCGCGAGGCTTTTCGTTCCGTTCAACACGCCCACCCTTTTGAGATGGACGCCGTCGTCATCCTGCCCGATCACTTGCACGCCTTATGGACGTTGCCTGCGGGCGACGAAGACTTCAGCCGTCGCTGGGCCATGATCAAACGCCTCGTATCCAGCGCGGTCGGGCATCTTGCTGCGCCCGTCGCCACGCCCTCCATGAAAACAAGGCATGAATCCGGATTCTGGCAGCGGCGCTTCTGGGAGCACCTGATACGCGATGACAATGATTTCGCGCGTCACATGGATTACATCCACTTCAACGCCGTAAAGCATGGCCACGCAGAGCGCCCGGCGGATTGGCGGCATTCGAGCTTCCAAAGATGCGTGGAGCGAGGCATTTACCCGGCAGATTGGGCATCAGGCGTGGAGATCGAAGGTGAATTCGGTGAGTGAAAATACGCAATGCGGTCCACTTCGTAATGCGGTCCACTTCGTAGGGTGCACTCCGTGCACCATCCATGGAGCAGGCAATGCGGTGCACGAAGTGCACCCTACGTTGAGTGCATGATGGGTAGCGAGTACGTGCAATATGGCGCCACCTTTTGTAGGGTGCACTCCGTGCACCATCCATGGAGCAGACTTCAACGCCGTAAAGCATGGCACGCAGGGCGTCCGGCGGATTGACCGTATTCCACCCTTTGTGGCGATGCGGTGCACGGAGTGCACCCTACGTTGAGTGCATGATGAGTAGCGATTGCGTGCAATATGGCGCCACCTTTTGTAGGGTGCACTCCGTGCACCATCCGTGGAGCAGACCATGACCGAAACCGAATACCAGCATCCCCTGATGGCGGCCTACTGGAAGCAACTCGACACCCGCTTTCCGAAGGTGGCGGAGGTGTTCGAGGATGTCATGGCCGAGGCGCTGTCGGTGCTCACGCGCGAAGGGCTCGATGCCTACCTCGAGGCCGGCCGCGTCATCGGCAAGCTGGGGCGCGGCGAGGAGCCGATGCTGGCATTCCTGGAAGAATGGCCGTCCACCGCGAAGGCGGTGGGCGAATCCGCTTTGCCGGCGGTGATGGCGCTGATCCAGCGCATGCAGAAGTCGCCCAACGGGCGCGCCATCGCGCCTTTTCTGCAGACCCTGGCGCCGGTGGCGCGTCGCCTGCAATCGCAGGAGCAGTTGCAGCTTTACCTGGATATCACGCTGGATTTCATGGAGCGCACCACCGGCTCCATCCACGGCCACCACACCACCTTCCCCAGCCCGGGCCTGCCGGAGTTCCTTGCCCAGGCGCCGAACCTGCTCAGCCAGCTCTCGCTGGCCGGCCTGAAGAACTGGGTGGAATACGGCATCCGCAACTACGGCACGCACCCCGAGCGGCAGAAGGATTTCTTCAGCCTGCAGTCGGCCGACAGCCGCGCGGTGCTGCGGCGCGAGCGCCACGGCACCCTGCTGGCGGACGTCGAGCACAAGCTGGACCTGTACCTGCGCGGGCTGTGGCAGGACGGCGACCACCTGGTGCCGTACTCCACCGCGTTCGACGAAATCCGCAAGCCGATTCCGTATTACGACAAGCTTGGCATCCGCCTGCCGGACGTGTACGACGACCTCATCCTTTCCGCGGACTCGTCCGTAGGAGCGGGGGCCGTCCAGGAAGGTGCGCACGGCGCACCCTGCGAATCGCAGCCCATACCCGCCCCCACCCTCCCCCCGCACCCCCCCGTAGGAGCGGGTTTACCCGCGATCACAGCGCCTGCAATCGCGGGCAAGCCCGCGCCCACGACAGCGGCTGGCGAAACCATGCGCATACCCGGCATCGACCGCTACCGCGCCGTGCTCGCCCACATCGTCGGTCATCGTCGCTGGTCCGAGGCGCAGATCGCCGACAACTGGAGCCCGTTCCAGCGCATGGCGGTGGAGTTCTTCGAGGACTGCCGCATCGAGACGCTCCTGATCCGCGAATACCCCGGCCTGCGCCGGCTTTTCCTCGCGCTGCATCCGAAGCCGCTGGAAGGCGCCTGCGATCCCGAGACCACTTCCTGCCTGCGCCACCGCATGGCGATGCTGTCGCGCGCGCTGCTGGAAACGGCTGGTGCACAAAGTGCACCCTACGACGCTTCGGAGTCTTCCCGTAGGGTGCGCTCCGCGCACCGCCCGGATCATTCAAGTCACGGCTATACCGACCCCGCTTTGCGCGAATTCGTTGAGCGCTTCCATGAAGTGATGGCGCAAGGCGA
>JBAQND010000231.1:0-2316 GCA_049303455.1 Thiobacillus sp.
GGTGAAGGTGTCGGGTCCGCGCATGAGAAGGGGGCTATGGCTGGGTCAATGAATTGGTGGCATTTTAACTTCTGCGGGCCTGGTGGCGGGGGCCGGCCGGCTGGGAGTATTTCAGCAGCCTGTTAATACAGCCAGGTGTCGAATTGCACGTTGATCATATTTTGCCGTGGTCAAAAGGCGGCGAAACGACCGATGACAATCTCGAAAGCAAGTGTAAACAATGCAATCTCGGCAAGGGAAATGCGTTCAATGCCTAACAAATCAATCAACACGGACGCGCTAAAGCAAGCTTCGGGGTCAGGTCTAGGCTTCGGGGTCAGGTCTAGCAAAGATGCACATCACTCGCCCCTTCTCACAATTCTTCCGACTGTTGTGAAATGCACCCCGAAATATGCCGCAATTTCTTGGTACAAATATGCACCTGTTGCATATTGCATAACCGAAGCTTCGGGGTCAGGTCTAGCAAAGAAGCTTCGGGGTCACAGCTTCGGGGTCAGGTCTAGCAAAGATGCAGTTCCGCGATGCGTCGCGCGATGGACAAGCCGAGGCCGACGCCCTCGATAGCGAAGCAGACAGCGCCAGGCACGGTGCTACGCGCCATGCCTGGCGCACCAATAAAAAGCCCCTGCCAAACCGGCAGGGGCTTTGGCGTGAGGGGCGGTTCAACGCCCCTGCACAGCCGTCGTCGTATTACTTGCTGCCTTGATGCTGCCTGGTGATGGCCATGGTCTTGTCGTTGCCGGTGCCCGAATGCTGCACGTTGACATACAGGGTGTGCGGGTCCTTGCCGAAGTAGATCCCGGAGCCTTCTGCCGGCTTGTCCTTCAGCGAGGCGAACAGATGCACGCCATCCTTGTAGCCGTCGCCGTTGACGTCTTTGGAGCGCGGGTCGTACACCCAGATGTCGCTGAAGGCGTTGTCTTCGATGATCCACAGCTTGCCGTCGGGGCTGTTGGCCAGGTTGTCCGGGCCTTTGAAGCCGGTGATGCCGGCGGTCTGGTCTTCAATCGGCGCATTCTTGCCGGCGGAAACGACGTAACGGACCATGGGCTTGTCGCCCAGTTCGATGGCCATTACCGCGCCCTTGCCGCTGGTGTTGGCGGGGTTGTCGACGTCCTCGCAGGTCAGCGCCACATACAGGGTGCGGTCGATGCGCTCGAGGTCTTCGGGGCGGCAGTACTCGGTGGCGCCAACCGCGGTTGCGGCGGCATGCGCCTTGATCTGGGCCTGGGTCATGTCGAGCGCAACCCATTCGGCGGCGCCGGTCTTGCCGCCGCCCGTCACCTTCAGGGCATACAACTGGCCGCTGGAAAGATCGCCGTAGACAGCCGGCACGAACTTGTAGATCGAACCCTTGCGGTCTTCGTCGATGACGTAGACGTTGCCTTCGGCGTCGATCTCGATGCCTTCGTGGGCCAGCGCGCCGAGCATCGGGCGCACGGTCACGCTCTCGGCGGACATGGGGTCATGCTTGTCCAGCTTGAGCTCATACACCAGGCCAGCCTGGGCTTGGGGCGCATCGGGATCGGGACGCGCGGCGGTTCCGACTTCCTCGGCGAACAGGACGGTCTGCCACGGGGTCCAGACGATGCCGTCCAGCGCTTCCCAATCGACACGACCGGCGACTTCCTTGGCGACCCCTGTATTCAGGTCGACCACCGACACCGCACCGCCGCTGCCGCCGCCGTTGCGTGCGGAATTGCCGTCGATGCCGATGGCGCCGCCGCGCACTTCGTGTGTGCGGTACAGGTAGCGGCCGGCGTGCCTGCCGGTTTCGTTGACGGTCAGCATGTCGTGCCAATCGTTGGCGACGTAGATGTCGAGGCCGGTCTCGTCGGAAACGATGGACTGGACATAGCCCTCGGGAATCACCCAGGGGGTGGCGGCAATGCCGGGATCGGCGTCCATGCCGTAAGCGGAAGCGGCGATAGGGTTGAACGACATGGGGCCATTCACGACGGTGGCGTCGGCGTGGGCATTGACGGCGAAGGCGGCGGCCAGGGTGAGGGCAAGCGCGGAAACTTTCATTGAGTATCTCCTGAAACAACCATGATAAAGGGGGTTGCGGCACGGTCATGCCGCGCCCCGCATTGTCCTGGGCGTGTGTTACTTGCGGATGATCGTTTTGTGAAATGTGAAAAGGCGGGGGTCAGGTCTAGTTAAGTAGCATTTCCTATACTATACTATAAAAGGCGGGGGTCAGGTCTAGTTAAGTAGCATTTCCCCTGCTATCGTTCGCATCATGTCGCGCTCAATCCGCATAGAGTTTCCTGACGCCCTCTATCACGTCACCGCGCGCGGTGATCGACGTGAAGC
>JBAQND010000232.1:0-35395 GCA_049303455.1 Thiobacillus sp.
TGGATGGAAATGCGGTCGTAGGGCACCCATTTGTGGCGGAGCTCGGCGTCGGGGTTCTTGTCCTGCTGGCGCGCGAGGCCGGCCGCCATGAAGGCGGTGGAGGTGGGGTTGTGGTCGATCCACCACAGCACATGCGCGAAGATCCACAGCTGGTACAGCAGCACCAGCGCGACTGCTGTCACGATGCCCTTGCCGATCCAGCCAAACACTTTTTTCATCATGCTGCGCGCAGGCTCGCGATGACGGGGGCGGTGTCGGGGCGCACGCCGCGCCACAGATAAAACGCTTCGGCCGCCTGTTCGACCAGCATGCCGAGGCCGTCGGCGGTGGCCGCGCCGTGCGCGCGCGCGAAGGCGAGGAAGGGGGTGTCGCGCCCGTACATCATGTCGTAGGCCAGGGTGTCGGCGGTGAACACGCGCGGCGACAGCGGCGGCAGTTCGCCGGCCAGGCTGGCGGCGGTGGCGTTGATGACGAGATCGAAGGGCGCGTCGACGCCATCGAAGCCGCATGCGCGGACGCCGTGGCCGAACTGTTCGGCGAGTTCCTGGGCGCGGCTGACGGTGCGGTTGGCGATGACGAGCGCTGCGGGTTGCTGGTCGAGCAGCGGCCCGATCACTCCGCGTGCCGCGCCGCCGGCCCCCACCAGCAGGATGCGTTTGCCGGCGATCGCGCAGTCCAGGTTGCGGGTGAGGTCGGCCACCAGTCCGGCGCCGTCGGTGTTGTCGCCGAAAATGCCGTCGGCATCGAACGCCAGCGTGTTCACCGCACCCGCGTGTTCGGCGCGCGGGCTGAGACGGTTCGCCAGCGCAAACGCCTGCTCCTTGAACGGCACGGTGACGTTGGCGCCGCGCCCGCCCGCCGCGATGAACTGCGCCACGCTGTCGGCAAAGCCGTCGGTCGGCGCGAGGATCGCCTCGTACGTCATGTCCTGCCCGGTCTGGCGGGCAAAGGCGGCGTGGATCAGCGGGGATTTGGAGTGGGCAATCGGGTGCCCGAATACGGCGTAGCGGTCGGTCATGGCGGCCGTATTCTAGCGGCTAAGCGGACGCGTCGGGTTTTCCGTTCAGCTTTGGGTCCAGGGCAGGCCTCGGAATTTCCAGCCGTTGAGTTCGTTGCGGTGGCCGGTGGCCTTGTTGAGGTCGCCTTCGAAGCCTTCCAGGACGTTGTAGCAATTGCCGCGTCCGGCTTCGGTGCAAGCGGACGCGGCGCGATACGAGCGCGCGCCGGTGCGACAGATGAATATCAGCAGCGCTTCCGGATCGGTGGCCTGGGCGAGCTGTGCCAGAAAATGAGGGTTGAGGCCCCATCCCGGCCAGAATTGCCATTCAACATGCAGCGCATCGGGGATGACGCCATTCAATTCGAGTTCCGCGCGCGAGCGCACGTCGATCAGGCGGGCCCCGGGCGCCAGCTGGAGCAATTCAAGTGCCTCGTGCGGCAGCAGGGCGCCTGCAAAAGACCAGGAACTCGTGTGGCTGCGGCTGTGTGCGGTAGCGAGCAACTCGGTGATGCGTCCCATGGAGGCTCCTTTATTGTTTAATGCACATTATATGAAATTCATATGAAATTCACTGCCCGGCACAATTCGCACCAAAATAGTGCTCAAATAGGCGCTGGTGCATGTTATTGGTGCAGCGGCGCAAGTGTGCACTGTGCTATCCGCTTCATAGGCCTTGTGGCACAATGATCCGAGCCTGATTTTCAGCATGGCACGGTTGCTGCTAATTTCAAAACAGTTTCAACAATCATTACGGCCTCCGTTGGAGGCCATCATTTCCATTACGGCCTCCGTTGGAGGCCATCATTTCGTCTATTTCAGTTTGAGGAGATTCAGCATGGATGCGTTACACGTGATCAAGATGATTCAGGACAACGAAGTAAAATTCGCTGACCTGCGCTTTACCGATACCCGCGGCAAGGAGCAGCACGTGTCCATCCCCGCGCGCCTGGTGACCGAGGAGTGGTTCGAAGACGGCCACCCCTTCGACGGTTCCTCGATCGCCGGCTGGAAAGGCATTCAAGCCTCGGACATGCTGCTGAAGGCCGATCCCGACACGGCCTACATGGACCCCTTCTTCGACGAACCCACGATCATCCTGACTTGCGACGTGATCGAGCCGTCCGACGGCAAGGGCTATGAGCGCGACCCGCGTTCGGTGGCCCGCCGTGCCGAAGCGTATTTGAAATCCACCGGCATCGCCGACACCGCCTACTTCGGCCCCGAACCCGAATTCTTCATTTTCGATTCGATTACCTGGCACGAAGATATGTCGGGCTGCGGCGTGAAAATCAATTCCGAAGAAGCGGCCTGGTCGTCGGCTGAAAAATTCGAATCCGGCAACATCGGCCACCGTCCGGGAGTGAAAGGCGGCTACTTCCCGGTGCCGCCGGTCGACAGCCTGCAGGACATTCGCGCCGCCATGGTGCTGGCGCTGGAAGAAGCCGGCGTTCCGGTCGAAGTGTTCCACCACGAAGTGGCGACCGCCGGCCAGTGCGAGATCGGCACCCAGTTCAGCACGCTGACCAAGCGCGCCGACTGGACACAGATTCTGAAGTACATCGTGCACAACGTCGCCCACGCCTATGGCAAGACCGCGACCTTCATGCCCAAGCCCATCGTCGGCGACAACGGCTCCGGCATGCACGTGCACATGTCCTTGTGGAAGGACGGCAAGAACCTGTTCGCCGGCAACGGCTACGCCGGCCTGTCCGAAATGGCGCTGTACTACATCGGCGGCGTGATCAAGCACGCCAAGGCGCTGAACGCGATCACCAACCCGTCGACCAACTCGTACAAGCGTCTGGTGCCCGGCTTCGAGGCGCCCGTGATGCTGGCTTACTCGGCCCGCAACCGTTCGGCTTCGATCCGCATTCCGATCGCCGCCAGCGAAAAGGCCCGTCGCATCGAAACCCGTTTCCCCGACCCCATGGCCAACCCCTATCTGTGCTTTGCCGCGCTGATGATGGCGGGTCTCGACGGCATCCAGAACAAGATTCACCCCGGCGACCCGTCGGACAAGAACCTGTACGACCTGCCGCCGGAAGAAGAGGCGATGGTCCCGAAAGTCTGCCACAGCCTGGACATGGCGCTGGACGAGCTCGACAAGGATCGCGAGTTCCTGACCCGCGGCGGCGTGTTCACCAACGACATGATCGATGCCTACATCGAGCTGAAGATGGAAGACGTCACCAAGTTCCGCATGACCACGCATCCGGCCGAGTTCACGATGTATTACTCGCTGTAATCGCGGCGCGCGCAGCAAGGAGGGCGGCTTCGGCCGCCCTTTTTGTTGCCGGCTTTGCGGTCAAGATTGCCGGCTTTTGGCCGTTAAGAAATGGGTACGTTAAACTTGAACCCATGCCAATCGCCCGTTTTCCCTTCCTGTTGTGTCTGATCCTGGCTGCACCCGTGCAGGCGGACATCTACAAATACGTCGATGAAAACGGTCAGGTGACGTTTACCGATGTCTACAAGAAGGGTGCCCAGCGCATTGTTCTCCCAGGTGCGCCGGCGCCGCTTCCGCCGGCCGCAAGACGGCCTGTGCGGGCATCCAGCGCGAGTCCTGCAAACTTTCCGCGCATCGATGCCGGCACGCAGAAGCGTCGCGACGACGTCCGCCGCCAGGTGCTGCAGGACGAAATTGCCGGCGAGCGCCGCAATGCCGACGAGGCGCGCCGCCAGCTGGCGCTGGGCGAGCGTCTGCAGCCCGGCGAGCGCGCGACCGATGCAAGCTATATCAATCGCGTGACAAGATTGCGCGCCCGCGCGCAGCAGCACGAGCAGAACGTCGCCTCGATCCAGCGCGAACTGGCCAATCTGAAGTAAACGCACAGCTCCACTTGCTCTGGCACAATCAGTGCTTCCAGTGAGTGCATGAGCATGATGCCGACGTCTCCCAGCGAATTTTCCGGACTTGATTGCCTGTCCACCGGCGCCATGGTGCTGGATGCGGACGATCGCATCCAGTATGTTAATCCGGCTGCCGAAACGCTGCTTGGCGTATCGGGCGCGCTGCTGGTTGTGAACCCGGCCGACCACGTGTTCGAGCGCAGTCCCGAGCTGCGGGCGGCAATCCGGACCGCGCGCAACGAGCAGGAAACCGTCATCGAATACGAGCTCGACGTGGCGGTGAGCGGGCATCCGCCGATCCGCCTGGGGTGCAGCATTTCCCCGCTGGATACGCCGCCACAGGCCGTATTGATCGAGATGCGGGCAGTCGATCCGCACCTGCGCATCGCCCGGCTGGAGCAGGCGCGCCTGCAGCAGGAAGCCAACCGCGACCTGCTGCGCAACCTGGCACACGAAATCAAGAATCCGCTCGGCGGCATCCGCGGCGCGGCGCAATTGCTGGAGTACGAGCTGCCGCGCGAGAGCCTGCGCGAATACACCCAGGTCATCATCAAGGAATCTGACCGCCTGCAGTCGTTGATGGAGCGCCTGCTGACGCCGCACCGCATGCCCCGTTTTGGTGCGGTCAACATCCATGAGGTTCTGGAGCGGGTGCGCAGCCTGATTCTGGCCGAAACGCCGAGTGTGACGCTGCGGCGCGATTACGACGTCAGCCTGCCGGAAATCCGCGCCGATGCCGAACAGCTGATCCAGGCCACGCTCAACATCGCGCGCAATGCGGTGCAGGCAATGCACGGTAACGGGCATGGGCACGGCCAGGGCGAGATCGTCTTCAGGACCCGGGTGGCGCGGCAGATCACGCTGGAAAGCCGCCGCTATCGGTTGGGCATGCGGGTTGAGATCATCGACAATGGTCCCGGCATTCCCGAGGACATCCACGAACAGATTTTCTATCCGCTGGTATCCGGGCGCGAAGGCGGCAGCGGGCTCGGGCTGGCCGTTGCGCAGACGCTGATTGCGCAAAACCACGGCACCATCGACTGCGAAAGCCGCCCCGGCCATACCGTGTTTTCGATTTTTCTTCCCTTGCCTACTTGAACATCATGCCGAAACCAAGCTGTGTCTGGATCATCGACGACGACCGCTCCATCCGCTGGGTCCTGGAAAAAGCGCTGCTGCGCGATGATATTCCGTGCATGACCTTCAGTTCGGCCAGCGATGCGCTGCGTGAGCTCGAGCGCAGCCTGCCTGCCGTGGTGCTGTCCGACATCCGCATGCCGGGCGTCTCCGGCCTGGAGCTGCTGCAGGCGCTGAAAGAGCGTCTGCCCAAGGTGCCGGTCATCATCATGACCGCGTATTCCGACCTCGACAGCGCGGTGGCGGCCTTCCAGGGCGGCGCCTTCGAATACCTGCCCAAGCCCTTCGACGTCGATCAGGCGCTGGAACTGGTGCGCCGCGCGCTGGCCGAAAATGCCAGCCGCGACACCCCGGCGCCGAGCGAGGCGCCGATGACCGAAATGCTCGGTCAGGCACCCGCGATGCAGGAAGTGTTCCGCGCCATCGGCAGGCTGAGCCAGTCGCACGCCACCGTGCTCATCACCGGCGAATCGGGCAGCGGCAAGGAACTGGTCGCGCGTGCGCTGCATCGCCACAGCCCCCGCGCGACCGGGCCGTTCATCGCGCTCAACACCGCGGCCATTCCCAAGGACCTGCTGGAGTCCGAACTGTTTGGCCATGAGCGCGGCGCCTTCACCGGCGCCGCCGCGCAGCGGCGCGGCCGCTTCGAGCAGGCTGACGGCGGCACCCTGTTCCTCGACGAGATCGGCGACATGCCGTCCGAGCTGCAGACCCGCTTGCTGCGCGTGCTCTCCGACGGCCAGTTCTATCGCGTCGGCGGGCACACGCCGATCAAGGTCAACGTGCGGGTGATCGCCGCCACCCACCAGGATCTGGAGGTGCGGGTGCGCGAAGGCCTGTTCCGCGAGGACCTGTTCCATCGCTTGAACGTCATCCGCCTGCGGCTGCCGGCGCTGCGCGAGCGGCGCGAGGACATCCCGCTGCTGGTGCGCCATTTCATGCAGAAGAGTGCGCGCGAACTAGGGATGGAGGCCAAGGGCGTGTCGGAGGCCGCGATGAAGACGCTGGTCAACCTGTCGTGGAGCGGCAACGTGCGCCAGCTCGAAAACGTCTGCCATTACCTGACCGTGATGGCGCCCGGCCAGGTGGTCGAGGTGAGCGACCTGCCGGCCGACCTCATGCAGGGGCCGGCCGAGGCGGCAGGCGGCGACTGGCTGCAAAGCCTGGCGGCCGAGGCGGGCGCACGGCTGGCGCGCGGCGAGGCGGCGATTCTCGACGAACTCACCCAGGCCTACGAGAAGACGCTGATCGAAGTGGCGCTGCGCCATACCGGTGGGCGCCGCATCGAGGCCGCGCACCTGCTCGGCTGGGGGCGCAATACCCTGACGCGCAAGATTCACGAACTGGGAATGGATGCCGTGCCCGAGGCGGATGAAACCAGATGATCGTCCAGGTGTGCACTTGAAGCAGCAACAAAAAAGCCGACACAAAGTCGGCTTTTTTGGGGTCGGGGCGCGGTGTCAGGCGGCCTTCGCCTCTTCCAGCAATTTCTGCATTTCACCCTTCTGGTACATCTCGATCATGATGTCGCAGCCGCCGACCAGTTCGCCCTTGACATAGAGCTGCGGGAAAGTCGGCCAGTTGGCGTAGTACTTCAGGTTTTCGAAAATTTCCGGGTCGGCCAGCACGTTGACCGCTAGAAAGTCATTCACGCCGCAGGCCTGCAGCACTTGCGCCGCGCGCGACGAAAAGCCGCACTGCGGAAACTGGGGCGTGCCCTTCATGTACAGCACGACGGTGTTGGTGGTGACTTGGTCACGAATGCGGTCTAGCGCGGTCATCTGTGGCTCCTGAACAATACTTGAGTGGAATACTCGGAAATTATACGCACGCCGCGTCCCGCGTCAAGCCGGTTTGGGCGTGCGTTGATAAGGGCTGATGAAAGCCTTGTGAAACAGATGCGGAATCAGCAGATGCGCGGGCATGCGCAACCAGTGGGCGCGCACGAAGGCGGCCAGGCGTGCAGCCGGGGTGAAGCTGTCCGCACAGCTCGCATGGTCGGGGGCGAGCACGCGGCTGAAGATGCGGTCCATCAGCGCGAGGGTGACTCGATTGGGGGCGGCGATGTCCAGGGTGATCATGACGTCGTCGGGAACTGGCGTATCGAGGAAATGGCGCAGATAACGCAGGGCATAGAACAGCGAGCGGCTCAGTTGCAGTTCGTCGGCGCGTGCAGTCAGGCGCGGCCAGAAATGGTGATCGAGCGCAGCGTCGCGCAGCAGCAGATCGAGGTCGGTCAGATCGCGCAGGCCGTGCGGCAGTTCGCCGTCGTGGAACAAGTGCGTGGCCGAGTGCAGGATGCGATCTTCCGCCGCCAGCGCATGGATGCCGGGCAGGCCTTCCACCGCGACGGCGCGGCTGCGCAGCTTGGCGGAATCCGGGTGGTAGCGTGCGGTGTCGGGCAGAATCGCGTGATGCACGTCGATCACGGTGGCGCGCTGGACGTGCTGCATCGGGGGGATCTCGTGCATCCAGCGTCGGTAGTAGCGCTTGTCGTATTCCGACAGGCCGGTGGCATGCCAGCCCGCCAGCATGAGCGAGGATTCGGCCTGCTTCAGCCGTTCGCGCGGCACCAGGATGTCGATGTCGTTGAACAGCCGTCCCGCCGCGGCGGGCAGGTTGGCTGCGACGTAGGCCGCCCCCTTGAGCACGATCAGCGGACCGCCGAGATCGACCAGCGCGGCGCGAAGCTGTTGCAGTTCCCAGCGCACGGCCGTTTGCTGCTTGTCCGCCAGCGTCTCGGCGGCGTCGAAATGCCAGCGCGCCACCGCCGGGATGGCAGCCGTCAGCCCGTGCTGGCAAAAGCGGTGCGCCAGGCGTGCCAGCAGTCCAGCCGCCCGGGCCTGGCGTACCAGCATGTCCCATTCGCTCATGGAAAAGTGGGCGACGATATCGGGCGAGCGCAGGGTGCGGGGAAGCAGATTGCGGGATAGGGGCTTCATGGCTTCAGGACGTGGGGCGCTCGACCAGACGATCGAACGTGGCAATGGCCTCGTCCAATGCGCCGTAGTGGAAATCGTAACAGTCCGTCTGGTCAATCAGCGTGGTGCCGACACGAAAGCCATCCGCCCCGAGGTGGCTGTAGTTGAATGCATTTTGTGCCAGGAACATGAAGGTCTGCGCCCGCGAACGCGAGGTCAGGGTGGCCGCCACGCCGGCTTCCCATTTGGGGAAAATCACCCAGCCGGGGCGCGCTGTTTCATGTTGGCGCCGCACGCTGTCGCGGGGCGGCCGCATATGCGCCACCGTGCCCTTGACGGTGTCGTGCGAGGCGCGGTTGATGTGGACGTCAGGGGCGAACTGGCGAATGACGTCGATCGACTTGTTCTTCAGGCTGACGGGCCGTGGCAGCGGTTGGATCAGGCCGGTCCTGCGGTCGATCAGGGTGAGTTCGTCCGAGAGCAGGCGCCAGCCAGACAACACCAGCCCGGCCGCCAGCGTGCTTTTGCCGGAGCCTGGCGGCGCCGGCAGGATCGCCGCCAGGCCATTCTTTTCGACCACGGCCGCGTGAATGATCAGGTACTGATGCGCTTGCGTCGACACGCACCAGTTGAGCCCCCATTCCAGCATCGGAAACGCCTGGTCGCGCGGCAGCGGCTTGAAAGGCTGCATGCCGTCGAACGAAAATGCCGCCTGGGGACGCAGCCAGCGGCGCAGGTTGGCAGGCGGGTTCACCGACACGTGGAAGTCGGCAAAGGCCTCGTGGGCGTTGCGCACTTCGAACTGGCCGTAAAGTTCAGCCAGACCTTCTGCCACGGAGGGGAAGCGCGATCGCAGTCTGAGCGAAAATGGCCCGGTTCGCAGCCAGATGCCGGCGCCAGCCAGTTGGCGCCGCAACTCGGGACGAGGCAGTTGCAGCAGTTTCATCCGAGTTCCAGCAGGCTGATTTTGCGTAGACTGGTGAGCGTCTCTTCAGTCAGTTCGCGCAGTTGCGGCGTATTCGCCTCGCAGAGGCGGGTGGCCAGTTCGGCGGCGATCTCGGTCGAGGTATAACCGGGATGGTCACGACAGACCTGATACAACGCCAGCGTCAGCGGCTTCAGGTAGTGGGTGTCGCCCGACGCTGCATCGTAGACGACCGCTTCCTCCCCCCAGTTTTTCAGCAGACGTGTCGGCAGCGGTAAAACACGCGTCATCGCATCAGTTCAGCGGACAGACACGCTCATTCAGCATGGCAAGCGAGTTCTTCAACGCCTCTGGATTGGTCTGGTAATTGTTCTTGAACAAGTCAAGGATTTCGCCAGGCGTGTAGCCGTAGTTCACGCTGCTATGCGCAGCATTGAGCAAGGCGGCGACTGCGTGAAAGCCCAGGTTCGGGGAGATGGGATCGCCGCCCAGGTCGCCGAAGGCGTTACCGCTCGTGCAATTGGCGGGCGCACCGTCCGGATGGGCATCCTGGTTGCTGCCATTGTCTGTAACTTTCACCGGCTTGTCTTTGTCCTTATTTTTATCCTTGCCAGCCAATCCTAAGAAGCTGACAGTGCCTTCGGGTTCAAGGCCGCAGACATAGCCGCCGCCATTCAGGTACATGACATCCAGCAAGGTATAGGGCGTGCCTTTGCAGTCCACATACTGGGTGACGCCGAAAACGCTGTTGAAGGTATCGGTCGTCTGGAAGCCGGACCATGAGTCCAGGTGCTGGCACACCTTCCAGTATCCGGGGGTGCAGCCTTCGCAGGTCTCTTGCGGTTGGGAGAGGTTGCCGGAAGCCATGCCTGAAATGCTGCACTGGTTGGCCCAGACCGGGCGGCTGGCCAGCGTGAAAACCGCGGATACGCCGAGCGCGGCGCCGGTCAGTTTGCGGCGGGAATGATCGATCGAATCGTCTTGTGAAACGTCGGGCGGGGTGTCTTGAGTGTTGGATGTGTGGTCAGACATGGCAAGCCTCGATAATCGTTTTATTGCTAAGTACGGATGTTATAGCAAGAATCACACCAGTCCATAGGCCATCGGCTTGGAAGCCCCGTGTTTCTGGGCATCCGCCGTGCGTGGTGTCCCTTGGCTATGCTGGAAGTGTAAATTATTCCGACACTTCCCCGCCACTGACGCGCAGGATACCAGACAGGTCGGCCCAGCTTTGCGGGTGGCGAATCCCGCTCTCCCGCAGCATGGCCTGGACGGCGTCCGACTGGTCATAGCCGTGTTCCAGCAGCAGCACCCCGCCCGGCCTGAGGTGGGCGCAGGCGGCGCGGGTCAGGCGGCGCAGGTCGTCGAGGCCATCCCGGCCGGCGGCCAGCGCGGGCAGGGGTTCGAAACGCACGTCGCCACGCGCCAGATGGGGATCGGTGGCGGCGATGTAGGGCGGGTTGCTGACGATGAGATCGAAACGCCGGCCGGCAGGCACCTTGGGGGGTATAAACGCGGCGAACCAGTCGCTGGTCAGAAACTCGACACGGGCGTTGAGGATGTCGGCGTTGCGTTGTGCCATGGCTAGTGCCGCCGGTGAACGGTCCACCGCTGTGACCCGTGCGAGCGGACGCTCCAGGGCGAGGGTGATGGCGATGCAGCCGCTGCCGGTTCCCAAATCGAGCACCGTCACGGCCTGATCGGGGACCTGATCGGGCGGGATGCATGCCAATGCCCGTTCGACCAGCAGTTCGGTATCGGGGCGTGGAATCAGGACGTCGGGCGAGACCAGAAAAGGGCGGCCGTAAAACTCGCGCGTGCCGACAAGATAGGCGATGGGCATACCCTCCAGCCGTTGCGCCAACAGAGCGTCAAACGCTGCGACGCGCGTGTCGCTCAGCGGGTCGGTGTCATGCGCGATCAGCCAGGCGGCGTCCACCCCCAAAACATGCGCGGCGAGGACACGGGCATCGAGCCGTGCGTCACGGCGCGCAAGGCCGAGCGCGGCTGCGATGCGGGCGGTGGCGTCGTCGAGCAGGCCGGCGACCGTCGCCGCCTCACGCTTTATGCCCGTCAGGGTGCTCACGCTTTATCCCTCACCCGAAAGCGTCGCCAGCAGTTCGGCCTGATGCTCGGCCGCCAGCGCGTCGAGCAGTTCGGTGAGGTCGCCGTCCATCATCGCGTCGATCTTGTAGAGCGTGAGATTGATGCGGTGGTCGGTGATGCGCCCCTGCGGAAAGTTGTAGGTGCGGATGCGGTCGGAGCGGTCGCCGGTGCCGACCAGGCTCTTGCGGGTGCTCGCCTCGGCGGCGTGCTGCGCCTGGAGTTCGCGGTCCTTCAGGCGCGCCGCCAGCACGCTCATCGCCTGCGCGCGGTTCTTGTGCTGCGAGCGGTCGTCCTGGCATTCCACCACCAGCCCGGTGGGCAGGTGGGTGATGCGCACCGCCGAATCGGTCTTGTTGATGTGCTGGCCGCCGGCGCCGGACGCGCGGTAGGTGTCGACCCTGAGGTCCGCCGGGTTGATGTCGATTTCGCCGACCTCGTCGGCTTCGGGCATCACCGCCACGGTGCAGGCCGAGGTGTGGATGCGCCCCTGCGACTCGGTTTCCGGCACGCGCTGCACGCGGTGGCCGCCGGATTCGAATTTCAGCCGCGAATAGGCGCCGTGGCCGACGATGCGGATGATGACTTCCTTGTAGCCGCCGACTTCGCCGGGATTTTCCGACACGATTTCCGCTTTCCAGCCGCGGCGTTCGGCGTAGCGGGTATACATGCGCAAGAGGTTGCCGGCAAACAGCGCCGATTCGTCGCCGCCGGTGCCGGCACGGATTTCCAGGAAGGTGTTGCGCTCGTCGTTGGGGTCGCGCGGCAACAGCGCGGTCTGCAGTTCGGTTTCCAGCCGCTCGATCTTAGTCTTGCAGTCAGCCAGTTCGGCTTCGGCGAGCTCGTGCATGTCGGGGTCGTCGAGCATGCCGCGGGCGGATTGCTGGTCCGCTTCAACCTGTTTGTATTGGCGGTAAAGCGCGACCACCGGGGTGAGGTCGGCATGCTCGCGCGTGAGCTTGCGGTAGCGGTCCATGTCCCCGGCGATTTCCGGCTGCGACAGCAGGGCGTCGAGTTCCTCCAGCCGCTCGTCGGCGCGAGCGAGCTTGTCCGCCAGGGAGGGCTTCATTCCTGGTGCAGCCCGTAGAGCTGGCTGATCAGGCGTGCGATCTGCTCGCGCTCGTCGCGCGTGGCGTGGCTGAGCGCGTGGGTCGGCGCGTGCAGCAGCTTGTTGGACAATGCGTGGCTCATTGCGTCGAGCACCGCACGCGGGTCGTCGCCGCGCGCCAGCGCCTTCTCGGCCTTTTCGATTTCGTGGCGGCGGTGGCGCTCGGCGCTGTCGCGCAGGCTCCGGATCACCGGCACCAGCTCGCGGCCCTCCATCCAGTGGACGAAGCTCTCCACGCTGGTTTCGATGATGGCTTCGGCCTGGGCCACCTGCGCCACCCGGTTGTCCATGCCTTCGCGCACCACCTGGCCGAGGTCGTCCACGCTGTATAAAAAAACGTCGTTCATGTCGGCGACTTCGGCTTCGACGTCGCGCGGCACGGCGAGGTCGACGATGAAAATCGGGCGGTGTCGGCGTTGTTTAATGGCGCGCTCCAGCATGCCCTTGCCGAGGATCGGCAACGGGCTTGCGGTGGAGGTGATGATGATGTCATAGGCGGGCAGTTCGTCGGGCAGCGCGGTGAGTGGAATCACCGCGGCGCCGAAGCGCTCGGCCAGCGGACGGGCGCGTTCGGCGGTGCGGTTGGCGACGGTCATGCGGCACGGGTGTTGCGCGGCAAAGTGGGTGATGCACAGCTCGATCATCTCGCCGGCGCCGATGAACAGGCAGGCCTGCTCCTTGATGCTGGGGAAAATGCGCTCGGCCAGCCGCACCGCGGCAGCGGCCATCGATACCGAGTTGGCGCCGATTTCGGTGCTGGTTCGCACTTCCTTGGCGACCGAGAAGGTGCGCTGGAAAAGCTTGTGCAGCAAAAGACCGAGGGTGCCGGCTTCCTCGGCGGTTTGCGCCGCCTGCTTCATCTGCCCGAGGATCTGGGTTTCCCCGAGCACCATGGAGTCGAGTCCGGCAGCGACGCGGAAGGCATGCTGCGCGGCCTGTTCACGCGGCAGCGCATACAGGTAGGGTGCGAGTTCGCGATGGTCGATATGGTGGAAATCGGACAGCCACTGCGCCACGTCGTCGGGCGAGGGCGTGTTGACGTACAGCTCGGTGCGGTTGCAGGTCGACAGGATGGCAACTTCGGACGCGCGCCGGCTCTGCGTCAGTTCATGCAGCGCCTGCACCAGTTTTTCGGGGCCGAACGCCACCTGCTCACGGATCGCGAGGGGCGCAGTGTGGTGATTGACTCCGAGGGTGAGAAGCTGCATGACGGCAGATGGCCGAAAAGAAGACCGCTATTTTACTTTACCCGCCGCCTAAGCTGCGTGCGCGGTGAAGTTCAGGCGGTCGTAATAACGCCCGCGATAGAGCAGGCGGCGGTGCTCGGGCGAATCGTAAAACGCGCTGCGGGTATGCAGGACGTTGTTGCAGACGAGGCCCATGCCGGGGGCGAGACGCGCAGTGAGAATGTACTCCGAGCCGGCGAGGATGTCGGCCAGAGTCTTGACCGCAGCTTGCGTGATGGCGTCGTCCTTCCACACGATCGAGCGGGTGCGCGCGGTATAGCGCATGGTCAGGAAGCCCTGTTCAGGGTCGACCGCGAACACCGGGCCGCCCTGTTCCGGGCGGGCGACGTTGTCTTCGTCCATGCGCGCGGGGATGGTCATCGCGTCGGGTCGCATCAGCGCGGCGACGTAATCGGGGTTGGCGTCGCGCAGCTGGATATAGGTGATCTCGTGGTCGAGCAGCGCGTTCTCGCCGCCGGACTCGGCATCCTGCGCGCAGTGCAGCGTCATGCCCAGGATGCGACGATCGAGCGCGTTGTAGTAACCGTCGGTGTGCCAGTTGATCGGCTTGTGGGTGTAGGGGATGAAGTCGCCGCGCGCGTTGCCTGCCGCGCCTGCCGGGGTGATGCTCGACAGGCCATCCTCGTCGGCGAGGTAGTTGCCCTCCAGACGGACCAGGCCGAGCTGCTGGCCTAGCTGCTTGGGAATCGATTTGTCGGCGGCGGGCAGGTGCGGCGCGCTGTAGATCGCCATGTTGGCACGCGTGCAGCGTGCTTCGAGCGCGTCGACTTCGGCCGGCGTGAGGTGGCGCGGATCGATCAGCGGCACGATCAGCTCGTCGACGCTGCGCGGGTAGGCCGCGAGCCTGGCATCGCGCCAGGCTCGGTAGCCGGTTTCGTTCGTCAGATCGAAAGGCGAATTCGCCATGCCGCGCCTTACTCGGGCGGCAGCATGTCGGGCGAACCGAAGCCGCGCTTGACCGGTGCATCGGACAGGAGACCCTTGAAGCTCTTGCGCACCGTGCCCATCATTTCTGGCATTTCGATGTCCATGATCTGGTCCATGACCCAGGTCTTGTCGTCGTCGCCCATCTCCTCGCGGATTTGCAGGCCGAGGAAGCGCAATGCCGGGAAGCTGGCCTTGTCGTCGTCTGGAAATTCGAATGCGGCGTAATCGGCAAACCGGCGGTTGAGGAAATCGATGAATTCCTGTTTGTAGTTGCGTGGGTCATCCTTGCCCACGACTTCGCGCACGTTCAGCTCCATCACTTCGGCCAGGCGGTTGCTGACGGCCTGAAGCACCGCGGCGCGGCGTTCCGGCGGAAGGGTCGCATACGCCATGCGGTCGCAGTAATGCACCAGAAAGGCGAGGAATTCGGCGATCAGTTTGAAGCCGCGATCGGGGGTGATGATGTCGTAGTTCTCGCGCCCCAGATTGTCGATCGCTTTATCGGCGACGCGCCAGGCTGTGGTGGCGACGGCACCGGCGATTTCCTCGGCGGTGCGCTCGCCGTCCTTCTTGAACCAGATGGTTTTAACGCGGATAGGCATGGCCATGAGTGTTCTCCTTGAGTCGCCTAGGCGACGTCTCCAGTGGCGACGGGGCGGGCGGGATCGGTGATCCACTCGCTCCATGAGCCGGGGTAAAGCCGTGAACCGGGGAGGCCGGCGATTTCCATCGCCAGAATGTTGTGGCAGGCGGTGACACCGGAGCCGCACATGTGGATGGCCTGCCAGGTCGGCTTGCCTTTCAGCAGTGCCTGGTAGTTCTCGCGCAGCGCCTCGGGGGGCAGAAAGGTGCCGTCCACATCGAGGTTTTCGTCGAACGGCCAGTTGATCGCGCCGGGCACGTGTCCGGCCACCGGATCGAGCGGCTCGACTTCGCCGGAGAAGCGGCGGTCGGGACGCGCGTCGATGATGAGTTGCTCACCGGTCTGCGATGCGCGCAGCACTTCGTCTGCCGTCACGATCTGGCTGGGCTCGGGGAGGCAGGCGCAGGCCGCCTTGTGCGGCGCGGGGATGTCGGCGTCGACCGGGCGATTTTCGCGCAGCCATTTCGGGTAGCCGCCATCCAGCAGGGCGGCGCCCGGGTGGCCGAGCCAGCGCATCATCCACCACAGCCGGACGGCCATGGCGCCATGGCTGTCGTCGTACACCACCACCTGCTTGTTGACGCCGATGCCCCACGTGCTGAGCTTTTCGGCCAGCACGCGGGGATCGGGCAGCGGGTGTCGCCCCGTGGTTTCGCCGACGGGCGCGGAAAGGTCGTCGTCCAGATGCACATAACGCGCACCCGGAATGTGTGCTTTCTCGTAAGCCTGACGACCCGCCCCGGTGTCGGTGAGGGTGAAGCGGCAGTCCAGAATGACCCAGTTCGGATCGTCCAGATGGGCGGCCAGGTCTTCAGTGGTAACGAGAGTATTGGAAAACATGAATGGCCCCGTGAGAGGTGAACTGCAAGTTGAAGCGGGCAGTGTGACGAACGCCACGCTGCCCGCTCAACGACTGTTTACTGTTTACTGATTACCGCTTATTGCTTGAATCAGTAGCCGCCCTTGCCGAAAGGCTTGGGCAGGCCTGCGACGCGGCAGCCCTGGCGAGCAGGCATGTTGGGGAACAGCTCATACAGCTTCTTCTTCCAGTCCACGCCTTCGTGCATTTCGTCGAGTTCAGCAACCATGTTGCGGAAGTTCGGGGTCTGGCCGTCTTCCTTGTATTTTTCACGCAGGTAGTTGATGACCTGCCAGTGCTCGTCGGTCAGCGAGATTTTTTCAGCCTCGGCGATGACCGGGGGAACGTCGTCGCTGAAATTAGCTTCCAGCAGGAAGTTCTCTTCACCGGTTTCGAGCTCTTCACCATTTACAACATAAGACATGCTTTCTCCTTTCAGGTTGGTTTCAATGATTCGCCGGGGCGACCGGCGCGATGGATTTATGCGGGATGAAAATCCCGCAGCCTAACAAACGGTTGCGCCCCATGCCTTCGTCCTGCAGTTGCAGGGACTTGTGCGGCGGCACGTCGTGCAGCATCAGACTGAAGCCATGCAGCGGGCCAGATGCGCTTTGCAGGATTTGCGGCTTGCCGCAGATAAACCCGCAACGCAGCAGGAAGTGGCCGTCCAGTTCGAGCATCACATCCTGCACGAATTGTTCTTCAGTGGCGCTGCCGGTGTCAACGAAGTGGGCGTAAATATTGGCAAACGGAGTGAATTCACGGGTCTTGAAGCGGCCGATCTGCAGGGCGTGACCCGCCAGATCGAGCGTCTGCCCGACCAGGTGCTGCATGTCTTCTACCCGTGCCTTGGGCACGCGCAGGAATAATTTGGTGCGCCGGTTGATGTTGAGCGTGGCATCGCCCCGATTGGTTTCCGCGCCCTTCAGGTGCTGGATGCCGGTGCCGGCATTCTCGCCCAGCCACGGCAGCAGGCGCTGCAGCGCGCCGGCCAGCAATTGCGCATTCTCGGCCGGGATGGTCGTGCCGACCAGATCGAACTGCAGATCGATCATGCGGGGCGTGTACACCTCTGGCTTGTTTTCAGGCCAGTCCCAGGTCATGGCGCATCCCCGGCATGGTCCTTGGCCCATGCCTGCATCAGGTCGGCCCATTTCTGCGCGCTGACCGGGTCGACGTCGAAAATGGTGAAGCGCTTGCTCTCGCGGATACGGATGCGTAGAAACGGCACCCCGCCCGACTCGTGGGTCAGGTGTTGGAACTCGATTTCCTGGCCGCCGAACGGCAGGCGCATCTTGTCTAGGGGCGTAATTTCTGGCATGTAAACTTAATCCGTGGTTAATCCGTGGTTAATCCGTGGTGTGGCAATAACTTGATCGGGATGTCGCTGCCAGGGCAACCCACCTCAGTTATTGCATGGTTACTGCATTTCAATGAGGGTGTGACTCGGCATTTCAACCCTGATCTGCGCATGGGCTTGCGTTCGCAACAATATTTTAATATTCTTATGCGTTCCTGTGGCGGGCACGTAATGTCTCACTCTTTGCAGGTATGGGACATTACCGCGTTGGGGATTGCCGTATACGCCATATGGGTAGGTACAGGACTACCTGTAGGGCGTACACGATTTACCCATGAGAATGATGGTGGCGCGGCGGCCCAGCCAATAAGATGCTGATATACCGTTGAGCTGTCTGCTGAGCGGGCATTTCGAAATTTTCTAGGAGAGAAGATAATGGCAAAGCAAATGATTGATACGCCCAATCTGGACGAACTCGAGAAAGGCCCGTGGCCCAGCTTCGTGACCGGCCTCAAGCGTCTGGCCAAAGAAAACGACATGATGGTTGACCTGATGGGTCAGCTGGAGACGTCTTATCAGACCAAGATGGGTTACTGGAAGGGCGGTACGGTTGGTGTGTTCGGCTACGGTGGTGGCGTGATCCCCCGCTTCACCGAGCTGAAGGACGAAAACAACAAGCCGCTGTTCCCCGAGGCGGCTGAATTTCACACCCTGCGCATCCAGCCGCCCGCTGGCATGCATTACACCTCTGACCTGCTGCGCAAGATGTGCGATGTCTGGTCGGCAACCGGTGGTTCGGGTCTGATCGCATTCCACGGCCAGTCCGGCGACATCATGATGCAAGGCATCAAGACTGCTGACGTTCAGCGCGCCTTCGACGAATTCAACGAAATGGGCTTCGACCTCGGCGGCGCGGGCCCCGCGCTGCGCACTTCGATGTCCTGTGTCGGTGCTGCCCGTTGCGAAATGTCCTGCTACGACGAAGCCAAGGCGCTGCGTACCGTCATCAACAACAACCTGGACGACATGCACCGTCCGTCCCTGCCGTACAAGTTCAAGTTCAAGTTCTCCGGCTGCCCGAACGACTGCGTCAACGCCATCCAGCGTTCCGACATGGCCACCATCGGCACCTGGCGCGACAACATCCGCGTCAACGAAGCGCAGGTTCAGGACTATTACAAGGCCCACGGCATGAACGATCTCGTCAATGACGTGATCAGCAAGTGCCCGACCAAGGCCATCACCCTGGTCTCCAGCGACAAGTTCGAGGCCAGCGCAAACGTGTCTGCCGCCAGCCTGGGCGACGGTAACACCTTGTGCATCGACAACAAGAACTGCGTGCGCTGCATGCATTGCCTGAACGTCATCCCCGGTGGCCTGTTGCCCGGTAGCGACAAAGGCGTGTCCATCCTGGTGGGCGGCAAGGGCGTGCTGAAAATCGGCGCGACCATGGGTACCGTGGTGATTCCGTTCATGAAGCTGGAGTCCGACGAGGACTTCGAGAAGCTGAACGAACTGGCCCGCAACATTCTCGACTTCTTCGCGGAAAACGCGCTGGAGCACGAGCGTACCGGTGAAATGATCGAGCGTATCGGCCTGACAAACTTCCTCGAAGGTCTGGATATTCCGGTTGATCCCAACATGATCAAAGAGCCGCGTTCCAACCCCTACTTCCGCGCCGACGATTGGGACGAGCAAGTCGAGAAGTGGAACGAGCACAAGCAGTCCGCCGCCTAATTTTTTGCTTACCCCGGGATCCGGCGCGAGCCGGGACCCGTGTATAAATCAGTTGGAGATAAAACATGGCAGAACTACGTCCGCCTATCGAGTCCGGCGCACCGGATCCGATGCCCTACATGCACCCCGTGATGGTGAAAAACTATGGCAAGTGGGCATTCCACAGCCATCCGAAGCCGGGTGTCCTTTATCACCGCGCTGAGTCCGGCGACGAAATCTGGACGGTCAAGGCCGGTACCCAGCGTCAGATGGACCATTACACGATCCGCGAACTGGCCGACATTGCCGACCAGTATGCCGACGGCTTCGTGCGTTTCACCGCACGTTCCAATATCGAGTACATGATCACGGATGGTTCCAAGGTCGAGCCGCTGATCAAGGCGCTGAACGACAAGGGTTATCCCATCGGTGGTACCGCCAACTCGGTGTCCATGATTGCGCACACTCAGGGCTGGCTGCATTGCGACATTCCTGCAACCGACGCCTCTGGCGTGGTGAAGGCGCTGATGGACGAGCTGTACGACGACTTCGTCAAGTGCGAGATGCCCAACCGCGTCAAGCTGTCCACCTCCTGCTGCGAAATCAACTGCGGCGGCCAGGCTGACATCGCGATCATCGTCCAGCACACCAAGCCGCCGAAGATCAACCACGATCTGGTTGCCAACGTGTGTGAGCGTCCCTCCGTCGTGGCACGTTGCCCCGTGGCTGCGATCCGCCCCGCCCTGGTGAACGGCAAGCCCTCACTGGAAGTCGACGAAAAGAAATGCATCTGCTGCGGCGCCTGCTTCCCACCCTGCCCGCCGATGCAGATCAACGATCCCGAGCATTCCAAGATTGCGATCTGGGTGGGCGGCAAGAACTCCAACGCCCGTTCCAAGCCGACCTTCCACAAGCTGGTCGCTGCCGGCCTGCCGAACAACGCACCGCGTTGGCCGGAAGTGAGTGAGGTGGTCAAGAAGATCCTCGCCACCTACAAGGAAGACGGTAAGCCTTGGGAGCGCATGATCGACTGGATCGACCGTATTGGTTGGCCCGCATTCTTCGAAAAGACCGGTCTGCCCTTCACCAAGTATCACATCGATAACTGGCGTGGCGGTCGTGCCAACCTGAACGCTTCTGCTCACATCCGCTTCTAATAGGGGTGCCCCGTCGCGGTTCCCCCGTGACGGGTGGCAAGTGTGACAACAATGGCTGGATTTTTCGGAGTTCGAGATAGACAAATGGAATTCGGTATTCTTGTAAACGAAGGGCCTTATACCCATCAGGCCAGCGACACTGCCTATCTCTTCGCCCGTACGGCGATCGAGAAAGGGCACAAAGTGCCGCGTGTTTTTTTCTACCATGACGGTGTGAATAATTCCACGCGTTTGGCCACGCCTCCGCAGGATGATCGCAACGTCAGCAGCCGCTGGTCCAAGCTGGCTGAAGAGCACGCGGTCGACCTGGTCGTCTGCGTGGCTGCTGCGCAGCGTCGTGGTATTAACGATGATGTGCTGGCACCCGGCTTCCGTATTTCGGGACTGGGCCAACTGGTGGAGATGGGTATTCAGTACGATCGTCTCGTGACGTTCGGTGATTAAGGAAACGAGATGAGCGATATGGATGAGATGGAAGACGGCTCCGGCATCGTCAAGAAATTCATGTTCCTGAACCGCAAGGCGCCGCACGGTACCGTGTATGCGCTGGAAGGGCTGGAAGTGGTGCTGATTACGGCTGCTTTCGATCAGGATGTGAGCATGGTGTTTACCGATGATGGTATCTATCAGCTGATGAAGGGCATCGACACCAAGGGCATCGAAGTCAAGGATTTCTCCAAGACCTACCGTGCATTGGAAGGTTACGACATCGAGAAGCTCTATGTCGATCAGGCATCGTTGGATGCACGCGGTCTGACCGAGGATGACCTGATTGTGGATGTGACGGTGCTCTCCGTCGATGAGGTGGCAAGTCTCATGGCCGAGCAAGACGTCGTGATCAGCTTCTAAGGGGATAGACATGCTGCATATTGTGAACAAATCGGCCACTGAGCGCAGCACGCTGGAAAGCTGCCTGCGCATGGCCACCAAAGGTTCTGCTGTATTGCTGATCGAAGACGCGGTGTACGCGGCGACGAGCGGAAATGTGGCGGCGGCGAAAATCCAGGCAGCAGCGGCTGACCTCAAGATTTACGCACTCGGTCCTGATCTGGCAGCGCGCGGCATGGCCGGGCGCGTGCTGGACGGAGTCAATGTCGTGGATTACGGCGGTTTTGTGGATCTGGTCGCAGAGCACAGCAACTGTCAGTCTTGGCTGTAACTTAAATCAAAGGAGTATTGATATGCCCATGGTAAACATCGCCGGTAAGGAAGTCGAAGTTGACGAAGAAGGTTATCTGGTCGACTTGTCGCAGTGGAACGAAGACATTGCCAAGTACATGGCGGTGGAAGAGAAGGTCGAACTGACCGACAGCCACTGGGAAGTGGTCAATTTCCTGCGTGAGTATTATGCCGAATACCAGATCGCGCCTGCGGTCCGCGTGCTGACCAAGGCCATTGGCAAGAAGCTCGGGCCTGAGAAGGGCAACAACAAGTACCTGTATGAGTTGTTCCCCTATGGCCCCGCCAAGCAGGCTTGTAAGATCGCCGGCCTGCCCAAGCCGACTGGCTGTATTTAAGTTGTAACCTTGTCGGGTCGCCCCGGGTTTATTCGGGGCGGCTTCGATTTTCAGGCTGTGTTTCCCAATCGAATGTGGCTGGGCTATGCCAAGGCTTGCGTTTGATTCGTAAACACAACGTTGTTGGGAGATGGGTTTGTCTACTGTGACGATGATTTATGCCGGGGTGTTCTACTTCGCCACTTTTCTGCTGGTGGTGGGCCTGGGCTACAAGATTTTTGACTACAGCCGCACCCCCGCGCCACTGAAGATTCCGACGACCCCCGCGCCGACAACGCGTAAGGGTGTGACGTACCGGATGGCGAAGGAAGTGGTGCTGTTCGAATCCCTGTTCAAGGCCAACAAATGGATATGGGTGTTTGGCTGGATGTTCCATTTCGGGCTGTTTCTGGTACTGGCGCGTCACTTGCGCTATTTCACCGAGCCGGTCTGGTTCTGGGTCGGTATCGTTCAGCCCTTCGGCAAATACGCCAGCATCATGATGGTGGTTGGCATGGCAGGTCTGCTGGCGCGGCGTTTCCTGGTCGACCGGGTCCGCTACATTTCGACCCCGTCAGACTACCTGATGCTGGTGCTGCTGTTGGCGATCGGGTTGTCCGGTATGTTAATGACCTTTGTAGTCCATACCGACATTGTTGCACTGAAGGCCTTTTTCCTGGGCTTGATGTATCTCGATATGCAGCCGCTTCCGCAGGATCTGACCCTGCTGGTTCACCTTGCGCTGGTGGCGCTGCTGATGGTGATTTTTCCGATCAGCAAACTGCTCCATGCGCCGGGCTTGTTTTTTAGTCCTACGCGTAACCAGGTGGACAACCCGCGTGAAAAACGCCATCTGGCAGCGTGGGCTGCACGGCTCGATCAGAACAATTGATTTGTTGGCATTGAGTAGCAAACAATAAGTACGGATAAAGGATTCTCACGTGGCCATTGCTGAATTTCACATTCCAGAAATAAAAGACGAGATCGAAGTCCCCAAGCTGCGGGAAGGCGTCATGTCGCATGTCAAAACCTTTCCTGCGCCAGAAAAAGTTCAGGATTTCCTGGGCTACCCGCATGAACTGGGCGAAGACTGGAAAGAGCGCGCAATCGACAAGATGGGCGACTTGCTGGGTAAATATCGCTCATTGAAGGTCTTTCTGGATGCCTGCGTACACTGCGGCGCGTGCACGGACAAGTGCCATTATTACTTGGGCACCTCGGATCCCAAGAACATGCCGGTGGCGCGTCAGGATCTGATGCGTCAGGTCTATCGGCGTTATTTCACTACGGCGGGGAAATTGTTCCCCAAATTGGTGGGCGCCAAGGATTTAACCAAGGACATTCTTGACGACTGGTACACCTATTACCATCAGTGCTCGGAATGCCGTCGGTGTTCAGTTTACTGTCCGTATGGCATCGACACGGCTGAAATCACCATGGCGGGTCGCGAGATACTGAACCATGTTGGCATGGGGCAAAAATATTCAAACGAAATTCTGGGCAAGGTCCAGAAGATCGGAAACAATCTTGGCCTGCCTGGCCCTGCGTTGATCGACACATTGGAAGGCCTGGAAGAAGACATCGAAGCTGACACAGGCGTTGCGGTAAAAATTCCGCTTGACGTCAAGGGTGCTGAAGTGCTGCTGATTACGCCATCCGCAGATTTCTTCGCCGAGCCTCATGTGGAATCCCTGATGGGCTATGCCAAGGTCTTCCATGCTGCGGGCATTAGCTGGACAATGTCTTCGCACGCTTCAGAAGCCGGCAATTTCGGCCTGTTCAACGGCAATTACGAGAGCATGCGCAAGGTCGCCATGCGGATTCGCGATGCGGCGCTTGAACTGGGTTGCACGCGAATTGTGGTCGGTGAATGCGGTCATGCCTGGCGTGTGGCATACAGCTTCTGGAACACCCTGACGGGAATTGGCTATGGCGGTGATGATCCGTTCTCGATTGAGTTGCAAAAACAACTTAACGCGGATTATCCGCAACCGCAGCACATTTGCGAGTTGACGAATGACTTGATCAAGTCCGGCAAGATCAAGGTCGATCCGTCCGCCAACGACGACCTGGTCGTGACCTATCACGACTCCTGCAACGTGGCGCGCGCATCCCGTATGGGAACCGAGCCCGGTGGCCAGTTCACCATCCCGCGTGAATTGATCAAGTCGGTGGTGAACAATTTTCACGACATGGCCGACGAAACGATAGGCGAGGCCACCTTCTGCTGTGGTGGCGGTGGCGGCGTACTGACCGACGACCTGATGGAAGTGCGGGTGAAGGGTGCCCTGCCGCGTGCGACCGCGCTCAATAATGTAGTCAAGGAACACCAGGTCAATTTTATGGCCATGATCTGCGCCATCTGCAAGGCGCAGTTCACCAAGGTATTGCCCAAGTATGGCTTCAACATGAGCATGGTGGGCGGAGTGCATCAATTGGTTAGCAAGGCAATCAAGCTGGACTGAACCCGGTCTGGAAGATTGCGATTTAACTATCTTTAGTAACGTAGGCGTTAGGAGAACCGACATGGCTGTCACGACGAACAAAGCAAAAACCGAAGGCATTGAATGGCGTCGCTATAAGGAAGGCGAAAAAGAGGGGAGTTTCCGCTCTTCTCAGGACATGATTTTCCAGTCGAGCTGGACGCACAAGTGCCCGGAGTACATGCTTTCCACACCGCCGTGCCAGGGCTCCTGCCCGGCTGGCGAAGACATCCGTGGCTACCTCAACATCGTGCGCGGCATCGAGAAGCCGCCCGCAGGCGTGACCTGGCAGGAATACGCGTTCCGTCGCGTCACCGAAGCCAACCCCTTCCCCGGCGTGATGGGCCGTGTTTGCCCGGCGCCGTGCGAATCCGGCTGTAACCGCAACATGGTCGAAGATCATGTCGGCATCAATGCAGTCGAGCATTTCGTGGGCGACTGGGGCATTGAAAACAACATGACCTACACGTCCACGGCAGCCGAAAGTGGCAAGAAAGTGGCCATCATTGGTGCCGGCCCTGCCGGTCTGGCTGCGGCGTACCAGCTGCGCCTGCGCGGCCATGGCGTGACCATTTTTGACGAGCATGAAGAGCTCGGCGGCATGATGCGTTACGGCATTCCCGGTTTCCGCACCCCGCGCGAAATGCTTGATGCCGAAATCAAGCGCATCATCGACTTGGGCGTCGAAACCCGCCTGAAGACCCGCATCGGTTCCGACGTGACCTTCGACGAGATCGAGAAGGAGTTCGACGCCATCTTCATGGCAATGGGCGCCCAGGCTGGCCGTCCGCTGCCGGTTCCCGGCGCCGAAGCGCCCAACTGCGTGACCGCCGTGGCGTTCCTGCGCGCCTTCAACGAAGGCCGCCTGCAGCACGTCGGCAACCGCGTGGTGGTGATCGGCGGTGGCGACACCTCCATCGACGTGGCGACCGTCGCCCGCCGTCTTGGCAATGTGACCAAATCGGGTACTGCGGATGAACGCCCGGAGGCCGTGATCGCCGGCCACATGGCATCCGACGTTGCCTCGATCTCTGCCCGTGAAGGCGCCGATGTGGTGCTGGTGTCGCGCTCGACCATCGACAAGATGGCCGCCAACAAGCATGAAGTCGAGCATGCCCAGCAAGAAGGCATCGAAATCATCGGCGGGGTGACCCCGGTGGGCGTGGTCGTCGACGACAAAGGCCGCGCCACCGCGCTGCGCGTCGCCGACTTCGTGATGGAAGGCAAGGAAACCAAGATCGTCGAAGGCACCGAGCGTGACCTGCCGGCCGACCTGATCGTCTCCGCGATCGGCCAGGGCGTCGACTTCACCGGCCTCGAGCAGTTCAACAACAACAACGGCCTGATGAAAGCCGACAAGAATTACCGTTTCCCCGGCAAAGAGCACATCTTCGTTGGCGGAGACGTGCTGCGTCCGCACCTGCTGACCACCGCAATCGGCCACGCATCCATCGCCGTGGACGGCATCGATGCCTTCCTTAAAGGCCGCGAACTCGACAAGCGCCCGAAAGTGGACGTTCACCATTTCGACGAAATCCGCAAGTGGCTCGAGACCGGCCATGAGTACAAGGAAGTCAAGGGCCAGATCCGCGGTACCGATGACCGCAAGGACATCCTGCACAACTTTGAAGACCGTTCGGCACGCCACATCATCCCGCATGACGACCTGTTCCTCGGCCACTTCCCCAACGTGCCGCGTCATATCCGCGAGGTGACGGTGCTGGACAAGGAAGGCGCGCTGGGCAACTTCGAAGAGCGTCTGCATGCCTTGTCCGACAAGGACGTCGTCGACGAAGCCAAACGCTGCATGTCGTGCGGCCAGTGCTTCGAATGCGACAACTGCGTGGTGTACTGCCCGCAGGTCGCCGTGTTCAAGGTGAAGAAGAAGGACAACCCCACCGTGGGCCGCTACGTCGACACCGACTACGGCAAGTGCATCGGCTGCCATATTTGTGCCGACGTCTGCCCGACCGGCTACATCATCATGGGTATGGGTGACTAAGCGTGGCGGGCAAAATGAAACGCCTCCTGGCGCTGGGTGCGGTCGTGCTGACGACGGCGGCTCTGGCCTGGGCCGGGTCTGACGCCCCGCCCAAGACTAGCGGTGCGCCCACGCCGGCCATCCAGAAAGCCGTCAAGGGCGAGCAGTGTGTGGAAGACACCGATTTCATGCGGCGGAATCACATGGAACTGCTGAAACATCACCGCGACGAGGCCGTCATCGAGGGCATTCGCACCAAGAAATACAGTCTCAAGGAGTGCATCAGCTGTCACACCAGCGAAACAACGGGAAGCGTTGCGGCGGCCAAGGATGACTTTTGCGTGAGCTGCCATAGTTATGCCGCGGTGAAAATCGATTGCTTCGACTGCCATTCGACCAAGCCACAAGGCTCGATGGCGATGCATCCGTTGAATGCGGAAACGGCACACTACAAACACACGCTCGCCGCCCAGGCGACAAGCAAGGTCAGTGTAGAAGAGATGGCTGGGGTTGCCCAATGAGTGAACTGAAACCGATGTCCGACCATGCGCCAGCATCACCCGAGCGTCGTCGCTTTGTCGGCGTTGCCACGTCGACCGCCGCGGGGCTGACGATTGCGCCAGGCGTGATGCTGTATCAAATTGCGCATGGCCGTCCCGAAGAGCAGCCCGCCAGCAGCGCCGTGCGCTGGGGCATGCTGGTCGACGCGACCAAGTGCGCGACCGGCTGTGATGACTGCGTCACTGCGTGCAGTACCGAGAACGGCTGGACGCCGGTGGCGGAAAGCCAGCATCCGAAGCAGGCGCCGCAGTGGATCCGCAAGCTGGAACTGCAGGATCCGCTGACGCAGGCGGAAACCAATCTGCCGATGATGTGCCAGCACTGCGCCGAGCCGCCCTGCGTGGATGTCTGCCCGACCGGGGCATCGTTCAAGCGTGCCGACGGCATCGTGCTGGTCAACCGTCACACCTGCATCGGCTGCCGCTATTGCATGATGGCCTGTCCCTACAAGGCGCGTTCGCTGGTGCATGAGCCGCTGAACGACACGCAGAAGCCGGATGTGCCGCGCGGCATCGGCTGTGTCGAGTCGTGCACCCTGTGCGTGCAGAAAATTGATCGTGGCGATGGCAACACGGCGTGTGCCGAAGCGTGCACCGCCGCCGGACATAACGCCTTGCTGTTCGGCGACATGAATGATCCCGAGAGCGAGATTTCGAAGCGTTTGCGCGAACAGCCGACCAAGCAGGTGCGTGCCGACCTGAATCTCAACCTCGGCATTCACTATCACGGGATCTAAATCATCATGGCAAGCATTACCTTCCGCGAAGTAGAAGGCGGCAGCATGAAGTACTGGCTGCTGTTCGGGGGCCTGGGCCTCTTCGTCCTGTTCGGCGCACTGGCCTGGAATACCATGCACCACTACGGCCACGTCGTGACCGGAATGGACAACCAGATCGTCTGGGGGCTGCCGCACGTCTTTGCAGTGTTCCTGATCGTGGCAGCCTCCGGCGCCTTGAACGTCGCGTCGATTGCCTCGGTGTTCAACAAGCCGATGTACAAGCCGCTGGCGCCGTTGTCGGCGATCCTGTCGCTGGCCTTGATGCTGGGCGGTCTCCTGGTGCTGGTGCTCGACCTGGGTCGCTCCGACCGCCTGATCGTGGCGATGACGCACTTCAACTTCAAGTCGATGTTCACCTGGAATGTGTTCCTGTATTCCGGCTTCTTCGGGCTGGTGGGCATCTACCTGTGGACCATGCTGGACCGCAGCGTCAAGTCCTACTCCAAAGCAGCGGGCACCGCTGCCTTCATCTGGCGCCTGGTGCTGACGACCGGTACCGGCTCGCTGTTTGGCTTCCTGATCGCGCGTGAACTGTACGGTACTGCCCTGCTGGCGCCGATGTTCATCATCATGTCGTTCGCCTATGGCCTCGCGATCTACCTGATGGTGCTGGCCGCAGCCTATGCCTGGACGGGCCGGACTTTGGGCGATGCCGTGATGATGCGGCTGAAGGGCCTGCTCGTGGTGTTTGTCGCGGCGGTGCTGTATTTCGTCGTCGTTCACCATCTGACCAATCTCTACTTCGCCAAGTTTCACGGGGTCGAAGCCTTCATCCTGCGGGACGGCGGCATCTTCACCACCCTGTTCTGGGTGGGACAGATCGTCATCGGCTGCGTGGCACCGCTGGTGATCCTGCTGAGCGGCCTCGGCAAACAACGCACCTGGATCATGGTTGCGTGCGGCCTCGTCATTGCGGGCGGCATGGCGCAGATGTATGTCACCATCATCGGTGCGCAGGCTTACCCGCTCGACATGTTCCCCGGCCTGATCGAGAAAAGCAGTTTTTATGATGGCGTCGTGCACGGCTACACGCCCAGCCTGCCCGAACTGTTCCTCGGCCTCGGCGGAGTGGCGATCACGCTGCTGGTGACGATCTTCGCGATCAAGGTGCTGCGCCTGTTGCCGGCCAGCCTGGACGACGCCACCGTCGCCAAGCTGGAACATTGATTCGCATGAACCTGCCAGGTGATCGCCTGGCTGGGGATTGGCCAGCATGAACCCGCAAGTCACTTCGAACGATTCTTCCCGGCGCGGGGCTCATATGCCCCGCGTCTTCATTTCTGCCGCGCATAAATCATCCGGCAAGACGACGCTCACGCTCGGGTTGTGTGCGGCCCTGCACGCGCGCGGCCATGCCGTGCAGCCCTTCAAGAAGGGGCCCGACTACATCGATCCGTTGTGGCTGGGGATGGCGGCGCAGCGCCCCTGCTATAACCTTGATTTCCACATGATGCAGCGTGACGAAATCGAGCAGCAGTTCGCCCGCGCGGCAAGCGGTGCGCGCATCAGCCTGATCGAGGGCAACAAGGGACTCTACGACGGGCTCGATCTCGACGGCAGCAACAGCAACGCGGCGCTCGCCAAGCTGCTGGGTGCGTCGGTGGTGCTGGTGATCGACGCCCGTGGCATGACGCGCGGGGTGGCGCCGCTGATTCTGGGCTACCAGGCATTCGACCCGGAGATCCGCATTGCCGGCGTGATCCTCAACAACCTCGGCGGGAGCCGCCACGAGTCCAAATTGCGCGCGGTGATCGAGCACTACACCGACGTCGAAGTGATCGGTGCGGTCCAGCACGACGCCAGCCTGCAGATTGCAGAGCGCCATCTTGGCCTGGTGCCGGCCAACGAGCAGGGGGCCGCGCGCGCCCGGATTCAGCATGTGGGCGAGCGGGTGGCGGCGCAGGTCGATCTCGACCGCCTGCTGGCGATAGGCGACAGCGCGCCGGATTTGAGCATCGCGCTGGCGCGTGATGCGGAAACCCCGGCCGAGCGGTTACGGATCGGCATCGCGCACGATCAGGCTTTCAGCTTTTACTACAGTGAGGATCTCGACACCTTGCGTGCCGCGAACGTCGAGCTGGTCGACATCGATACCCTGCATGCGCAGGCGCTGCCGGAGGTTGATGGCCTCATCATTGGCGGCGGCTTCCCCGAAATGTTCATGGCGGAGCTCGAAGCCAACGCGTCATTGCGCGCCAGTATTCGCCGTGCCATCGAAGCCGGGCTGCCCGCTTATGCTGAATGCGGCGGGCTGATGTATCTGTCACGGCGCCTCAGCTGGCAGGGGCAGACGCGGGAGATGGTCGGCGTGGTGCCGGGCGACACCGTGATGCACGAACGTCCGGTCGGCCGCGGCTATGCGCGGCTGCAGCCTACAGGCGACGACCGCTGGCAGGAAACGGCGAGCATCCCGGCGCACGAATTTCACTATTCGAGTTTGGAAAATCTGCCTGTCGACTCCATGTATGCGTATCAAGTAACCCGCGGGCATGGCATCGATGGCCAGCACGACGGCTATCAGCGGCACAACCTGCTGGCCGGCTACGTGCACCGCCGGGGCGCCGGCGCGCAGGGCTGGATCGCGCCGTTTTTAAAGCAGGTGCGCGCGCACAAGGCGCGCGCCACGGATTAATTAATTTGATTTACAAGGGACATTCCATGATCAAGATCACCGACGCCGCCGCCGAACAGATTCGCGCCGCGGCCAACAATCCCGATGTTCACGGCATGGTGCTGCGCGTCGCCGCCTACCAGGAAGACGATGGCAGCGTGAACTTCGGCATGGGCTTCGACCAGGAGCGCGAGGCCGACGAGCAACTCATCGTCAACGGCGTCGAGCTGCTGATCGCCAGTTCCAGCACACCCTACCTGCAGGGCGTCACGCTTGATTTCGTCGAAATGAGCCCGGGCGACCTGCGCTTCATTTTCATCCCACCCTATTCGACAGAAGACGGCCCCGCCGAGCCTGACGACCAAGCCGCCCCCGCCGAGTAAATCCCATGAATTACCTGCCCATTTTCCTCGACCTGCGTGACCGCCATTGTCTGGTGGTGGGCGGCTCCGAAACCGCCGCGCGCAAGGCTGAGCTGCTGTTGCGCGCCGGCGCGCATGTCGAGGTTGCCGCGCCCGCGCTGCACGAAGGCTTTGCGCGCCTGCCGCATGCCGACCATCTACAGCGGGTGGCCGATGCCTTCACGCCTGAGTTGCTTGAGGGCAAGGATCTGGTGATCGTGGTGGAGGATGACGCGTCCCGCGCCAAGGTGGTCGCTGACGCGGCGCGCGCGCGCAACATCCCGGTCAATGTGGCCGACAAGCCCGCGCTGTGCAGCTTCATCCTGCCGTCGATCATCGACCGCTCGCCGATCATGGTGGCGGTATCCAGCGGCGGCGAGTCGCCGGTGCTGGCGCGCATGCTGCGCGCGCGGCTGGAAACCCTGATTCCAGCCGCCTATGGCCGCCTGAGCGCGCTGGCGTCGCGCTACAAGGACCGCGTGCGCGCGGCGATCAAGCCTGAACAGCGGCGCGCTTTCTGGGAAAAGGTGTTTCTCTCGCCGGTCGCCGAAATGGTGTTCTCCGGGCGCGACGTCGAGGCCGAGTCACAGCTCGATGCCATGATCAGGGACGGCGCCGAACACGACATCCGCCGCGGAGAGGTGTATCTGGTCGGGGCCGGCCCGGGCAATCCCGACCTGCTGACCTTCCGCGCGCTGCGGCTGATGCAGCAGGCCGACGTCATCGTGCATGACCGGCTTGTTTCGCAGCCCATCCTCGACATGTGCCGGCGCGACGCCGATCGCATCTACGTCGGCAAGGAACGCGACGACCACGCGGTGCCGCAGGAGGAAATCAACCTGCTGCTGGTGCGACTGGCCAAGGAAGGCAAGCGCGTGCTGCGCCTGAAGGGCGGCGACCCCTTCATCTTCGGCCGGGGCGGCGAGGAAATCGAGACCCTGGCCGAGCACAGCGTGCCGTTCCAGGTGGTGCCCGGCATAACCGCCGCCGCCGGCGTGGCGTCCTACGCAGGCATCCCGCTCACCCACCGCGACTACGCGCAGTCGGTCGCCTTCGTCACCGGCCATCTGAAGGAAAATACCTTCAACATGAACTGGGAAGGCATCGCGCGGAAAGACCAGACCATTGTCATCTACATGGGGCTGAAAGGCCTGCCGCTGCTCTGCGAGGCGCTGATCAAGCACGGCCTCACGCCCGACACCCCCGCGGCCATCGTGCAGCATGGCACGCTGCCCACCCAGCGCGTCATTACAGGCGACCTCACCACGCTGCCGGCGCTGGCCGATGAAGCGGGACTCAAGGCGCCCACGCTGATCATCGTCGGCAACGTCGTCAAGCTGCGTGAAAAGCTGGGTTGGTATCAGCCTGAACTGCACAGCGATCAGTCGCACCGCACCCCGCTCGAGGCGCCGGACCACCTGCGTTGACCGCACGCTGGATCGTCGCGCGAATGGTCGTGTCCAAAGACTGAAACGCGCGCGCTTCGAAAGAGGCAGTCTGCGCGGCCTGGGTCTAGAATAGAAGGCGAAGGTGTCCTGAGAAATCCCGCCATGACCACCACGCTCCACCCGCAAGGGGTAGGCCGTGGTTCTAAAGACGCTAAAGCGTCAAGAACCACGCTCACCATCGACGGCAACGAAGCCGTTGCCCGCATCGCCTACCTTGGCAATGAGGTGATCGCGATCTATCCCATCACCCCCGCCTCCCCCATGGGCGAGTGGGCGGACGAATGGGCCGCGCAAGGCCGCCCCAACTTATGGGGCGCGGTGCCGACCATCATCGAAATGCAGTCGGAAGGCGGCGCCGCCGGCGCGCTGCACGGCGCGCTCACCTCGGGTGCATTGGCGACCAGCTTCACCGCCAGCCAGGGATTGCTGTTGATGATCCCCAACCTCTACAAGATCGCCGGCGAACTCACCCCTTTCGTGCTGCACGTCGCCGCGCGCACGCTGGCCACCCACGCGCTGTCGATCTTCGGCGACCAGTCGGACGTGATGGCCTGCCGTGCCACCGGCTGCGCGCTGCTCGCCGCCAACTCGCCGCAGGAAGCGCAGGACATGGCGCTGATCGCGCAGGCGGCGACACTTGCCGGGCGCATCCCGGTGATCCATTTCTTCGACGGCTTCCGCACCTCGCACGAAGTGGCGAAGATCACGGCGGCCGACGCCGATACCGTCGCCGCCATGCTTGATCCGGCGCTGATCGCCGCGCATCGCGCCCGTGCGCTGTCGCCCGAGCATCCGGTGCTGCGCGGCACTTCGCAGAATCCGGACGTTTTTTTCCAGTCGCGCGAGCGTGCCAATCCCTATTACGACGCCTTCCCGCAGATCGTGCAGGATGCGATGGGCCGCTTCGGCGATCTCACCGGACGCCATTACAGACTGTTCGACTATGTCGGCGCGCCGGATGCCGAACGCGTCATCGTGCTGATGGGCTCCGGCGCCGAGACCGCGCACGAAACCGTCGAGCATCTCAATGCGCACGGCGAGCGGGTCGGCGTGCTGAAGGTGCGCCTGTACCGCCCGTTTTCGCCGAGCGCGCTCATCGCTGCGCTGCCGGCCACGACAACGGCCGTTGCCGTGCTCGACCGCTGCAAGGAGCCGGGCGCCGATGGCGAGCCGCTCTACAAGGACGTGCTGACCGCGCTGGCGCAGGCGGCGGCCGGCGGCGCCCGCGCCATGCCCCACGAGGAGACTCCGACTTTCGATGGGCTAAAGCCCATGAACGATCGTATGCCCAGAATCATCGGCGGCCGCTACGGACTGGCGAGCAAGGAATTCACCCCGGGCATGGTCAAGGCCGTGTTCGACGAGCTTGCGCAGCCTGCCCCCAGGCGCGAGTTCACCGTCGGCATCCACGACGACGTGACGAATCTCTCGCTGCCGTGGGACGCCGGGTTCCGCACCGACGCCTCGCGAAAGCTGCAGCACGCGGTGTTCTGGGGCCTCGGCGCCGACGGCACCGTGTCGGCCAACAAGAACTCGATCAAGATCCTCGGCGAGGCCACCGACCTCATGGCGCAGGGGTACTTCGTCTACGACTCGAAGAAATCCGGCGCGGTCACCGTGTCGCACCTGCGCTTCGGCCCCGCGACGATCCGCTCCACCTACCTGGTCGAGCACGGCATGGCCGGCTTCGTCGCCTGCCATCAGCCGATGTTTGTCGACCGTTATGAACTGCTCGAACATGCGGCGCCAGACGGCATCTTCCTGCTCAACACGCCCGCGCCGCCCGACGCGGTGTGGGACACGCTGCCGCAGACGCTGCGCGCGCAGATCGTCGACAAGCGCCTGCAGCTCTGGGTGATCGACGCCTACGCCGTCGCCGCCGCGGCCGAGATGGGGCGGCGCATCAACACCATCATGCAGACCTGCTTCTTCGCGATTTCCGGCATCCTGCCGAAGGACGCGGCCATCGCCGCGATCAAAAAGGCGGTCGAAAAGACCTACGGCAGGAAGAGCAAACGTCTGGTCGAACTGAATTTCCGCGCCATCGACACGACGCTGGCGGAGCTGCATCAGGTCGCGATCCCGGCCGGACAGGTTGGTATGAGAACGGAACCGCCCGCAGCGACGGCGATGATCCCCGACTTCGTGCGCGACCTCACCCTGCCGATCTACCAGGGCCACGGCGACGCCGTGCCGGTCTCATTGCTGCCGGCCGATGGCACCTATCCGCTCGGCACCGCCAGGTTCGAGAAGCGCAACATCGCGCTGGAAATCCCGGTGTGGGATGCGGACCTGTGCACGCAGTGCGGCAAGTGCGTGCTGGTCTGCCCGCATAGCGCGATCCGCGCACGCGCCTTCGCAGAAGAAGCGGCGAAGGATGCGCCGCCGAGCTTCAAGCACGTGCCGGCCAAAAGCAAGGACCTGCCCGCCGGCACCCACATCAGCTACCAGACGGCGCCGGAGGACTGCACCGGCTGCGGCGACTGCGTCGAGGCCTGCCCGATCCACGACAAGTCCAATGTCAGCCGGCGCGCGGTGAACATGGCGCCGGTCGGGCCCTTGCGCGATCAGGAGCGTGAGAACTTCGCCTTCTTCCTCAAACTGCCCGAGTTCGACCGCAGCCTGATCAAGCACGTCACCATCCCGGGCGCGATGCTGCTCGACCCACTGTTCGAGTTTTCCGGCGCCTGCGCCGGCTGTGGCGAAACGCCCTACATCCGGCTGGCCACCCAGCTGTTCGGCGACCGCATGCTGGTCGCCAATGCCACCGGCTGCTCGTCGATCTACGGCGGCAACCTGCCCTCCACGCCTTACACGGTGAACGGCGCGGGGCGCGGTCCGGCGTGGAGCAATTCGCTGTTCGAGGACAACGCCGAATTCGGCCTCGGCATGCGGCTCGCCGCCGACCAGCTGATGGCCTATGCGAAACAGCTGCTGCAGGAAATGGCCACGGACATCGGCGGCGACCTTGTCGCGGCGCTCATCAATGCCGACCAGCGCGAGGAGGCCGGCATCGTCGAACAGCGCGGCCGCGTCGCCCGGCTGCTCGAAAAACTGGCTTCGTCGACGCATCCGCGCGCGCCGACGCTCGCCAGCGTCGCGGAATGGCTGATCCGCCGCTCGGTGTGGATCATCGGCGGCGACGGCTGGGCCTACGACATCGGCTACGGCGGGCTCGACCACGTACTCGCGCTGCCCTACGACGTCAACATCCTGGTGCTCGACACCGAGGTCTATTCCAACACCGGCGGCCAGACCTCCAAGGCCACGCCGATCGGCGCCGTCGCCAAGTTCTCTGCCGGCGGCAAGCCCACGGTGAAAAAGGACCTCGCCAAGCTGGCTTCCGACTACGGCCATGTCTATGTGGCGACCGCCGCCTACGGCGCCAAGGACGTGCAGACCCTGCGCGTGTTCCACGAGGCCGAGGCCTACGACGGCCCCTCGCTCATCATCGCCTACAGCCCCTGCATCGCTCACGGCTACGATCTGCTCTACAACCAGCGCCAGCAGGACTTGGCGGTGAAGAGCGGGCACTGGCCGCTCATCCGCTTCGACCCGCGGCTGGCAGAAACGGGCGGCAACCCCTTCAAGCTGGATTCTGCTATGCCCAGCCAGCCGATCAAGGCCTTCATGGAATCCGAAACCCGCTTCGCCATGTTGCAGCGCAGCCACCCCGAAGCCGCGCAGCGTTTCATGGAGCAGGCGCAGCAGGAAGCCGAGCGGCGCTTCAAGTCGTATCAGGA
>JBAQND010000233.1:0-1619 GCA_049303455.1 Thiobacillus sp.
GCGTGTTCAAGCTGGACAGCGGGGCGTACGACACGCGGGCAACGCTCCCGGTCTCGAAGGGCGTCGTGCCTGCCTCGACGAAGGCCGGCACCCGAGCCATGCCGGCGCCCGCCGTGCGGCCGAAAAAGCTTGCGGCTGCCGGCGGCGGCAATGAGGAGTGGGAAGAATTCTGAGCCGAATCGCAGCGAGGCGCCCTTCCATGGGTGTCCTGTTGTAGGAGGCCCGCCCTCGGGCCGAAGCCGTAAAGGTCGCGACGGTGCGAAATTCGGGGCGAGGGCGCCCCTCCTACATGTCCCACGGTGTTGAGTGGCGTTTGATGGCCGGCGTTAAAGGTTAACGGACAATCGGTACGCGTGATTGTGCAGGGCCTGGATTCGATTGTTTGAACAAGGTGTAAAGGAAAAAAATGCTGGCGAATCTGACTATCAAGTCGCGGTTGATCTTTGTCATCGGCTTTCTCTCGATGCTGCTGATGGGCATCGGGGCCATGGGTCTGGGCAGCCTGAGTTCCACCAACAGCGCGTTCAAGAGCGTCTACGAGGATAGGTTGATCGCGGTGGGGCAGCTGGAACGCATTTCTGCGATGATCAATGAAAACCAGATCACCGTTGGCGAAGCGGTTGTCAGTCAGCTATCGGCTTTCCCTGAAGATGTGGCGGTGGTCGACAAGCAGGTGATCGAGGCCCGGGCGGTGATCGAGGAAATCAACGCCACCTGGAAGGCCTACATGGCCAGCCGGCTGACTGCCGAAGAAACCAGGCTCGCCGAGGTCTTCAATGCCAATCGTATTGCTTATGGCCAGTCGGGCCTGAACCCGGCGCTGGCCGCCTTGAGCGGCCATGACTTTCAGCAAGCCAGTGAAATCCTGCAGGGGGAGATGAAAACGGCCTACCCGAAAGTGCGGGAAAGCGTGGAAGCGCTGATTGCCTTGCAGCTCGCGGTTGCCAAAAGCGAGTTCGAGGCGGCGCAAAGCCGTTATGTCATGGTGCGCAATATCTCGATGGCGGTCATTGTGTTCGGCGTGCTGCTCGCCGCCCTGATTGGATTCCTGCTGATCCGCGCCATCACCGGCCCGTTGAACGCTGCCGTGACGCTGGCACGCGGCGTGGCCGCGGGCGATCTGACGCAGCGCATCGAGGTCAGATCGACGAATGAAGTCGGTCAGTTGTTGCAGGCACTGAAAGACATGAATGACAGCCTGGTCGGCGTAGTCGGTCAGGTGCGCAACGGTGTCGACACTGTTGCGCACGCGTCGAGCCAGATTGCCGCCGGCAACCTTGACCTGTCGTCCCGCACCGAAGAGCAGGCGTCCAGTCTGGAAGAAACCGCCAGCTCGATGGAAGAACTGACCAGCGCCGTCAAGCAGAACGCCGAGAACGCGCGTCAGGCCAACCAGCTGGTGGGGACCACGACCGACATCGCCGTCAAGGGCGGTCAGGTCGTCGGCAAGGTGGTCGACACCATGGCCTCGATCAAGGACAGCTCGCGCAAAATTGCCGACATCGTCGGCGTCATCGACGGCATTGCCTTCCAGACCAACATTCTTGCTCTCAACGCCGCGGTGGAAGCCGCGCACGCCGGCGAGCAGGGCCGCGGCTTCGCGGTCGTCGCCGCCGAGG
>JBAQND010000234.1:0-1950 GCA_049303455.1 Thiobacillus sp.
GATGACTTGTTTTCGTCTCTCGTGCAGTACTTCTCGCGACTGCTTGCGGGCGTCTTCTTTTTCCATGCGCAATGCGGCACGCTCCACGCCTTGAAGTTCACGGATAATTCGTGCCGAGTCTATAGCCTGAGCAGGATACCGGCGGCAGAAATGGCACCTCGAAAGCGGGGGACTCAGGTAAACGAGTCGGCCACGATGTTCTGATACCAGCCGTTCGCGTCTTGCGCTTCCTTGGCCCGATACTTGGTGGATTGTTTCAATGGACTCACGCCGAAGGCTCCGGGCAGCGGGGCGATGCCACCGGCAGTCCGCCCATAGACGCCAGCGATGGAAAGGCCATAGGTCGGGCTGGCCAGAGCGTAGCAGGCGTTGACAAAGGAGGGGTCGCCCACTGGCCGCTCGGCCAGCAGGCTGGCGATGGCGAAGGCGCAGACCTTGGCTTCGGAATTGGCGGCTGCGGCCGATTTGGGCAGCTTCCCGGCTATCGAACTGTCGCCGATCACATGGATGCCCTTCTGGCGGGTAGATTCGAAGCTGCCCGCATCGACCGGGCACCAGCCAGTTTCATCTGACAGTCCAGCCTTATCGGCGAAGTCGCCGGCTTTTTGCGGCGGGATCACGTTGACCACATTGCCCCGGTGCTGTCCTGCTCTGGTGGAAACGGTCAGGCTCTTGGCGTCTACTTTGATCGCCCCGCCGCCTTTCGAGCCGGGCACCCATTCGATCATGCCCGGATAAAGAGCCTGCCAGGCTTCCATGAATCCTTCCTGGGCTGCGAAGCTGTCGTTCGCGTCGAGTATGAGAACCTTGGACTTCGGCTTGTTTCGCTTGAGGTAATGGGCAATGAGGCTGGCGCGCTCGTACGGTCCGGGTGGGCATCGGAAGGGCGCGGGTGGCACGGTGATGATCACGGTGCCGCCGTTGGACATCTGCGTCAGTTGGCGGCGCAGTAGTTCGGTCTGCGGCCCGGCTTTCCAGGCGTGGGGCATGACGATTGCAGCCTGTTCGCTGTAGCCATCTAGGGCGGCGTATATGAAGTCGATGCCCGGCGCGACCACCAGCCGGTCATAGGACAGGGTTTCCCCGCTTTCCAGCGCGACCTTTCCCCCGGCTGGATCGATGGACACCGCGTTGCCGTACACCACCTTGACGCCGTGATTCAGGCGAAGTTTGTCATAGCCGAGGGTGATGGCGCTCAAGGGCTGCAGGCCGGTCACGACAAGGTTGCTGGATGGGGGCGTGACGTAGTTGCGCTGTCGCTCGATCAGTGTGACCTGGATGGAGGAGTCGGCGCGGCGCAGGTATTTTGCGCAGGTCGCTCCGGCAAAGCCGCCGCCAATGACGACCACGCGCTTGTCCTGGGTGGACTGGGCGAACGCCCTGCCGAAGCCGCCAAGGGAAACGACGGCCCCAGCGGCGGCCATTGACAGGAAATCCCTGCGGGTGAAGTTTCGTTCCATGGGCTACCTACCTTTTCTTCGGGGGCAAAGATTCGAAATACTTTGCGATCATGCGAATTTGCTCGTCTGTGTACGCCTTCATGAGGGGCGCCATGACCCGCCCTTTGTTCTCCTGCTTGAATTCGAACAGTTCATCCGCGATCTTGTTGGCCGGCTTGCCATAGAGTTCCTCCATTTTGCCCACGGCCTTGCCATCCGTGCCGTGGCACATGGCGCACGTGTTGGCCATCATTTCGGCGGTCGGTGCAGCGGAAGCCGCAGCGGGGTAGATGAATTGCTGGGTGAAAATGCAGGCGCATAGCAACAAGAATCGAGTCGTTGGTCTCATATATCCACCTTCCAGAAGGGAATCAATTCAGCATAGATTATTCCACACGCCGACGCTACTTCGTCGCCCTGAAAACCCCTCAAACCCCGCACAAACAAAGGAATTCACCTGAATTCCCCGCACCGGAATCCCACGGGAATTAAGCAGGAATTAAGCAGGAAT
>JBAQND010000235.1:0-24904 GCA_049303455.1 Thiobacillus sp.
CAGACCAGCCTAAGCCAGCCCAACTACCGCACCAACACCCACACCTATCGGCTGTAAATTGTTAAAGATCAATCTCTTAACGACTTCGCGTTCGCTGCGTTGCCGTCTGGAGAGGTGCGCATTCTACGTGATTCACATAAAACGTCAACACTTATTCGAAATGGTTGCGGGGGCAGGATTTGAACCTACGACCTTCGGGTTATGAGCCCGACGAGCTGCCAGACTGCTCCACCCCGCGCCTGTCGCAATGTTTCGCGTCAATCGAGAAGCGGGACTATAGCAAAGCCCCCCGGGGACGTCAACACTTCTTCGTCTTTTTGATCAGGCCCGCTTGACCATGAAGCCGGATACCCAATAATTTCAATGCGCTGGCGCTGACCGGCCGATTTTTCTCGGAACGATGGCGGGCGGGCATCGCCCCCCCAAGCGCGCTAAGGCCGGACTTTCTGCACAATTTTCAGGCAGACAGGCCATCGTCCTTGTCGCTACCATGCACGGCTTGCATGGATAAGGAGTTGATCGTGCGCATGACTAAGTTTTCCATATCGCGCTTGCCACGCATTGAGTTCGGTTCAGGCGCGCTGGCCAAATTGCCAGCCATTGCCCACGGATACGGTGCCCATGCATTGCTTGTGACCGGTGCAGGCTCGCTGAAAAGCTCGCCGTTCTGGCCCGGCGTGACGGCCGGGCTGGGGGCGCAAAGGTATGTCGTGGCTGCATCTTGCCATTCCGGGCGAGCCCTCGCCGCAGATGGTGGACGAAGCCGTGCGCGCCTTGCGCACCGAGCCTGTTGATGTCGTGATTGGCATTGGCGGCGGCAGCGCACTGGATACCGCCAAAGCGATCGCCGGACTGCTCAAACCCGGCAATTCGGTGATGGATCACCTGGAGGGCGTGGGCCCCGAACTGCCCTATTGCGGCCCGGCCACCCCGCTCATTGCCGTGCCGACCACCGCAGGCACTGGTTCGGAAGCCACCAGGAATGCGGTGTTGAGCATGCAAAGGGTGGATGGATTCAAGAAGTCCTTCCGCGACGAAAAGCTGGTGGCCGAATATGCACTGGTCGATCCCGATCTGCTGGCCACCTGCCCGCCCGCGGTCATCGCGGCGAACGGAATGGACGCATTCACCCAACTGCTGGAATCCTACGTCTCCAGCCGTGCCGCGCCACTGACCGATTCGCTCGCCTGGGGCGGCATGAAGGCCGCACGTGACGGCCTGCTGGCTCTGTATGCCAGCGCCGCCAACGCGGGCGCGCGCGAACAGATGGCCTATGCGGCACTGGTGTCAGGCATCACGCTGGCGCGGGTCGGACTCGGCTCGGTGCATGGCCTCGCCGCGCCGCTGGGAGCGTTCTTCCCGATTCCGCATGGTGTCGCGTGTGGAACGCTGGTTGCGACGGCCACGCGCATCAATATCGAAAACCTGCGCGCACGCGAACCAACACATCCTGCACTGGAAAAATACGCGCTAGTTGGGCGCTTGCTGAGTAAACAAGGCCACCTAGACCAGACCGCTGCACATACCGCCCTGATCGACACGCTGGAGGCCTGGACGCGCGAACTCAAGCTGCCGCGGCTTTCGCATTACGGCGTCACGCCAGCCGATATCCCGCGCATTGTGGCCAACAGCCGCGGCAGCAGCATGAAAACCAATCCGGTCTTGCTTGAGGGCAGCGAAATCGCGGCCATCCTCATCGCGCGAATCTAACTGTGCCGCGCTCAAGTTAAGCGCCCGCCATCCGCTATGTCTGCGACCCAACTGATGGAGCACAGCATGTCCGGCCTTCTGGTTTTTTTTATCGTGCTCGCGCTGTTCGCCGTTTTCGGCGTGTTTATCTTCAACCAGCTGGTAACGCTGAAACACAACGTCGGCAAGTCGTGGTCGAATATCGACATTCTGCTCAAACAGCGTCATGACGAACTTCCCAAGCTGGTCGAGACCTGCAAGCAGTACATGCAATTCGAACAGGAAACCCTGGAAAAGGTGATGCAAGCGCGCAGCCAGGTGGCCAGCGCGCGCGCATCGCACGACATTCCCGCACTGGGCCAGGCCGAAGGCGCATTGCGGCTGGGGCTGGGCAACCTGTTTGCGGTGGCCGAGGCCTACCCCGAGCTGAAAACCAACGAGACATTCCAGCACCTGCAGGCGCGCATCAGCGGGCTGGAAAACGCCATCGCAGACCGGCGCGAGTTCTACAACGACTCGGTCAACGTCAACAACGTGCGCGTCGAACAGTTTCCTGACACTGTCGTCGCCCGCCTGTTCGGCTTCCGCCAGTTTCCGCTGCTGCGGTTTGCCCCTGAGGAAAAGAAAGACGTCGATTTGAAACAACTGTTCAATAGTTGATGCTCCACGCGCGCTGGGCTGCCGAATGGCGGGACGATTACGCCAATCTCGCGCTGGGCGGCGGCAACCTACTCATCCTGCTGCTCGGTCTACAGTTGCACTCGCGTATCGGCTGGCAGATCAGTTTTGCGCTGGTCGGGCTGACCAGCTTCTGGGCGTGGCTTGCCAACCTCAAGCGCTACCGCACCGTTGCCGACACGCCGACCTCACGCATCGCTTCGGCACCTCAAGGCTATATCGAGTTGGTCGGCCGCGGCCAGCAGCCGCCGGGCGCCGGCTTGGCCAGCCCGATCAGCGGCCTGCCCTGCCTGTGGTACCGCTACCGCATCGAACGCAAGAACGGCGACCGCTGGGAACATGTTGAATCCGGGATGTCACACGACACCTTCGGTATCAGCGACGGCAGCGGCCAGGTGCTGATCGACCCAGACGGCGCCGAAATCATGACTTCGCGCAAGCAGATTTCAAACACCGACGGCTACCGCAGAACAGAGTGGACCTTGATTGAAGGCGAAACCATTTACGTCATCGGCGAGCACGTCACCCTGGGCGGGCCAAACGCCATGCTCGACAAGAAATCTGATCTTTCCATCCTGCTGACCGAATGGAAACGGGACAAGGCCGCCCTGCTGGCCCGCTTCGACGCCAACCGCGATGGCGAGATCAGCCTCGACGAATGGGCGCACGCGCGCCAGGCCGCGGCCGACGAGGTTGACCGCGCCCACCTCGACATCCGCCTGAAAGACGGCATCCACCTCATGCGGCAGCCCGCGCATGGCCGGGCTTTCCTTGTTGCCAACCGCGAGGTCACCGCACTGGTGCGGCATTTTCGCCTGTGGAGCTGGGCGCATCTGGTGCTGATTATGGCCGCGCTGCTGGGCCTGGCCTTCGTCGAGCGCACGCTCTGAATGACGCTTGCCCTGCCCGGCTTCGCGCCCTATAGTTGGGAAGAACACGGAGGATGCACAATGAAACAGCTCATGCCCGAAACGCCGCCCGACTATGACCACACCCGCATCATCGAGCGGCCCGATGGTTGTTACTGGATCGATGCCGATACCGGCGAGGAATATGGGCCCTTCCCCAGCATACTGGAAGCCGTGCAGGACATGGAATACAACGCCGAAAGCGACTTTGAACCCGGCGAGACCGTGGCAGAAGCAGAAGACGAGATTGGCATATCCGACTGGATCGATCCCGATACCGGCGAGCCCGGTGAAGACGCTCACCGTCCGATAGAGTGAATCTTGGCGTTTGGCCAATCAGGTTTGCCGAGCGTTGCGGACTCTGTGGCACGCGCCTCGCGCTCGAACACATTATCGCGATACGGGTGCCCGCCGCGCGCCCAGGCGAGCAGACCGGCGAGCGGATACAACAGCAGCAGCAATACCCCCCAGCGCTCGAACTGCCTGACATGCGCGCGCTCGTGCGCACGAGTTGCCGCCAGCGCATCCAGCGACACGCCCACCACCACATGCCCCAACGTGATCGCCGCCACCGCGCCGCTGAACGGGAAACCCCGCCTTAACACCCATGCAGGCCAGCCGCCCGCGGCCTCCAGCACGCCGTCCACTCTCAGCAGGGTGCCGCCGCTGCCGCGCGCGATGAACGCCACCAGCATGCCCAGCAGGGTCACCGGAAGCGCCCACAGATAAAACAAAACCCGCAGCATTCAGCCGTCGATCGCGCCCGCGAACCAGCGTGCTTCCGGCAGGCCATGGCGCACAAAATGCGCCCGCACCTGATCCAGTTGGGCTGCAGTGCCCGCTGCATAAACATCGAAGCGATGCAGGTCGGGGTAATCCAGCACGATGTCTGCCAGCACCGCATCGGGGTCGCCGCCCTGCGCGTGCGGCACGTAGTTGAAATTGTCCAGCGCATCGGTCCAGGTGCGGCACAGGTTGTCCTGGTAATGGCCGGCGGCGTCAGCCAGCCAGTGCAGGTCCATCGACTCGGCCAGCTCCAGCGACATGGCGTGCTGGATCAGGCTCTTGATCGGCGCAAAGCCGGCGCCGAATGCGAGAAAAATCACCGGCCGCGGTGAATCCTCGTCCAGCACGAACTCGCCAAACGGCCCTTCCAGCTTCACCGTGTCATTGGCTTTCAAGGTGGTGAACAACGCCTCGGCAAAAGCATCACCGGAGCGGCGCGGAATCTGCACCTCGATGTGGCGGTCATCGCATGGGCAACTGGCGATCGCATAACGCCCGCTCACCCCATTGGCCTCCACGTGGATGCTCTGCCCGCCGAGGTAGCGCAGGCGCTGGCTGCGCGGCGCCAGGATGTGCAACGCGGCCATCTGCGGATTGAACACCTCGACCGATTTGACCTTGGCGGTGATCTGCTGCACCGGAATGTCGCGCGCCTCGGCCACATTGGCCTCGATCACCACGTCGTTCACCGGCGCATACGCGCACAGCAGGATCACCCCGGCGTCCTTTTCGGACTGCTTCAGCACATAGTCGTGGGCATGGACCTTTTTCACCTCGCCCGACACCACGCGCGCCTTGCACTCGCCGCAGTTGCCGTTGCTGCAGCCGTAACTGAGCGACACGCCGTTGCGTAGCGCAGCTTCGAGCAGCGTGTCGTTGCCGTCCACAAAGAATTCGTGGCCACTGGGCTGAACGGTCACATGCGCTGACATAAGTTTAAGTATCCTTTCCTGTGCAATCACCGCCTGCGCCTGCACGGCGTCCGGCGGCGTTTCGGCCAGATTCCGCAATAGAAACGCGCGCAGCAGATGCAGCGCATGGTGCGTCTCGGCGCTCGCGTTCTCCTCGATTTCGTCGATCTTCTCGTCCAGCCAGGTCATCACATTGCCGTAGTGCAGCAACAGGGCTTTGGCCGCCGCGTAATCGTCGCCCAGTTCGTTCAGTCGTGCCACTAATACATCCTTGTCCGGCAACGCGCGCTCACGCACCCGCTTGCCAAACGCCTTGTCCTTGATTTCGGTTACCCGGCGGAACTCCGCGTCGTCGTCCCACTTCACCTCGGGAAACGCGCGCAGCAGCTCGTCGAGTTCGACCATGCCGTCGAAGGTCGCCAGCGTGCCGTTGCGGATCATTTCCTGCAGCGTATGGCGCGGCTGTCCAACCAGCTTGGCGACGCGGGAAAGCGGGAGTAAATGACTCATGCCGCGATGTTACTACGCGCGTCCGACAGACAGAATCGGCAATTCGCCCGATTTCGAATTCGGGATTCGCCTGCCCTGCGCTTTCTGCCAATACAATCGCGCCACGGTTTAATTACACGATGTCCCAGCGCGCCATGCCATCAGTCACCATCCGCCCCTGCCCCGCCGAGGCCCGCACCGCCCTCGAGCAGGCCGGCCTCGCGCCTGCCTGGGCCAGGCTGTATGCCGCGCGCGGCGTCACCCACCCCGAGCAGATCGCGCACCGCCTGCCGCAGCTGCTGCCGCCCGCCGGCCTGCTGCACATCGAGCGCGCCGCCGTGCTGCTGGCCGATGCCATTCACGCAAACAAGCGCCTGCTCATCATCGCCGACTACGACGCCGATGGCGCCACCGCCTGCGCGGTCGGCGTGCGCGGCCTCATTCTGCTCGGCGCGCAGGTCGATTTTCTGGTGCCCAACCGGCTCGAGCACGGCTATGGCCTCACCCCCGACATCGTCAAGCTCGCCGCCGAGCGGCGGCCCGACCTCATCGTCACCGTGGACAACGGCATCGCCGCGGTTGACGGCGTGGCGGCGGCGAACGCGCTCGGCATTCCGGTGCTGGTCACCGACCATCACCTGCCCGGCGATGCCCTGCCGGACGCCGCCTGCATCGTCAATCCGAACCAGCCCGGCTGCGGCTTCGCGTCGAAAAATCTGGCGGGCGTGGGGGTGATGTTCTACGTGCTCTTGGCGCTGCGCGCCGAACTGCGCCAGCGCGGGGTCTATGCAGCGCAAGCCGAACCCGACCTGCGCGTCCTGCTCGACCTGGTCGCGCTCGGCACCGTCGCCGACGTGGTCAAGCTCGACGCCAACAACCGCACCCTGGTCGAGAACGGCCTGGCGCGGATGCGCGCGGGCAAGGCCTGCGCCGGCATCAACGCGCTGTTCCGCGCCGCCGCGCGTGATCCCGCGCGCGCCACCGTGTTCGACCTCGGCTTCATGCTCGGGCCAAGGCTCAATGCCGCCGGCCGCATCGACGATATGGCGCTCGGCATCGAATGCCTGCTGGCCGACGATCCCGCCACCGCGCAGCAACTGGCGCAACGGCTCGACACGCTCAACCGCACCCGGCGCGACGTCGAATCCGACATGCTGGAAGATGCGCTCGTCATCCTTGCCAGTTTCAGCCCCACCGACAGCCACAGCCTCACCGCCTACCAGCCCGACTGGCACATCGGCGTGATCGGCATCCTCGCCTCGCGGCTGAAGGACAAGTTCCACCGCCCCACCATCGTGCTTGCCAACAGTGGAAATGGAGGAGTAGGCGGGTCGCTGCAGCCGGGACCCACGGGCCTACCCCTTGTGGGTGAACTCAAGGGCTCCGGCCGCTCCATCCCCGGCCTGCACTTGCGCGACGCGCTGGATCTGGTCGACAAGCGCCATCCCGGCCTCATCCTCAAGTTTGGCGGCCACGCCATGGCGGCCGGGCTCAGTCTGCCTGCCGGTCGTCATGACGAATTCACCCAGGCATTCGAGGCCGTGGTGCGCGAACTGATCGACCCGGCCGATCTGGAGGGCGTAATCGAAACCGATGGTGAGCTCGACGCCGCCGACCACAGCTACCAGCTCGCCATCGATCTCGACCACGCCGTCTGGGGACAAGGCTTCCCCGCCCCGCTGTTCAGCGCCACCTTCGACGTCATGGCGCAGCGCGTCGTCGGCGAAAAACACCTCAAGCTAAAACTCGCGCGTGATGGCGAAGTGTTCGACGCCATGCGCTTCTTCCACCCTGACCCGCTGCCCGGCCGCATCCGCGCCGTCTACGCCCTGATGCCCAACGAATACAATGGCCAGCAATCACTGCAACTCAAGCTGCAACACTGGGAGCCCGCCAGCTGATATTTTCTTGCGGCTGAAACTGCGATCGCCTCGATCGCAGATACCGTCGCCCTTGGCTGCCATGCAGCCAACCGGCTACTGGCAGGCATGTCACGTACGGCCAATCACCCCACCTTCGGCAAGCGCTCCAGCGCGGCCTGGATCGCTTCTTCCGGATAGGCGAAGTCTTCCAGCTTGCCGCTGAAATAGCTATCGTAGGCGGCCATGTCGAAGTGGCCGTGCCCTGAAAGATTGAAGAACAGCGTCTTCGCTTCGCCGCTTTCCTTGCAGCGCAGGGCCTCGTCGATGCAGGCGGCGATGGCGTGGTTGGATTCGGGCGCGGGAACGATGCCTTCGGCGCGGGCGAAGGTGACGCCGGCCTGGAAGGTGGCAAGCTGGGGCACGGCCACCGCTTCGAGCAGCTTCTCGTGGTAGAGCTGCGACACCAGTGCTGAGTCGCCGTGGTACCGCAGGCCGCCGGCGTGGATGCCCGGCGGCATGAAGTCGTGGCCGAGGGTGTACATCAGCATCATCGGCGTCAGTTTGGCGGTGTCGCCGAAATCGTAGGCGTAATGGCCGCGCGTCAGGGTCGGGCAGGAGTCGGGCTCCACCGCCACCAGTCGCACGTTCTTGCCCGTTGCCTTGTCGGCGAAGAAAGGGAAAGCCGCGCCGCCGAAGTTGGAGCCGCCGCCGCAGGGGGCGAAGATCATGTCGGGGTAGTCGCCCGCCTTCGCGAATTGTTTCTTGGCTTCCAGCCCGATCACGGTCTGGTGCAGCAGGACGTGGTTCAGCACCGAGCCCAGCGCGTAATTGGTGTCGGGGCGCGAAGCGGCATCTTCCACCGCCTCCGAAATCGCCAGCCCGAGCGAGCCCGGGTTGTCCGGGTCTTCGGCCAGCGCGGCACGGCCGCTATTGGTTTCCATGCTCGGGCTGGCAAATACTTCCGCGCCCCAGGTCTGCATCATGGAGCGGCGGTAGGGCTTCTGTCCGTAGCTCACCTTGACCATGTAGACGCGCACTTCCAGTCCGAACATCTGCCCGGCCAGCGCCATGGAGCAGCCCCACTGGCCGGCACCGGTCTCGGTGGCGATGCGCTTGATGCCGGCTTCGGCGTTGTAATAGGCCTGTGCGACCGAGGTGTTGACCTTGTGCGAGCCCGCCGGTGAAACGCCTTCGTACTTGTAGTAGATCTTGGCCGGCGTGCCCAGGGCCGCTTCCAGACGATGCGCGCGGACCAGTGGGGAGGGGCGCCACAATTGATAAATCTCGCGTACTTTCTCCGGGATCGGGATCCATCTTTCGGTCGACATTTCCTGCTCGATCAAGCTCATTGGAAAGATCGCCGTCAGCGCCTCGGGGCCGATGGGCTTGCCGTCCGGCCCCAACGGAGGGGCGGGTGGATTGGGCATGTCGGCAACCACGTTGTACCAGTGGGTGGGGATATCTGATTCGTCGAGCAGGAATTTGGTTTGCGGCATGACGGACTCCTGTTGAATTTAGCGGTCGCTGCATTTCGGACAAGCAAGCCCGATTCAAGAATCATCGGCCAATCACTTTATGCCGTCAACGAAACCAGCTTACGCAGACTAGAATCTTGGGCTTCAAACATAGCCGTCAGGATTGCCCTGCTGCCAGCGCCAGGCATCCACGCACATGCGCGGCAAGTCGTATTCCGCGCGCCAGCCGAGATCACGCGCGGCACGCGAGGGGTCAGCCCAGCATTGCGCCACATCCCCCGCACGGCGCGCCACGATCCGATAGGGCACAGGCTTTCCGCTGGCGGCTTCGAACGCGTGCACCATGTCCAGCACGCTCACCCCGCGACCGGTGCCCAGGTTCCAGGTCTGCACCCCGCTCAATCGCAGCAGCGTGTTGAGCGCCGCCACATGCCCGCGCGCCAGGTCGACCACATGGATGTAGTCGCGCACCCCGGTGCCATCCGGCGTGGGATAGTCGCCGCCGAACACATTGAGATACGGCCGGCGCCCCACCGCCACCTGCGCCACGTACGGCATCAGGTTGTTCGGAACGCCGCGCGGGTCCTCGCCGATCAGTCCCGATTCGTGCGCACCCACAGGGTTGAAATAGCGCAGCAGCGCAATGTTCCAGCCCGCGTCCGCGCGCGCGATGTCGTGCAGCATCTCCTCGATGAAGAGTTTGGAGCGGCCGTACGGATTGGTCGCCGACAGCGGAAAGTCCTCCGTGATCGGCACCGTGGCCGGGTCGCCGTATACCGTGGCGGACGACGAGAACACCACGGCCTTCACTCCGGCCGCGGACATTTCTTCGAGCAGCGCAACGCTGCCGCCGATGTTGTTGTCGTAATACAGCAGCGGCTTGTCCACCGACTCGCCCACCGCCTTCAGCCCGGCAAAATGCACCACCGCATCGATCGCATGGTCGGCAAACAACTTGCGCAGTTCCGTGCGCTCGCGAATGTCGCCCCGCACAAAAGCCACCGGCCTGCCCGCAATCTGCGCCACCCGCTCGAGCGACAGAGCGCTGCTGTTCGACAGGTTGTCGAACACCACCACGTCGTGCCCCGCCGCCAGGCATTCCACCGCGGTGTGCGAGCCGATATAACCCGCCCCGCCAGTCAATAGAACCTTCAATTCAATTCCCCCAGGTTTTCCCCACCGCTCGGCCAGACACCCGGCCGCAGCGCCGGGGACGCATTCAGGTGCAATTTTCGAGTGTATTCACCCGTTGCCGGCGATGAAGTCCGAGTACGCGATAGCCAGCCCGTTCTTCATCGGCGTGCTGGCCTTCCACCCGATGGCGTTGAGTCGTCCCACATCCATCAGTTTTCTCGGCGTGCCGTCGGGTTTGCTGGCGTCGAACTCGATTGCCCCCCGATAATCCACCACCGCCTTCACCGTTTCGGCCAGTTCGCGGATTGTGAGGTCGTGGCCGACGCCGATGTTCATCAAAGGCGGCAAGCCGTCGTTGCGGTCCTGCCCCAAGAGCGGGACGAACTGTTCTTCCGACAGATTCATCAGGTAGACACAGGCGTCGGCCATGTCCTCGCTGTACATGAATTCACGCCGGGGCGTGCCGGTGCCCCAAACCGTCACGCTCGGCGCGTTCGCAAGTTTGGCCTCGTGAAAGCGGCGGATCAGCGCCGGGATGACATGGGCGTTTTGCGGGTGGTAGTTGTCGCCGGGACCATAGAGGTTGGTGGGCATCACCGCCAGGTACTGGGTGCCGTACTGCCGGTTGTAGCTCCAGCACATCTCGATGCCGGCAATCTTGGCCAGCGCATAGGGCCGGTTGGTCGGCTCCAGCGGGCCGGTGAGCAGGTGTTCCTCCTTCATCGGCTGCGGCGCAAGCTTGGGGTAGATGCAGCTGGAGCCGAGAAACAGCAGGCGCTTGACCTTGTTCTTGTACGCGGCGTGAATGACGTTGGTCTGGATGGCGAGGTTGTCGCGGATGAATTCGGCCGGGTATTCGTTGTTGGCGTGGATGCCGCCGACCTTGGCCGCGGCGAGGAAGACGTAGTCGGGCTTTTCCCCGGCGAAGAAGGTCTCGACCGCGGCCTGGCGGGTGAGGTCGAGCTCGGCGTGGGTGCGGGTGATGAGGTGGGTGTAGCCCCTGCCCTGCAGGTTGCGCATGAGGGCAGATCCAACCAGGCCGCGATGGCCGGCAATGTAGATTTTTGCGTTGGGTTCCATCAACTTACTCGTGATAGTCCATGGTCTTGTAGCCGTGCTTCTTCACCAGCTCGTCGCGCTCGGCCGCCTTCAGGTCTTCGCGCACCATTTCGGCCACCAGCTCGTCGAACGTGATCTTCGGCGTCCAGCCGAGCTTGTCTTTGGCCTTGCTGGGGTCGCCCAGCAGGGTTTCGACTTCGGTGGGGCGGAAGTAGCGCGGGTCGACGGCGACGATGCATTTGCCGTGGGCATCAAACCCCTTCTCGTCGACGCCCTGCCCTTCCCAGCGGATTTTCATGCCGAGTTCCGCGGCGGCGGCGTCGACGAAATCCCGGACCGAGTACTGCACGCCGGTGGCGATGACAAAGTCTTCGGCCTGTTCCTGCTGCAGCATCAGCCACTGCATTTCGACGTAGTCCTTGGCGTGGCCCCAGTCGCGCTTCGCATCCATGTTGCCGAGGAACAAACAGTCCTGCAGGCCGAGCTTGATGCGGGCGAGGGCGCGGGTGATCTTGCGGGTGACGAAGGTCTCCCCGCGCACTGGCGACTCGTGGTTGAACAGGATGCCGTTGCAGGCATACATGCCGTAGGCTTCGCGGTAGTTGACGGTGATCCAGTAGGCGTAGAGCTTGGCGACGGCGTAGGGGCTACGCGGGTAGAAGGGCGTGGTTTCCTTCTGCGGGGTTTCCTGCACCAGACCGTAGAGTTCGGAAGTGCTGGCCTGATAGAAGCGGGTCTTCTTTTCCAGGCCGAGGATGCGGATGGCTTCGAGGATGCGCAGCGCGCCGAGGGCGTCGGAGTTGGCGGTGTATTCAGGTTCTTCGAAAGAGACGGCGACGTGGCTTTGCGCGGCGAGGTTGTAGATTTCGTCGGGCTGCACCTGCTGGATGATTCGAATCAGACTGGAGCTGTCCGTCAAGTCGCCGTGGTGCAGGATGAACTTGCGATCGGCCTCGTGCGGATCCTGGTAAAGATGATCGATGCGGTCGGTGTTGAACATCGAGGTACGGCGCTTGATGCCGTGGACTTCGTAGCCCTTGGACAGCAGGAATTCGGCGAGGTAGGCGCCGTCCTGGCCCGTGACGCCGGTGATGAGTGCTTTTTTGGTCATGACTGTCCCGTCTGAGTGCGGGCGAATTCAGGTTTGATGGGCGCCTTGCGCGAGCAAAAGGCAAACGTAACGCAGGCCATTTTGCCCCATTAATCGCCAAATCAAAATTGCCCGGCGGCTTGATCGCCAAGCGGCCATCTTCGGACCGAACGCATACACTGGCGAATCCTCCCCCGGATTTCCTGAAACCAGTGTAAACCGCCCCGCCCCACGCAGCTGCGGCAAGCCGTCCAAGGCGCTGCCATGCTATGCTGGGCCTAATTTCGTGGGAGATGGCGTGATCAAGATTCTGTTGTTGCTTGTGGTCGGGTTCGCAGTGTGGGCGGTCATCCGCAATTACCAGCGCTCGCTCGGCAAACCACCGGCGTCGGCAGGGGAGAAAGCCGCAGAGGATATGGTGAAATGCGCGCATTGCGGCGTGAATCTGCCGCGCAGCGAAGCCATTTACTCCGACAGCGACTTCTTTTGCACGCCCGAACACAAACAACTCGGTAAAAAATGAGCTCCCCGGCAGACGTCCTGCCCCGTCCGGTCACACCGGGCTACTACGCGTCGCACTGGCGCAGCCTCGATTACTTCAACCTGTATCGTCTAACCCTGGCGGCGGCGCTGGTGTTCACCAGCCTGCTGTTCAGCGACTCGGACCTGTCCCGCCCGGGCGCCAGCGAACGCTTCCAGGGCTTTGCCTACGCCTATCTGGTGATCGCGGCGCTGTTCGTGCTCGGCATTCGCGCGCGCTGGCCCAGCTTCCAGATCCAGCTGACCGCCCACATCATCGCCGACATCATCCTCGTGACACTGCTGATGACCACCAGCGAACGGCTGGCGGGCGGGCTGGGGCTGCTGCTGGTGATTTCCATCGCGTCGGGCGGGCTGGTCGGCAGCGGTCGGCTGACGCTGCTGTATGCCGCGATGGCATCGATCGCTGTGCTGCTGCAGCACGGATTCAGCATCCTGAGCGGCAGCCATGGGACAGACAGCTTTTTCCAGATCGGCCTGCTGTGCGCGGGATACTTCGCCATCGGCTGGCTGGCGCACGCGCTGACGCAGCGCGCGCTACGCTCGGAAACACTGGCGCAGCAGCAGGCGGACGAACTCGCGCTGCTGAACCGCATCAACGCACTGGCGATCGAGAACTCGCCCGACGGCCTGCTGGCGATTCGCGGCGACGGCGTCGTGCGCCACGCCAGCCCGCGTGCGCTGACCCTGCTCGGCATCACGGCACCGGTGATTCCCGGCATCACCCTGCTGCAGGACTGCTCGCCCGAGCTGGCACGGCTGGCGCAACAGGTTGGGCCCAGCACCGCGCCCACCCCCCTCAGCACCCCGACCGCGCAGGTGCGGGTGCGCTGCATTCCGCTGGCAACACCGGACGACAGCCGGGTGCTGGTGCTGGAGGACCAGAGCCAGGCCGAGCAGGCAGCGCAACGGCTGAAGCTGGCGGCGCTGGGTCGGCTCACCGCCAACATCGCGCACGAAATCCGCAACCCGCTGTCTGCCATCAGCCATGCCGCGCAACTGCTGCAGGAGGACATGCGCGACCCCGCCCAGGCCAGGCTGACCGCGATCATCGAAAACAACGCGCGGCGGCTCGACCGCCTGGTCGAAGAAGTGCTGACGCTCAACCGGCGTGACCGCCTCAATCCGGTCAGTTTCGATGCCGTGTCGCTCGCCGCGCTCATCGACGAGCTGCGGCAGACTGAAGAAATCCCGCCCGACGCCGTCATTGTCAGCATGACCGACCCCCTGCGCTTTCAATTCGACCCCGACCACCTGCGGCAAATCCTGTGGAACCTGCTGCGCAACGCCTGGCGTTACAGCCGCAAGCAGGCAGGCAGTATCCGCTTCAACACGCAGATGCCGGGCAACAGCATGCAGCTGGAAATCGCGGACGACGGGCCGGGCGTAGCACCGGAACAGCGCGGCAAGCTGTTCGAGCCATTCTGCACCACCGATGCGCAGGGCACCGGGCTCGGGCTGTTTCTCGCACGCGAACTGGCCGAGGCCAACCATGCGACGCTGGCCTATATGCCGGGGGCGGGCGGTGCCCGCTTCCGCCTCAGCCTGTGCGGAGGCGAGTGAACATGGCCAACTCTCCGCGCATCCTGCTGGTGGACGACGAGCCTGACCTGCTTGATCTGATGGAGCTGACCCTGGTCAAGATGGGACTGGAAACCGACCGCGCAGTTAGCGTGGCCGAAGCGCAAACCCGGCTGGCACAGACCCATTACGATCTCTGCCTCACCGACATGCGGCTGGGCGACGGCGAAGGGCTGGAGGTAATCGCCACCGCCAGCGCACTGGCGGCGCCGGTGCCGGTGGCGGTCATCACCGCATACGGTAATGCCGGCAACGCGGTCGCGGCGCTGAAGGCGGGCGCGTTCGATTACCTGGCCAAGCCGGTGGCGCTCGACCAGCTGCGCGCGCTGGTCAAGTCTGCACTGAAAGTCCCCGCGGCCATGCAGGCCGACGGCCCCGCCAGCGACCTGATCGGCCAGTCCGCCACCATGCAGGACATCCGCGCGCGCATCGCCAAGCTCGCGCGCACCCAGGCACCGGTCCACATCGCCGGCGAGTCGGGCAGCGGCAAGGAACTCGCCGCGCGGCTGATCCACCGTCTCAGCAACCGTGTGGACAAGCCCTTCGTCGCGGTCAACTGCGGCGCGATCCCCGAGACGCTGATGGAGAGTGAGTTTTTCGGTTACCGAAAAGGCGCCTTTACCGGCGCCGACGCCGACCGCAATGGGTTTTTCCAGGCAGCCGATGGCGGCACCCTGTTTCTCGACGAAGTCGCGGACCTGCCGCTGTCAATGCAGGTAAAACTGCTGCGCGTGCTGCAGGAAAAGAAGGTGCGCAAGATCGGGGCCACCCCCGAAGAGTCGGTCGACGTTCGCATCATCAGCGCCACCCACCAGAACCTCGCCGCGCTGGTCGAATCCGGACGCTTCCGCCAGGATCTGTATTACCGTCTCAACGTCATCGATCTGGTGATGCCCAGCCTGCGCGACCGCGTCGAGGACATCCCCGAGATGGCGCGCTTTCTGCTCGACAAACTGGGCGGCAGCGAGGTCAGACTGGATCGCGACGCCGAAAAGGCACTCAGCGCCTATGCCTTCCCTGGCAACGTTCGAGAACTGGAAAACACCCTGGAGCGCGCGCTGGCGCTATGCGAAGACCAGCACATCAGCGCTGCCGATCTCAGCCTTGCCCCTGCCCTGCCCGCGACCAATGGCGGCGCGCCAGGCAGCAAATACCCGTTGCAGGATTACCTCGATCAGATGGAGCGCGTCGCCATCCTCGAAGCGCTGGAACAGACGCGCTACAACAAGACCGCTGCCGCCCGCGTGCTCGGCGTCACCTTCCGCAGCCTGCGTTACCGGCTGGAGCGCCTGGGGATTGAGTAGCGCATGGCTGGGCTCGCGCCCATAAAAAAAACCCGCTTGAAGCGGGTTTTTTTTACGTGTGCGCTCCGAAAATAACAAGCTACAGGCGGCGAATTTGCGTGATCCAGTGGTTTCTGATTACAGACATACCCCTACCGCCAACTTTCGCTGTTGAATGTAAGCAACCCCCCAGAGACAGTAGGTGATCGACAGCTACGTTCCATATGTTCACAGATGCGGCCACCGTCCGCACCATTCCTGTGCAGCCCCACGCGCAGCCTTTTCAATGCCCGTCTAACAAGCGGGCCGAAAACCGTTGGATGGATATTTCCGCATCCTCTTGTATGCCACGGAGAATACTTTTGTAATCAAAAACCATAATCGCTGATAACAAACGATCTGATTCGTGCATGGTGCGGGTTGCAACATGGCGGTGCACGTTACAGATTGCGGAGCGCCCTTGGATGGCGCCATTAAATATGTTTGTATTATATATCAGTTAGTTGATTAATTATTTTTCGGCTGGCACATGGTTTGCTTATGACTCCATAACATTGTTGATTAAACCGTATCACTTGTTAGGAGAAAAGCATGTCTGAACAGAATCACAAGGACAAACTGGGCGCCGTCCTGGCTGCCGGGATGAACCGCCGCGGGTTCATGAAACTGATGGGGAGCGGCGCCGGACTGGCTGCAGGCAGCGCCATCATGGGCGGTTCGCTGGTCCAGAACGCCATCGCCGCCGCGCCCAAGCGGGGCGGCACCATCAAGCTCGCCTGGATCGATGCAGTGGACACGCTGGACCCGCACTTCACCGCGTCATTGGGGTCGGTGAAAATTCTCAACAACATTTTCAATGGCCTGCTCAAGGTGGCCTACGACGGCAAGAAAGTGTCCTTCGTGCCCGACCTGGCCGAGAAGTGGGAAATGCCGGACGACAAGACCCACGTATTCAAGCTGCGCCAGGGCGTGAAGTTCCACAACGGTGATCCCTGCGATGCCGCTGCCGTGAAATGGAGCCTCGAGCGCGTCAAATCCCCCGCGGTCGCTTCGCCCCACGCATGGAAATTCGAGACGCTGGCCGGTATCGACATCGTCGACGAGTCCACCATCCGCATGCGTTTTTCCAAACCGTATGCCTTCCTGCCCGTCGCGCTCACCGGCAGCACCGGGCGTGCCGGCACCATCGTCAGCAAGCGCGCGGTGGAGCAGTACGGCAAGGCCTTCGGTCGCAATCCCGTCGGCACCGGCCCGTTCAAGTTCGCGGGCTGGCGTGAGAACGAATCGATCACCCTGGAGCGCAACCCCGACTACTTCGAGCCGGGCCTGCCTTATCTGGATGGTGTGCAGATCCTGCTGATCAAGGAGCCGACCGCGGCGGTGGCGGCCATGATGTCGGGCCAGGTGGACGGCATGAGCCTGTCGCCGTTCCAGTTCGTCCCGCAACTCAAGGCGAACCCCAATCTGAAGGTCTATGGCGAGGTCGAGGGCAACTACAGTTTCGTCGCCATGAACAACCGCCGTGCACCTTTCGACGATCCCATGTTGCGCAAGGCCGTGGCGTTTGCGATCGACCGCAATGCCATTGTCAAGCAGGGCTACTTCGGCGAGGCCATTCCGGCCTATAGCCCCATCTCCCCACCGATGACCGGTTTTTACGACAAGAACATCGGCAAGAGCGGCCGTGGCCAGTTCTTCGACCTGAAGAAGGCGATGGAATACCGCAAGCAATCCAAGGTTCAGGGCGAGATCAACCCGGTCTACATCGTGAGCCAGGGCTTCACCGGCTCGGGTGGCAGCGGCACCCGTAACTCCCAGTTGCTGCTCCCCATGCTGGAGAAAATTGGCATCAAGCCGAAGATCGAACTGCTCGACCGCGCAGTCTGGACCAAGCGACGCAACGGCGGCGACTTCGACATGTACGACGAGGCCTGGATTGCCGACCTGGATCCGGACGAAACCATCTACCCCGAGTGGCACAGCGGCAAGCCCTGGAACTTCGTCGGCTACAACAACCCCGAGTTCGACAAGCTTGTTTCGGGTGCCCAGGACACGCTCAACCAGGCGACGCGCAAGAAGCTCTACGACAAGGCTGAAGATGTCATCATGGCCGATGCCCCGCTCGCGATGCTCGCCCACATGAAGGTGTTCAAGATCCTGCACAAGCGCGTTCAGGGCTTCCAGTACATCCCGGTTGACCTGCTGAACCTGCACTCTGTCTGGCTCGCCTGATGTTCCAGGCGGTATCCGCCAAACTGGCGCAGACCCTGCTGGTGCTGCTGATTGTTTCGGCAGCCAGCTTCGCTTTCCTGAAGCTGGCGCCGGGCGATCCGGTCAGCATCATGCTGGGGTCGGATTATTCGAAGGCGTCCTACGAGCAGCTGACCCACGAGCTCGGCCTCGACCAGCCCATCGTGTTCCAGTACGGGAACTGGCTGGCCGATTTCGTGCGCGGTGACTGGGGCACCTCCTACATCACCAACCAGAACATCTTCGAACTGGCGGTGCTGCAGGCGCTGCCCGTGACCCTGACGCTGGCCGGATTTTCGTTGCTGATCGCGCTCGTGATCGGCATCCCGACCGGGGTGCTGGCCGCGCTCTACCGCAACAGCTGGATCGACGTGCTGGCGACCACGCTGGCCATCGGCGGCAACGCCTTCCCCAGTTTTTATCTGGGCATCATTCTGATCTGGGTGTTCGGGGTCGATCTGGGCTGGTTTCCCGTGCTGGGATTTGTCGCGCCCTGGGAAGACTTCTGGCAGGGACTGTGGCACCTGACCCTGCCGGCCATCACGCTGGGCGCCTGGTATGTCGGACTCATCGCGCGTATTACGCGCTCCAGCCTGCTCGAGGTGCTCGGGCAACCCTACATCCTGGCCGCCAAGGCGCGCGGCGAACCGGCCTGGCGCGTGGTGTGGGTGCACGGCATGCGCAACGTGCTGATGCCGCTGGTCACCGTCATCGGCCTGCAGCTCGGCGGCATGCTGCGCGGCGCGGTGATGACCGAGGTGGTGTTCGCGCTGCCCGGCATCGGCATGATGGTCACCACGGCCGTGCTCAACCGCGAATACATCGTGGTCCAGGCCGGCATCATGATCACCGGTCTGCTGTTCGTGGCGGTCAATCTTGCTGTCGACCAGACCTACCAGTTTCTTGATCCTCGCCTGCGGAGACGCTAAGCATGACTGAAGCGCTCAATGTCACAACTTTGACCCGGGAGTCGCAATGGAAGCGGCGTTTCCTGCAGCCGCTGCTGCGGCAACGCAGCGCCATGGCCGGCCTCGCGATCATCGCCTTCTATGTTTTCGCGGCCGTGTTCGCCCCCTGGCTGGCCACCCATGATCCCACTGCCCAGGACCTGATGGCGTCGCTGCAGGGGCCGAGTGCCGCCCACTGGCTGGGCACGGATTCCTATGGCCAGGACCTCTATTCGCGGCTGCTGTATGGCGCGCAACTGGCGTTGATCATCGGCTTTGCCTCGGTTGCCCTCGGCCTCGTCGTGGGCGTGGCCATCGGCCTCGCGGCCGGGCTGATGGGCGGACGCACCGAGTGGGTGCTGATGCGCATCGTCGACGGCCTGCTCGCTTTTCCGGAACTGATCCTGGCAATGGCATTCATGGCGGTGCTCGGACTCGGTACCGAAAATGTCGTCTATGCGCTGGCGCTGTCCTTCGTCGGCCCGTTCGCGCGCATGACCCGCGGCGACGTGCTGCAGGTCAAGAGCCAGCCCTACATCGAGGCGGCCCGGCTAATGGGCGTGAGTACCGCGGCCATCATCGGGCGCCACGTCCTGCCCAATGTGGTGTCGCCCATTCTGGTTCAGGCCGGCATGCGGATCAGCATCGCCATTCTGCTGGAGTCGGGCTTGTCCTTCCTCGGCATCGGTGTGGTGCCGCCGACCCCTGACTGGGGCCTGATGATCGCCGAAGGCCGCGGCTTTATCACCATGGCGCCGTGGATCTCGGGCGTGCCCGGTGTGGCCCTGGCGATCCTGCTGGTGGCGCTGAATCTGCTGGGCGATGGCCTGCGCGATGCCTTCGACCCCACAACCCAGAAGGACGCCTAGATGCACAGCGCTGTTGCTTTGAACCCCCAGGCGTCCGACATCCCGGCGCGCCAGGAACCGCTGCTCGACGTGCGCGATCTCAGCTTGCGCCGTGGCCAGGCCGTCGTGCTCGACGGCGTCAGCCTGGCCCTGCGCCCCGGTGAAACCCTGGGGCTGATCGGCGAATCTGGCGCCGGGAAATCCACCCTGGCCCTGGCCCTCATCGGCCTGCTGCGCGCGCCCGAAGTGCAACTGGATGGCAGCATGCGCTTTCGCGGCACCGAACTCACCCAGCTCAGGGAGGCGGACTATCGCCGCCTGCGCGGCAACAAGATCGGCCTGATTTTCCAGGATGCGACCGCCGCGCTCAACCCGTGCTTCACGGTCGGCGCGCAGATCGCCGAGCCGCTCAAGCGCCATCTGGGGCTGTCGAGATGGGCGCGCCGGGAACGGGCTGCGGAACTGATGCACAGCGTCGGCATTCCCGAACCGCGCATGCGGCTCGACGCCTATCCGCACGAACTGTCCGGCGGCATGCAGCAGCGCGTCATGATTGCCGTCGCGCTGGCCTGCAATCCCGAACTGCTGCTTGCCGACGAGCCCACCAGCGCGCTCGACGTCACCATTCAGGCGCAGATCATGGAACTCATCCTGGACCGCGTGCGGGCGCTGAATTCGAGCGCGATCTTCGTGCTGCACGATCTCGCGCTGGGCGCCCAGGTCTGCGACCGCATCGCGGTCATGTATGCCGGGCAGATCGTCGAGGAAGGCCCCAGCGAACACTTGCTCGCCGCGCCGTTGCATCCTTATACCCAGGGACTCAAATCGTGCGTCGTCGAGCTGGGGTCGCGGCGGCTGGTGCCCATCCCCGGCCAGATTCCGCCGCTCAACGCGATGCCCGGCGGCTGCCGTTTCGCCCCGCGCTGCCCCAAGGCGAAAGCCCTCTGCAGCGAGCAGCGCCCGCTGGCTGAAACCCGCGACGGACGCCAGGTCGCCTGCTGGTTCATTGACTAGGTGCCTGTGATGCAAGACCTCATTTTTTCCCTGCTGGACGTCGAACGTACCTACGAACTGCGCAGGCCGGGCTGGCTGAATCGCGCCCCGCGGCAGCTCAAGGCGCTCGACGGCGTGCGTCTGGACGTGCAGCGCGGCGATACGCTCGCGCTGGTCGGCGAAAGCGGCTCCGGCAAGTCCACCCTGATCCGGCTCATGCTCGGTCTCGAACCGGCCAGCGACGGCCGCGTCCTGTACGGGCAACGCGATCTGTCACAGATCAACGCGGCGGAGAAAAAACACTTTGCGCGCGAGGTGGCGTTTATCTACCAGAATGCCCGCGGCTCGATGAATCCGCGCATGCGCATCGAGGACATCCTGGCCGAGCCGATCCGCCTGCACCGGCTGTGCGCAGAGTGTGATATCCCCGCGCGCCTCGAGTCGCTGCTTCTGCGCGTGGGGCTGCCTGCCGGCCTGCTGCAATGCTTTCCCAGCGAGCTGTCCGGCGGACAGATTCGCCGCATTGCCATCGCCCGCGCGCTGGCGTCCGAACCCGAGGTCATCATGGCCGACGAGTCGGTGGCGGGGCTCGATGTCTCGGTCCAGGCCCAAGTGCTCAACCTGTTGCGCGACCTGTGCCGTGAATCCGGCATCACGCTCGTGTTCATCACGCACGACCTCGGCGTGGCGAGCTACCTGTGCGACAAGATCGCCGTGCTCTATCTGGGCCGGATCGTCGAGCAGGGGCCGACCGACGCCATCCTCAACACGCCCCGGCATCCCTATACACGGGCGTTGCTGCAGGCCTTCCCGCGCTTCGACATGCCGCTCAAGGCGTCGCTGAGCGGCGAGATACCGAGTCCGGTCAACCTGCCCAAGGGCTGCCGCTTCGCCGGGCGCTGTCCGCAGGTGCAGGCCGCCTGTCGCGAGACCGACCCGGCCCTTACCGCACTGGATGCGGGCCGTCAGGTGGCGTGTCTGTTTCCGGTTGCCATAGCATGATGACCCGGCACGCCCAGTCCTCGCGCGGCGTGGTGACCGCGCCGCACTTTCTTGCGACGGCCGCCGGCCAGGCCGTGCTCGAGGCAGGCGGCAACGCCGTTGAAGCCGCGCTCGCTGTCGGCAGCACCCTCAGCGTGGTCTACCCGCACATGAACAGCCTCGGCGGCGACGGCTTCTGGCTGCTGTGCGATAAATCAGGAACGCTGACCGGCCTTGACGGCGCCGGCCCCGCCGGCCAGGCCTATACGCCGGCGTTCTACACCGGGCGGGGTCTGGATGCGATCCCCACGCGCGGCCCCCATGCCGCCAATACGGTGGCCGGCCTGGTATCGGTATGGGGCGCCGCGCATGCGTTCAGTCGGTCTCACTGGAACGGCCGTCTTGACTGGCAGGAGGTGCTCGATCCCGCACATGATCATGCCGAACGGGGCTTCGCGTGCAGCGCCAGCCAAGGCGACTTCCTGACCCAAAAATGGGCGGAACTCGGCGGCTTCCAGACCTTGACCGGCATCTATGCGCCCGATGGCCGGCCGACGCCGGCAGGGGCCGTCTTCCGGCAGCCGCAACTCGCCGAATCGCTGCGCCTGCTGCAAAGGGACGGGGCGGACGGCTTCTATCGCGGCGAGCTCGGACGCCGGGTCGCACGGGGTCTGGCCGATGCTGGCAGCCTGCTGTCCGCCGAAGACCTGGCGGCGTTCAACTGCCGCAAGGTGGCACCGATCAGCGTGCGCTACCGCAACGGGCTGGCCGTCAACATGCCGCCCCCCACCCAGGGACTGGCCTCGCTGCTCATCCTGGGGCAGCTCGACCATTTCTATCTGGCCCGCCACTCGCACCTTTCCGCCGATTACGTGCATCTCGTGGTCGAAGCGACCAAGCAGGCTTTTCGCTTGCGCGACCGCCATGTGGCCGATCCGGATCACGTCGCCACCCCTGTCGCCGAGCTGCTCGCGCCCGCCGCGACCGCCGATCTGGCCGACGCCATCGACGTGACCCGCGCGGCGCCCTGGGGCAGGGGCGTGGGTCCGGCGGACACGGTCTGGTTCGGAGTGGTGGACGCAAGAGGCCGCGCCGTCAGCGCCATCCAGAGCATTTATCACGAATACGGCAGCGGCGTGGTGGCGGGGGAAACCGGCATCATCTGGCAGAACCGCGGCGCGTCCTTCTCGCTCGATCCGCGGCACGTCAATGTGCTGAAGCCGGGCAAGCGCCCCTTCCACACCCTCAACCCGGCCATGTATCTGGAGAACGGCCGCCCGCGGCTGGTCTACGGCACCATGGGCGGCGACGGCCAGCCGCAGACCCAGGCGGCGGTCGCCACGCGTGCGCTGGACTACCGCCTGCCCCTGACCGAGGTGCTGGACAGCCCGCGCTGGCTGCTCGGCCGCACCTGGGGGCAGCGTTCCGACACGCTGAAACTCGAAGGCCGCTTCGCGCCCGAGGTGTTCGACGAGCTCGCGAAACGCGGACACGCGGTGGAGCGGGTGGAGGACTACGCGCAGATGATGGGGCACGCGGGCGTCATCCGCGTGCTGGACGATGGCACCTGCGAGGCGGCTTCCGATCCGCGCAGCGACGGGGCCGCCGCCGGCGCCTGATCAACATTCAACAACACGCAGGGCCGCCGACGGCCGCATGAGGGAATTCAATTGCTGGAGATCGTTTCTTTTCTTGGACTGGGCTTGGTTGCCGGGCTGCTCGCCGGCATGCTCGGGATCGGCGGCGGCGTCGTGGTCGTCCCGGTGCTGATCTGGATTTTCCAGCAGCACGGCCTGCCGCGGGAAATCATCCCGCACCTCGCCATTGGCACTTCGCTGGCCGCCATCGTGTTCACCTCGATGTCGGCCATCTGGGCGCAGCAGAGGCGCCGCGCCATCGACTGGCCGGTGGTGCGTCTGCTGGCCCCGGCCACGCTGCTCGGCGGCTTCGCCAGCGGCTACCTGGCCGGCTTCATCCCGGCGGCCATGCTGAAGGGATTCTTCGCTGCCTTCCTGCTGCTCGTCGGCACCCAGTTTGTGCTGGATTGGAAGCCCGCCGCACACTGGCGTCTGCCGGGGCGGGGCGTATTGTGGGGCGTCGGCCTCGGCATCGGTTCGTTCTCGGCGCTGCTCGGCATCGGCGGCGGCAATATCACCGTACCTTTCCTGCATGCCTGCAATCTCGAACTCAGGCGCGCCATCGCCATCTCCACAGCGCTGGGCCTGCCCATCGCGCTGTTTGGCGCGGCCGGATTCGTCCTGTCCGGTTGGGGGAACGCGCTGCTGCCGCCCGGAACCGTGGGCTATGTATCGCTGCCTGCCCTGGCGGCGATTGCCGGCGCCGCCGTGCTGACCGCGCCGCTGGGGGTTCGCCTGGCGCACGACTTGCCGGTCAGTAAGCTGAAGCGGGTGTTTGGCGTGCTGGTGCTGGCGATCTCGCTGCGCATGCTGTGGGCCGTGCTGGTGTAAGGACCGAGGAGGAGACGCGTGTGAACGATCTGGATCAGAAGATACTCGCCATGCTGGTTGACGACGGCCGCATGAGCTTCGCCGACATCGCCCGCGAACTGAACATTTCCCGGGTTCATGCCCGCGACCGGGTACAGCGTCTGATCGGAGAAGGCGTCATCGAAAAATTCACCGTCATCGTGAACCCGGAAAAGGTCGGCACCATTGTCTCGGCTTTCTTCGATGTCGAGGTCGATCCTCAGGGGATCGAGATGGTCGCCGAGGATCTGGCCAAGCAACCCGAAGTCAGAAGCCTCTACATCATGAGCGACATGACCAGCTTGCATATTCATACCCTGACCGAAGACAACACGGCGCTGGAGGATTTCGTCCGGCGCAACTTGTTTTCGCGCCGTCACGTCGTAAAGGTCAACTGTAAGCTGCTGCTCAGCCGGGTGAAAAACAGGCGTGGGGGTCCGCGTATTTAGCAATCTCAAATGACTTGGCACATTCTTAATCGGGTCAAGCGCTCAACGAGTTAACCTTGATAGGCCGCTCCGGGACGTTTTTTTGACAGGTGGACGATGGACGTAAATCGACGAGCGGTCGATCAGCACATTCCACGCGAATTACGGCAACAGGTCGACTTGAGACGACCGAAGAAAGTAAGTATGAAAACATGATGTAGACCATCACTGATGTTGAACCGGCGAAGGTGCCTGAGTAAGGCACCCGACAACCCAACCCCTCTCGGGCTTCCGGACCGGCTGTCGTAAATTTGTCGAAGGCTACCTACCGAACAGGAAGGCATGGGGAGTTAGTTGATCGAAGTGGTATCCATTCTGAGCCACCAACAAAAACGGCTCCCGCTTGTCACCATTCGGTGGTGACAACACAAGAAACCGAAAGTAATTTAAAGGAAGCGAAAGTAAACTAAGTATCTGTAGTAATTA
>JBAQND010000236.1:0-1583 GCA_049303455.1 Thiobacillus sp.
GCCGCCGCCCAGCTGTACCAGTGGAAGGATGCGCAGGGCCGCACGGTGTACAGCGACCAGCCGCCGCCGACCAGCGTGCGCAACGCCCAGCAGAAATCGTTCAAGGGCAACCTCATCGAAGTCGGCGAATCCTACGCCGTCAAGACCGCGCGCGAGAAAAGCCCGGTCACCCTGTACGCCAGCGCGTGCGGGACCCCCTGCGACCAGGCGCGGCAACTGCTCGCCGAGCGCGGCGTGCCCTTCAGCAACAAGGATCCGCAGGCAAACCCCGAATCCCAGGCCGAACTGCAAAAGCTCACCGGGCGCCTGAGCGTGCCGGTGCTGGTGGTCGGCAGCGACAAGATCGACGGCTTCGAAACCGGCCAGTGGCAAGCCATGCTGGATCGTGCCGGCTATCCAAAATCCGCCCCGCCCGGCCGCAAGCCGGTGCCGGCAGCAGCGCCGGCACCCGCACCCGCACCCCAGTAAGCGACGCGCTGTAGCGCGCATGGGGACGCATGCCCACACGGCTGCCCTAAAGGATTCTTTTCAATACCCCCTTGCGGGGTACTCCGACCACTATGGGCTGAAGCCCATGTGGAATCGTATGCGCTACACTCCGCGGCATGAAAATCGCCGCCTGGAACGTCAACTCCCTCAAGGTCCGCCTGCCCCAGCTGCTGGACTTCCTCGCCACCCGCCAGCCCGATGTGGTGTGCCTGCAGGAAACCAAGCTTACCGACGACAATTTCCCGGTCGCCGAACTGGAAGCGGCCGGCTATCGCGTCGCCTTCGCCGGCCAGAAAACCTATAACGGCGTCGCCCTCGTCAGCCGCGGCGAACTGACCGACGTCAGCGTCGGCATCCCGGGATACGAAGACGAGCAGAAGCGCGTCATCGCCGCCACCGTCGACGGCGTGCGGCTGGTGTGCGTGTACTGCCCCAACGGCCAGAGTCTCGATTCCGACAAGTATCCCTACAAGCTCGCCTGGTTCGACGCGCTGAATGCATGGCTGAAGGACGAACTGGCGCGCCACCCCAAACTCGCGGTGCTCGGCGACTACAACGTCGCCCCGGAAGACCGCGACGTGCACGACCCCAAGGCGTGGGAAGGCAGCGTGCTGGTGTCGGAGCCGGAACGCGAGCGTTTCCGGAATTTGCTGGCGCTGGGCCTGAAGGACAGCTTCCGCCTGTTCGACCAGCCGGAGAAAAGCTTCTCCTGGTGGGACTACCGCATGCTGGGCTTCCGCCGCAACCACGGCCTCAGGATCGACCATATCCTGCTGTCCGAACCGCTCGCCGCCGCCTGCACCGCAGCCAGCATCGACCGCGACATGCGCAAGCTGGAGCGGCCGTCGGATCACGCACCGGTGGTGGTCGAGATTGGTGTCAATCCTTGATAAAGCGTACGGTCAGACAAGTACTGGTTTTGCGCCGGGTGGTTTCTACCAATGTAGCGAGGAGCTTGTTTCAATACACCCATTCCTCATGTCGCACGGGTAATTGATTGAGTTGATCCCGTCGCAGCCGCCAGCTCGGCATGAATTGATCCATCAGCGCGACGAAGCGCGCATTGTGCGTCGGCTCGACCAGATGCGCCATTT
>JBAQND010000237.1:0-2279 GCA_049303455.1 Thiobacillus sp.
GCGTAGGCCGACAGCGACTCGACATAGCGGCGCTGACCTTCGGCGTAAAGCGTGTCGAAGGCGAGCGAGGACTTGCCCGAACCCGACAATCCCGTGATCACCACCAGCTTGTTGCGCGGCAGGTCGAGGTTGATGTTCTTCAGGTTGTGGGTGCGGGCACCACGGATGCGGATGAATTCCATTGATTGACGGCTATCGGTTAAGGCAGCGAGGTGAATTCGCAACCTGCTAATATAACGGACTTCCCGCCTACCCCGAACCCGCAGTGGCCCAGATCGATCTGTCCGAAAGCATGACCCGCGCCGAAAAGCGCGCCGCATCAGGCCTGGCGGCGATATTCGGCCTGCGCATGCTGGGCATGTTCCTGATCCTGCCGGTGTTCGCGCTGTATGCCCAAGACCTGCCGGGCGGCGACAACCACACCCTGGTCGGCCTGGCGCTCGGCATGTACGGCCTGACCCAGGCCATCCTCATGCTTCCCTTCGGCATGGCGTCCGACCGCATCGGACGCAAGAAGGTCATCATCTTCGGCCTCATCGTGTTCGCCATCGGCAGCTTCGTCGCCATGGCCGCCACCGACATCTACTGGACCATCGCCGGCCGCGCACTGCAGGGCGCGGGCGCCATTTCCGCCGCCGTCACCGCGATGCTGGCCGACCTCACCCGCGAGGAACACCGCACCAAGGCGATGGCGTTCGTCGGCTCCACCATCGGCATCGCTTTCGGCGTGTCGCTGGTGGCCGGGCCCGCGCTCAACCGCGTGATCGGCGTGCCGGGGCTTTTTGCCCTGACCGGCGTCCTGGCGCTGGCCGCCATCTGGGTGGTGAAGGTGTGGGTGCCCGACCCCGACGACAGCCATTTCCACGCCGACGCCCAGGCCAACCCGGCGAAACTGATCGACGTGCTGAAAAACGGCCAGCTCGCCCGGCTCGATTTCGGCATCTTCGCGCTGCATGCGGCGCAGATGGCGATGTTCGTGGTGGTGCCGGTGGCGCTGAAGAACAGCGGCCTCGCCGTCGGCGACCACTGGGCGGTGTACCTGCCGGTGGTGCTGGGCTCCTTCCTGCTGATGGTGCCCGCCATCATTGTTGGCGAAAAGCGCGGCCAGATGAAGCCGGTGTTCATCGGCGCGGTGGCGCTGATGCTGCTGGCGCAGCTGGGGTTCGCGTTCGGTATCGATTATTTCTGGGGCATCGTGTGGGCGCTGTTCTTTTACTTTGTAGCCTTCAACCTGCTCGAAGCCAGCCTGCCTTCGCTGATTTCCAAGCTCGCCCCGGTGTCGGCCAAAGGTACCGCAATGGGCGTCTACAACACCGCACAGGCGCTGGGGCTGTTCTTCGGCGGGGTGTTCGGCGGCTGGCTGGCGCAGCACCATGGCTTCCAGGCCGTGTTCATCTTTTGCGTGGTCCTGATGGCGGCATGGCTGGTCGCGAGCCTGTCGATGACGGCGCCGCCCGCGATCAGGACCCGCATGTTTCGCGTCGGCGTGATGCCCGCTGACCAGGCTGCGCTGCTTAAAATGCAGCTCGCCGAGGTGGCAGGGGTGGTCGAGGCCGTCGTGCTGGCCGAAGAAGGCGTGGCCATGCTCAAGGTCAGCATCAAAGGCTGGGACGAAGCAGGCGCGCGCAGCCTGCTGGATGCAACCGCCTGATAGAATCCGCAGCAGATCAAGTTCAGATCATTCAATTTCAATACAGGGGAAAACATGGCATCCGTCAACAAGGTGATTCTGGTCGGCAACCTGGGGCGCGACCCCGAAATGCGCTACCTGCCGAGCGGGGAAGCCGTCGCCAACCTCGCCATCGCCACCACCGACAAGTTCAAGAACAAGCAGGGTGAAATGGTCGAGCAGACCGAATGGCACCGCGTCAGCTTCTTCGGCCGCACCGCCGAAGTCTGCGGCCAGTATCTGAAAAAGGGCAGCCAGGTCTACGTCGAAGGTTCGATCCGCACCCGCAAGTACACCGACAAGGAAGGCGTCGAAAAATACGCCACCGAAATCCGTGGCGACCGCATGCAGATGCTGGGCAGCAAGGGCGGTGGCGGCGGCGGAATGGCTGACATGGACGAGTATGACCAGTCCGCGCCCGCGCCGCGCAGCCAGCCCCAGGGCGGCGCGTCACGCGCCAACGCCCCGGCCCCCGCGCAACGCCCGGCCAGCAGCGGCTTCGACGACATGGACGACGATATCCCGTTCTGAAGTCGGGTCAAGTCACGCGACCTCGTAACAACAATGCGGGGTGGAGCGGTGCGCAACGCGCACCGACATCGGTGAACAA
>JBAQND010000238.1:0-32937 GCA_049303455.1 Thiobacillus sp.
TCGGCGTCCATCTTTCCAGTCCTTTGACGATGTCCTGTCGCAGCCATCCCGCCAGTAGCTCCAGCAGGCGTCCATCGCTGATGCGTTCTTCGACCCGTTCTTTCAGCAGGGTGTGCGGGATGCCGTCGAAGTAGCCTTGGAGGTCGGCGTCCACGATGTGGGCGTGCCCTTCCTTGAGATACTTGTCGACTTCGCGGCGCGTCTTTGCAGCCTTTTCCCGGACGGAATCCGTAGCTCATCGGCAGAAATTCTTTCTCGAAGATGGGCTCTATCACCCGCTTGACCGCTGTCTGGACAATTCTGTCCTTGACGGTGGGGATGCCCAAGGGGCGCGTCTTGCCGCCCGCTTTGGGAATTTCCACGCGCCGCACGGCTTGCGGTCGATAGCGCCCTTCTTCAAGCTCTTTCGCCAGTTCGTTCAGGTAGCGCCCGGCATTCGCTGCAAATCCTTCGATGCTTTGCCGGTCTACCTTCAGCCACGGGGCCTTGGCTTACCCCGACACGGACTCTCACCGTGCTGTTTGCGCGCCTTCACGGGCGCACTGGGAGGGTCGCCCCGGCCCGATGCCGTGGAGATTGCAAAAGTGCGAAAATCGGGCCGGGCGGCGCTCCTCCTACTGCCCTGAGCTTCAGATTTTCTGGCTATAGCGCGCCGGTGCGATCGCCTGCATCAGATCGGCCTCCAGCGGCACGGGGTGTTGCGTCATCAGGTCGGCCAGCGCCTCGCCCAGCAAGCCCGCCCACACCACCCCGCGCGAGGCGTAGCCCGCCGCCACGAATAGCCCCGCCTGCCCGCCGACCGCCCCCACGATCGGCAGGCGATCCGGCAGCGTCGCGCGCAGCGAGGCGCGGCCGCTGATGGCTTCGGCCACAACACATTCGCCCGCCCCCGGCAGGATCGCCTCCAGCCGCGCCAGATTGGCAAGATCACTTGCCGTGCGCGGCGTGGTGTCGTCGTCATCGTGCTCGTAGGTGGCGCCGACCAGCAGCTGCCCCCCGCCCGGCGCCACATAGCCTTCGCGCGCAATCACCCGCTGGATCTGCGGCAGGAAGCCGGGCGGCAGCTGCGTGATCTGCCCGCGCACGGTATGCAGCGGCCAGGCCGGATCCGGCGCCAGGCGCAGGACATCGCGCGCGTTCGCCAACACCACGGCATCGGCCTCGGCCAGCAGCGCGCCATCGCGGTCCAGCACCTGCCAGCCGCCTGCAACGGGCTGCATGCGCGCGACAGCGCAGCCGGTCCTGAGCTGGATCACCGGATGGTCGAGCCAGGCGCGGCACAGGCTCCCCGGCACCACCCAGCCTGCCGTCGGGAAAAACACGCCGGGCGACGCGACCGGCCAGCTGGCCAGTTCGCGCGCCTCGGCCTGGTCCAGCCAGCGCGCGAAGTCGGCAGGTGGCGCGGTGGCGGCCAGCGCCTGCTGCTGCTTCGTTGCGGCATCGGCGTCCCGTGCCAGATGCAACACGCCGCAGCGCGACCATTCGATCCCGTCCAGCGCCGCCCAGGCGCGCAGGTCATGCAGAAACGCCGCGCGGGTGAGGCGACTGGCGCGGTTGTCGTCGCGCGAAATCACCGGCCGGAACACCGCCACCGGATTGCCCGAAGCGGCCTGCGCAGGCGAATCAGCGCATTCCAGCACGGTGACCGCAACGCCGCGCTGCGCCAGCGCGTGCGCGGTGGCCGCTCCCGCCACCCCGGCGCCGATGACGACGACGTGCCTCGGCGCAGCGCGTTCGACCCAGCGGGATGTGCCCGCGAAGCGCGCGCTCAGGCACGGCGGCTGACGGTCATGGCCCGCGCGCGTCTCGCAGACGAAGCCTGCTTGCGTCAGGCCTTGCCGCAGCGGCTGCGCCGCGGTGCAGGCCGCGGCCGTCGCACCGGGCTTGGCCAGCCGCGCCAGCTCATTAAATAGCCGGGGCTGCCACCAACCGGGATTGTCGGCGGGCGCTGGGCCGTCCAGATAGAAGGCGTCGACGCCGGCCTGCACGTTCGGCAGACTGTCGAAGACGTCGCCCAGCATCAGGGTGAGCTGCACCCGACCGCCGTCGAGCGCGATGCGATGGAAGCCCGGCGTCAGCGTCGGCCAGTTTGCCCGCAGCTCACTGGCCAGTGCGGCGCATTCCGGCCACCACGCATGCAGCTGTGCCAGATCGTCGGCACGGAACGGATGTTTCTCGGCCGACAGAAAATGCAGCCGCGCGGGGCGCGCCGGATCCGCCCGCCACGCCGCCCAGGTCGCCACAAAATTCAGCCCGCTGCCGAATCCGGTTTCCAGCACGACGAAAGCTTCGCGTCCCGCCCATTTCTCCGGCAGGTCGCAGCCTTGCAGAAACACGTGGCGCGCCTGCCCGATGTCGCCGCAAACGGCGGAATACGGGGCGCCGTCCCTGAATTCGAGCGTGGCGGGGATGATGGTTTTCAGCATCCCTGAATGTTACATTGGGCCGGCTCACTGCCGCTTCGCCCAATCATGCCCAAACAAAAAAACTGGCTTCGTCTTGCGCTCGGTCCGCCAGGACGGCAGCGTACTGGTGCTGGGCAAGCATGACGTGCTGGAAGCGCGCGCACTGAAAACCGGGCTGGCCAACTGGGCGTTCACCGAAGTGCTGGCGGGTCTTGCCGTGGGCGACCGCGTGGGGGTGTCGTCCGATGACGAAGGCATCGCGGCCGGCGTGCGCGTCACCCCAAAAACCGCGCAGCCATGACCGCACCCGCCATGATCCGGCTCGACGCGATCACGCGCGTGTTCCGCATGGGCGACCAGGAAGTGCGCGCGCTCGACCGCATCAACCTCGACATCGCGGCGGGCGAATACGTGTCGATCATGGGGCCGTCGGGTTCCGGAAAGTCCACCTTGCTCAATGTCATTGGGCTGCTCGACCACCCCGACGGCGGCCATTACACGCTCGACGGCATCGACGTCACCACGCTGTCCGAACCCGAACAGGCGCAGGTGCGGCGCACCAGGATCGGCTTCGTGTTCCAGTCCTTCCATCTGGTGCCGCGCCTGACCGCCGCCGGCAACATCGAGCTGCCGCTGACCGGCCCGGTGCAGAGCGACACGGCCAAGGAACTCGCCACTCAGATTGCGCAGGGCGTCGAAGGGGTGGTGCGCGTGGACAACCCAGCTCACGGTCCAGTAATCAGTCCGACATGACGCGCGCAACGCGCGGGAAGGGGGCCTGTGCGAGGCTCACGCACTCCGCTGTCCCGCGGAGGCATTTCCCTTGGCTCAGGGCTCATACCCTTCACGGTGCGTCGCATTGATCGTGCGCAGCAGTTCGCGGAACGGAATGCTGCGCTCGTGTTGCTTGAACAGGGGCATGAAGGCCAGATCCCCCCCCTGGCCCACCCCGCTGTATTTGCCCGACGTCATCGACTCGTGCAATTCGCGCAGCATCGAATCCAGCGAGTCGAGATAGGGCGTATAGGTGGCGGCCTCGTCGTCGTCGTGTTCCAGGCAGGCACGCAGTTCGTCGACTTCGTACACTGCCTCGTGCACCAGGTCGATCAGTTCGTTCAGGTCTTTGGCTTTTTTCATGTTCGTGTGCAGTCGGGTTGAAACAGGTTATTAGGATACCGCCGCTTGATGGGGTATGCGAGGGCCGGACCGCATTCATGCCGGCCTTCGGCCAACCGATTCAGACGCATCTTGCCGACAAAAAAACAGGGGCGAGAGCCCCTGTTTTCATTTCCGTTTTCATTCGCGCTTGAAGGCTTAGCGCTTAACCGGTTTGGCGGCGATTTCTTCCAGCCGGCGGGCCTTGATGACCTGGCCGTTCAGCGCGGCATCCTTGGCGCTGCCGCCGTAGGCCACCACCATCAGCTGGCTGTAGTACATCACCGGGATGTCGAACTTGGTGCCGTAACGCTTGTTGATCTGGCCCTGGTAGATCTCGACGTTGGCCTGGCACAGCGGGCATGGCGTCACGATCATATCGGCGCCATGATCGTAGGCCGACTCGACGATGTCCTTGATCTGCGCTTGCGCCTTCTCGGGCTCGGAAAACGCCAGCGCGCCGCCACAGCAGGTCACCTTCTGCTCGTATTCCGGGATCGATTCGGCGCCAACCATTTCGACCATCTTGTCGAGGTAGACCGGGTTCTCGAACGATTCGCCGGCGACGCCGAACGGCCGGTTGGTCTGGCAGCCGACGTAGCCGGCAATCTTGACACCTTCGAGCGGACGCACGACGTGCTTCGCCATTTCCTCGAAGCCGAGGTCCTCGATCAGCACCTCGACCATGTGACGGATGTTGGGCATTTCGTTGATGGTGAGGCCCGCTTCCTTCAGCGCTTCACGCGTGTCGGACATCAGCGTGTCGGAGTGCGTCAGCCGCTCGCGCGTTTCGCGCGCACCCAGCCAGCAGGCGGCGCAGGTGGCGACGATTTCCTGCCCTGGCAGGTGCTGTTCGGACAAAGCGAAGTTGCGCGCATTCAGCACGTGGCGCGGCAGTTCGCCGGCCTCCGCGTAGCCGATCGACGCGCCGCAGCAGTTCCAGTCGGGAATCTCGGTCAGCTTGACGTCGAGCGTCTTGCACATCGACTCGACCGAGGTGAGATAGTTGGAGGCGGAAGCGCCCTTCTGCGACGAGCATCCAGGGTAGAACGCATATTCATGTTTGGCCATATTGGTCTCCTCAACCCGCCATCTTGGCAGTCTTGCGGCTGCGTTCGATTTCGTAGGCTTTTTTCAGCATGGCGTGAACGCCTTTTTGATCCCTGCACTTGTGGCCGCCGAACAACTCCATCACATTCAGCCGCTTGGCCTTGACCAGACCCAGCGCAACCGACTGCATCGCCATGCCGTTCTTGATGCCCTGGACAAAGCCATCCTTGAAGTACAGGCCCATCGACAGCCTGAGCTCGTTGACGCGTCCGGTGTGGGTGCAGTTTTTCCAGAACAGGCCGGAAAAAAAGCGCGTCGGCTGCATCTTCGGCGCCATGCCGAGCCGGTGCGCATATTCGGCGATGCCGTGCATGATGTGGGTGATCGGCAGCTTGCGCGGGCAGCGCACGATGCAGTTGTAGCAGGACGTGCAGTTCCACATCGAGCTGCTGGTCAGCACTTCCTCGCGCTTGCCGGCGCGGATCATCATGAAGAGTTCCTGCGGCGGATGTTCCCACGCGCTCTGGAAGTTGGTCGGGCAAGAACCGGAGCAGACGCCGCATTGCATGCACATCTTGACCCAGTCGCCCATCTCGACCTGCTCTTCGATTTCCTTGAGGAAATTGTTGCGGTATTTCTCCGCCACTGCGGTGCTTGCGCTCATGGTGGGTCTCCTAGAAGCCTTTGAACGGGCTGGGGCCAACGGCGACCAGCTCGGCGGCATACTTGTTAATCATCTCGGGCAGGCGCTCGATGTCGGTGATGGCGACTTCGAGATCGCGCACGCGCTCCGATTCCAGGTTCAGCGTCTTCAGCGTGTCGTCGATCTTGGACAGGCGGGTGCGTCCCAGTTCCGAACCCTTCACGAAGTGGCACTGGTATTCGTCGCCCGATTTGCAGCCCATCAGCATCACGCCGTCGTAACCGGCATTCAACGCGTCGGTGATCCAGATGGTGTTGACCGAACCCAGACAACGAACCGGGATGGTCCGCACGTAGGCCGAATACTCGATGCGGTTCATCCCCGCCATGTCGAGCGCCGGATAGGCATCGTTCTCGCACGCCAGGATCAGGATGCGCGGCTTCTCGGAAAACTCGTCGGGGATATCGACCGCCTTGATCTGCGCGCCGACGGTGTTGACCGAATAGTTCTCGAACGAGATCACGCGCACCGGACAGGCGCCCATGCAGGTGCCGCAGCGGCGGCAGCGCGATTCGTTGAACACCGGGAAGCGTTTCTCGTCCTCGTCGATGGCGCCGAAGGGGCACTCCACCGTGCAGCGCTTGCACTGGGTGCAGCCTTCGAGGCGCACTTTCGGGAACGACAGATCGCCCGAGCGCGGATGCGCGGCGCGCCCCAGCTCGGCGTTTTCCAGCGCCTGGATCGCCTTCAGTGCGGCGCCGGTGGCGTCCTCGCGCGCCTGCGCGATATCCATCGGACGGCGCACCGGGCCGGCGGTATAGATGCCGGTGCGACGGGTTTCATAGGGGAAGCAGATGAAGTGCGAGTCGGTGAAGCCCTGCTTCAACTGCGGCACGTCCTTGCCCTGACGGTAGGTCAGGTTGAGGATGGAAATCGGCTTCACTTCGACCGCGCCTTCTTCTTCCGCAGTTGCGGCCAGGGCGTCGATGTTGATGCCGGCGTTCGCCACCTGACCGGTGGCCAGCACGACGAGGTCGACATCCACCATGGCGGCGTCGGTGTCGCCCAGAATCAGGTCGTTGAATTTCACCGTGCTGGTGTCGCCCGTGGGCAGCACTTCGGCGACGCGGCCCTTGGTGAAGATGACGCCTTTTTCCTGCGCGCTGCGGTAGAAATCCTCGCCGTTGCCGGGTGTGCGCAAATCCGTGTAGATGATGGTGGTGTCGACCGCAGGATTGGTGTCCTTGAAGTACATCGCCTGCTTGATGCTGGCGTTGCAGCAGAAACCCGAACAGTAGGACAGGTGCTGACCGGTGGTGTCGCGCTGGCCGGCGCACTGCACGAACACCACGGATTTGACCGGCTGGCCATCGCTGGGCCGGCGAATCACACCGTCGCCCGCCGCAGCGGCCGTCGCCAGCGCTTCGAGCCCGGCCTGATCGACCACGTTGGGCGACTTGCCGCCGCCGAGTTCCGGCAGCCTGTTCATGTCGTAGAGCGTAAAGCCGGTCGCCTGCACGATGGCGCCGATGTCCTCGGTGTGCGTCGCGCCCGATTCGGTGGCAACGTCGACCACGAAGCGGCCCGGCGCACCGTCGGTCTTGGCGATGGTCGCGTTCAGATACACCTTGATGTTGCTGTCGGCCCGCACCTGCGAAACCAGGTCGGCCACGCCGGTGTCGGCGGGCGACTTGTAGGGCTCGTGCACCGGGGTGCGCTTGTAGAGCTTGCCGGCCCAGCCGCCCAGTGCGCCGGATTTCTCGACCAGCACCACCGGGTAGCCGGTCTTCGAGGCCTCGATCGCGGTGGTCATGCCGGTGACGCCGCCGCCCACGACCAGCAGGGTCTTGCTGCCGCCGGTGTTGGGGTTGCCGGCGGGCGCGGTCATCGCCTTCACTTCGGCGCAACCCATGCGGATGTAGTCTTCCGCCATTTCCTGGGTGGTCTCGCGCGCCTCCTCGGTGTCGGGGCGAATCCAGACCACGCCTTCGCGCAGGTTGGCGCGTGCCACCGCATGTTCCGGAAAGTGAAACGCCTCGGTCTTGGCGCGGCGCGAGCAGGCGCCGATCATGATGTGGGTGACGCCCTCGTTGGCGATGTCATTCTTGATCATCGCCACGCCGTCGGCGTTGCACAGGAATTCGTGCGACTTCGCCAGCGGCACCTTGCCGTCCTTCTGCGCGGTCTTGACCAGCGCCTCGGTGTCGAGACGCTCGCCCAGTCCGCAGCCCTTGCAGATGTACGCTGCGACTTTGATATCAGCCATGTTTAAGCCTCCGCCTTTGCTACTTTATTGACCACCTGGATGGCGCGCAGTGCCGCCGCGGTGGCCGATTGCACGGCACGGTTCACATCCAGCGCATTCGACGCGCAGCCGGCGCCGAACACCGCGCCGTTGGCTGGATCTGCCTCGATGAAGCCGCTGGAGTCCGCCACGATGTGGCCGGGGATGTTGATGCCCTTGACCGAGGGTTCCATGCCCACCGCCAGCACCACCAGGTCGTGCGGGGTGGTGTAGCGCTTGTAGCCTTCGGTGTCGACGCCGTGGCACACCGGGTTGCCCTGCGCGTCCTCGGTGATCTTCGCGACCTTGGACTTGATGAAGCTGACCGAGGGATCGGCCTGGACCTTCTGGTAGAAGTCCTCGAAGCGGTCGATGGCGCGAATGTCGATGTAATAAATGGTCGACTTGCCGTCTTCAGGGTATTTCTCGCGCACGTAATGCGTCTGCTTCAGCGAGGCCATGCAACAGATGCGCGAGCAGTGGCGCAGATGGTTTTCGTCGCGCGAACCGGCGCACTGGATGAAGGCGATGTTTTTCGCTTCGCGGCCGTCACTGGGGCGCAGGATCTTGCCGCCGGTGGGGCCCTGAAGATCGGCCAGGCGTTCGAATTCGACGCTGGTGATGACGTTCTTGAAGCGGCCGTAGCCGTAAGGCTGAATCTTCGCCGCGTCGTAAGGCTGCCAGCCGGTCGCCCACACCACCGCGCCGGCTTTGACCTGGATCGTCTCTTCCTGCATGTCGAGGTCGATCGCGCCGTATTTGCACGCGGCTTTCGCGCGGTCGGCGTCGGCCGTGCCGATGATCGCCGGGTCCAGCACATAGCGCTGCGGGTAGGCCATCGTGTTCGGCAGATAGGCTGCCTTGTGCTGGCTGAGGTTGTAGTTGAAGGGATCGTCCACCTTCATTTCCACCGCGCGCTCGCATTCGCCGCAGGCGGTGCAGTTCTCGTTCACATAGCGCGGACGGACCTTGATGGTGACGGTGTAGTTGCCGGTGCCGCCCTCGATGCCGGTCACTTCCGCCAGCGTCAGCAAGCGCACGCGGGGATTGCCCTTGAGACGGCGCAGGTTGATTTCCAATCCGCAGGTGGGATGGCACAGTTTGGGAAAGTAGCGATACAGCTGGGAGGTGCGACCGCCCAGCGCGGGATTCTTCTCCACCAGAACGACATTCTTGCCGGTTTCGGCCGCTTCGAGCGCGGCGGTCATGCCAGAAATCCCGCCGCCCACCACGAGAATCGTCTCGTTGGTCGCAACATGCTCCGTCATTGTGTTTCCTCCATCCGATGGATGCAAAGCCATTTGAAATTACCCGGGATTTCCACCCGGATAACCGGGTTATTCACCCAGAATTGAATCTTTCAAATGGTACTCCGAAGGCCCCACCTGCCGCCACGGGCAAGCGCGCTATCTCAATCGAAGTTTTCTATGCGGGAATAAGAGGAAGTGCGGACGCAGCCCTTACACGTGGGGCGTGACAGGCGGCAGGATGGAAGTCGGCTCGGCCTCGATGGTGACGATCTCGAACTGCATGCTGGCCAGGTCGGCCATGATGTAGGTGGGCGGCGCCCCGACACCGCCGACGGTGCCGGGGTTGATCAGCCAGGTCTGCCCGCCCTTGACGGTGGCGACCTGCGTGATGCTCGACTTGTGGTCATGGCCGCAACACACCAGATCGTAGTCGCCGGTGCAGGCGAGCGCGTTGGCGTAGTGGGGATAGTGCACCAGGAACAGGTCGCGGTCGGCCAGGGTGAAGGCGGCGTCCTGACCGTGGTAGCGGATCACGCTGTTGGGCTCGGCGGCGAGCCGGCTCATGTTGTAGAGGTCGCCGGTGTTGTTGCCGTGGATAACATGCACCGGCAATTCGTATTTCTGCAGCACGCGCAGGGTGGTCGGCGCGACCACGTCGCCGCAGTGCAGCACCGCTTCCGCCCCGTGCGCCTTGGCATGCTCGACAGCCGCGCCCAGCAGGCGCCGGTTGTCGTGGGAGTCGGAAACGATGCAGACCTTCATTAAAAGGCGGGCTTGTCCGCTGCGTTGCGGTAGCGCTCCACGCCGGCCAGGATTTCCGCGCGGGCGTCGTCGATGCCGACCCAGCCATCGACCTTGACCCACTTGCCTTCTTCGAGATCCTTGTAGTGCTCGAAGAAGTGGGAAATCTGCGCCAGCAGCAGGGCCTGCAGATCTTCCGGCTTGTGCACGCCCTTGTAGAGGCCGCACAGCTTGTCGACCGGCACCGCCAACAGCTTGCCGTCCACCCCGGCTTCGTCGGTCATCCTCAACATGCCGATGGGGCGGCAGCGCACCACCACGCCGGTGATGAGCGGGATCGGGGTGATCACCAGCACGTCGACGGGGTCGCCGTCTTCCGACAGAGTGTGCGGGATGTAGCCGTAGTTGCAGGGGTAGTGCATGGCGGTCGACATGAAGCGGTCGACGAACATGGCGCCGGATTCCTTGTCGACTTCGTACTTGATCGGCTCGCCGTGGGCGGGGATTTCGATGACGACGTTGAAATCGTCCGGCAGATTGCGGCCGGAACTGACTTTGTTAAGGCTCATGGGGTGTCACAAAAACAATGAAAGGCGCACATTATACCCACCGTCCAGCCCTTCGCTCGCCAGCGATTAATCCTATAATCCCGCTATTTGCATGGCGTTCCTCTTTCCCCCTTCCCGATCCTCCGGCCCGTTGCGCGGCCAGTCCGGCCTCGCCGGCGCGGCCGACGCGCTCTATTTGGCCGAGATGGCGCGCCACGCCACGCCGCTGGTGGTGGTGTGCGCCAGCGCCTGGGACGCCAACCGCCTGACCGAGGAGCTGCGCTGGTTCGACTCCGCCCTGCGGGTATGCGTGTTTCCCGACTGGGAAACCCTGCCGTATGACAGCTTCTCGCCCCACCCGGACCTGATTTCGGAGCGGCTGGCGACGCTGTATCAGATTTCGCGCGGTGAGTTCGACATCGCCGTGGTGGCGCTTTCCACCGCGCTGTACCGGCTGGCGCCGCCTGCCTTCCTCGCCGCCCACACGTTTTTCCTCAAGCAGAAGGACACGCTGGACGAAGCCGCCTTCCGCGCGCAAATGGCGCTGGGCGGCTACAGCCACGTCAACCAGGTGTTCTCCCCGGGCGAGTTTTCGGTGCGCGGCGGGCTGATCGACCTGTTTCCCATGGGCAGCCCCCTGCCCTACCGTATCGACCTGTTCGACAACGAGATCGAGACGCTGCGCGCATTCGACGTCGACACCCAGCGCAGCATCTATCCGGTGGGCGAGGTGCGGCTTTTGCCAGCGCGCGAGTTCCCGCTCGACGAGGCCGGCATCACCCGCTTCCGGCAGAATTTCCGCGAGCACTTCGAGGGCGACCCGTCCAAATCCAAGCTCTACAAGGACGTCAGCAACGGCCTCGCGCCGGCCGGCATCGAGTACTACCTGCCGCTGTTTTTCGAGGAAACCGCGACGCTCTTCGACTATCTGCCCGCGCAGGCGAAATTCGTCAGCCACGGCGCGCTCGACCCCGCCGGCCAGGCGTTTTGGGCCGACGCGCAGGGCCGTTACCGTTTGTTGAGCGGCGACAAGGACCGCCCGCTGTTGCCGCCCGCCGAACTGTTCCTTGCGACCGACGCCTTTTTCAGCTTGGCCAAGGGCTACACGCGGATCGACGTGGAACAGGCCGGCGACGGACTCGCCCGTCCCGTTCCGCCGATTTCCGTGGACCGCCGCGAGGCGCATCCCGTCGCCCGGCTGCAGGGCTTCATCGAAGGCTTCAAGGGCACGACGCTGATCGTCGCGCCGTCGCCAGGACGCCGCGAAACCCTGCACGAATATCTCGCCGAACACGGACTCGACGCCACCCTGTGCGACGTCTGGGCCGACTGCACGCCCCGCCCCGAGCGCATCCTGCTGACGCACGGCCCGCTGGCCGAAGGCTTCGTCACGAGCGACGGCGCGCTTGCCGTCATCACCGAAACCGAGCTCTACGCGATCCCGCCCAAGACCCGTCGCGCGCGCGAAGCCCGCGCGACGCAGATCGACAACCTGCTGCGCGACCTGTCGGAACTGAAGCCGGGCGACCCGGTGGTGCACGCGCAGTACGGCGTCGGCCACTACCTCGGCCTCGTCAACATGGACCTCGGCGACGGCGACACCGAATTCCTTCAGCTCGAATACGCCCGTGGCGACAAGCTCTACGTGCCGGTCGCCAACCTGCACCTGATCTCGCGCTATTCCGGCGCCGGCGAAGGCGCCGCGCCGCTGCACAAGCTCGGCACCGACCAGTGGGAGAAGGCGCGCCGCCGTGCCATGCAGGCGGCGCGCGACACCGCGGCCGAACTGCTGAACCTGTATGCGCTGCGTGCGGCGCGCGAGGGCCACGCGTTCCAGTTCTCGCCGCACGACTACGAAGCCTTCGCCGAAGGCTTCGGCTACGAGGAAACCCCCGACCAGGCCGCCGCGATCGCGGCCGTCATGGCCGACATGCAGTCGGGCAAGCCGATGGACCGCCTGGTGTGCGGCGACGTCGGCTTCGGCAAAACCGAGGTCGCGCTGCGCGCCGCCTTCATGGCGGTAATGGGCGGCTACCAGGTGGCGGTGCTGGTGCCGACCACGCTTCTGGCCGAGCAGCACTTCAACAACTTCTCCGACCGCTTCTCGGCCTGGCCGATCAAGCTTGCCGAGCTGTCGCGCTTCCGCAGCCCGAAGGAACAGGCCGAGGCGCTCAAGGCGCTGGCGGACGGCAAGCTCGACATCGTCATCGGCACTCACCGGCTGATCCAGAAGGACGTCAAGTTCGCCCGCCTGGGCCTGGTCATCATGGACGAGGAGCACCGCTTCGGGGTGCGCCAGAAGGAACAGCTGAAGGCGCTGCGCGCCGAGGTCGACGTGCTGACGCTGACCGCCACGCCGATCCCGCGCACGCTGGCGATGTCGCTCGAAGGCATCCGCGACTTCTCGGTGATTGCCACCGCGCCGCAGAAGCGGCTGGCGATCAAGACCTTCGTCCAGCCGTTTTCCACCGGGCTGATCCGCGAGGCCGTGCTGCGCGAGCTGAAGCGCGGCGGCCAGGTCTATTTCCTGCACAACGAAGTCAGCACCATCCAGAACATGCACGAACGGCTGGAAAAGCTGCTGCCGGAAGCGCGCATCCGCGTCGGCCACGGCCAGATGGGCGAACGCGAGCTCGAACAGGTGATCCGCGATTTCTACCAGCAGCGCTACGACATCCTCCTGTGCACCACCATCATCGAGACCGGCATCGACATCCCGACCGCCAACACCATCCTGATCAACCGCGCCGACAAGTTCGGCCTCGCCCAATTGCACCAGTTGCGGGGCCGCGTCGGGCGCTCGCACCATCAGGCCTTCGCCTACCTGCTGGTGGACGAGGACCGCACGCTGACGCCGCAGGCGAAGAAACGCCTGGAAGCGATCCAGTTGATGGAGGAACTGGGCGCCGGCTTCCATCTCGCCATGCAGGACCTGGAAATCCGCGGCGCCGGCGAGGTGCTGGGCGAGAAGCAGAGCGGCGAAATCCTCGAAGTCGGCTTCTCGCTCTACAACGACATGCTGGCCGGCGCGGTGGCGAGCCTCAAGGCCGGCAAGGAGCCGGACATGAACCAGCCGCTGGGCGTGGTGTCCGAGATCAACCTGCACATGCCCGCACTCCTGCCAGTGGACTACTGCCCCGACGTGCACGAGCGGCTGGTGCTGTACAAGCGGCTGGCGAGCGCGCACGACATGGAAGAACTCACCCAGTTGCAGGAAGAGCTGGTGGACCGCTTCGGCCGCTTGCCCGACCCGGCCCGCGCCTTGCTCGATACCCATCGCCTGCGCCTGGCCGCCAAGCCGTTCGGCATCATGAAAATCGACGCCAACGCGGACAGCATCCTGCTGCAGTTCGTAGCGCAGCCGCCCATCGATCCGGGCCGCATCATCCAGCTGATCCAGACCCGGCGCGACATCAAGCTGGCAGGCGAAAACCGCTTGCGCTGGCAGGCCAGCTCGCCGCCCGAGGCGCGCGCCGCCAACGTCATCACCCTGCTCAAGCTGCTGAAATAACCATCGACCCATGAATCTGATCGTTCAGGGACCAGACGTCCCCACCCCCGGCCTCAAGCAACTCGCCAAGCTCACCGGCGCTGCGGCCATCGAAGCAGTTTCGCGCACCGCATTCCGGCTGCTGGACGCCGACGACCGCCAGCGCGCCGAGGTCGCCGCCTACTGCGAGGCGCATCAGCTCGATTGCGGCTGGGTACCGGCCGAGCGGCGCATCGGCGACTTCGGCCTGCTGGTGATGGACATGGATTCGACGCTCATCAGCATCGAGTGCATCGACGAAATCGCCGACATGCAGGGCCTGAAACCGCAGGTGTCGGCGATTACCGAAGCCGCCATGCGCGGCGAGATCGACTTTGCCGAAAGCCTGCGCCAGCGCGTAACCCTGCTGGCCGGACTGGACCAGTCCGCCCTGCAGCGGGTATACGACGAGCGGCTACGGCTGTCACCGGGCGCCGAAACCCTGCTGGCGGCGGCCCGTGCGGCAGGCATCCGGACGCTCCTGGTGTCGGGCGGCTTCACCTTCTTCACCGAGCGGCTGCGGCCGCGCCTCGCGCTCGACTACACCGCGGCCAACACGCTGGAGCTGGCCGACGGCAAGTTGACCGGGCGCATGCTCGGCGATATCGTCGACGCCCAGGGCAAGGCCGAGTGGCTCAACCGGGTGCGCGCCGAGCTGGGGCTGGCGCGCGCCCAGGTCGTCGCCATGGGCGACGGCGCCAACGACCTGAAAATGATGGCCGAAGCCGGCATCAGCATCGCCTACCGCGCCAAGCCGGTGGTGCGCGAAAAGGCCAGCTACGCGCTGAACCAGGTGGGGCTGGAGGGGGTGATTCCGCTGTTGGGAGCGGGTTAAAGCGAGGGCTAAAGAAAACACGCTGGCTGCCGATAAACTATTGAGCACCCAATCTGTCATAGGATCGTACAACAGCGACCAGGTCCCTTCATCCCGTGAAATCATCCCGTGAAAATAGACAAGCGCATCACCCCGCCCGCCGCCAAAACCTCTGCCACCAAGAGCAAGGGTGAAGGCAAGACCGCTGCCCCCACCGCGGGCGGCAGCGATTCCTTGACGCTGACCGAATCGAGTGCCCGGGTCCGCACGCTGGAAGCTCAGCTGGCATCGGTTGACGTCACCGACATCGGCAAGGTCGAGGCAGTCAAGGCGGCGCTTGCCGACGGCAGCTTCACCGTCGACGCCGAAGTGGTGGCCGACCGTCTGATCGACCACACCAAGGAAGCCTTGCGCAAACGTCCTCGCAAGAAGTAATCCCCACCAGACCGACAAAGGCCCGCGGCTACAAACAAACCGCGGGCCTTTGTCGTTCAACTGGCATAAAATTCAGGCGTTAAAGTGTCTTCCGGGGTTCAGCATGAACGAAATTATTTTGTCCGTTACCGGCATGACCTGCGGCGGCTGCGTCAACAGCGTGCAGAAGGTGTTGGCAGCCTTGCCGGGGGTGCAAAGCGTCGAAGTCACGCTGACGCCCGGCCAGGCGCGCGTGCTAGTCGACCCCGCCCGGGTTGACCGCGCTGCGCTGGTGCAGGCCGTCACCGATGCGGGGTTCGGCGTCGGCGACTGACCGACTGCCGTTCTTCCGCGCTCACGCCGTACCACACAGCGTATCCAGCGGTTCGGGGCAATGCACCCCGTTGCCCTGCACATAATCCACCCCGATCTCGCGCAGCACGGCCAGCGTTTGTGCCGACTCGACATATTCGGCCACGGTTTTCAGCCCCATCTGATGGCCGATGCGGTGAATCGCCTCGACCATGGAACGGTCGATCGGATTGGTGGCGATGTCACGCACAAACGCGCCGTCGATCTTGAGGTAATCCACCTTCAGGTTCTTCAGATAGGTAAAGGACGACAGGCCGCTGCCAAAATCGTCGAGCGCGAAGCTGCAGCCAAACTCGCGCATGGCTTCGATGAATTCGTTGACGACGGCAAGGTTGCCGATGGCGGCCGTTTCGGTGATCTCAAAGCACAGATGCGGACCCTGAGCGGGGTTATTCTGCAAGCGCTCGAGCAACATGCGGCGAAACACCGGGTCTTTCAGCGACGCGCCCGACAGATTGACCGCGAACAGGCAATGCCGCTCGCGCCTGGCCTCCCGATAGCGCTGGCACAGGCGTAACGTTTCCTCGATCACCCAGCTGTCGAGGGCGGGCATGATGGAATAGCGCTCGGCTGCCGGGATGAAGGCCATCGGCAGGATTTCGCTGCCGTCGTCGTCCACCATCCGCAACAACAGCTCGACGTGACAAGGCGGTTCCCCCACGCTGTCGGTGTGGCGGATTTCCTGCCACGACAAGCGCAGGCGATCTTCCTCCAGCGCCCGCTGGATGCGCGTCACCCACTGCATCTCGCCGCGGTGGCGCACCAGGTCGTGGTTGCTGCTTTCATAGACATGAATCTGGTTGCGGCCGCGGTCCTTGGCCACATAACACGCGGCATCCGCGGCCGACAGCAGGCTGGCGGCGGTGCCGCTGTCGCGGTTGATCACCACCATGCCCACGCTCATGCCTACGTTGAAAATGCGGTCACCCCACTTGAAGCGGAAGCGCTGCACTTCGGCGCGGAACGTATCCGCTACCGCCAGCGCATCGGGGATGCTGCAGTTTTCCAGCAGCAGGGCGAACTCGTCGCCGCCCAGGCGCGCCAGCGTGTCGCGTTCGCGCAGATTGCCTTTCAGCAGCAGCGCCAGCTGGCGCAGCAGTTCGTCGCCCGCCGCATGGCCGCACGAATCGTTGATCACCTTGAACTGGTCGAGGTCCATGTAGCACAGCGCATGCTCCCGGTCCTGCTGCAGGGCCGACAGCAGCGTGCGCTCCAGCCGCTGCTCGAACTCGCGGCGGTTGATCAGCCCCGTCAGGGCATCGTGGCTGGCCTGGTATACCAGACGGGCAGTGGCCTGGTCGATCTTTTCCTGCATCTGATCCTGCATCGACTGCAAGTGGGCCGCCATGTGATTGACGCCGCGCTGCAGACTGCCCAGCTCGGCCTGCCCGGTCTGCGCGACCCGTTCGTCGAGGTGCCCCTCGCCGATTCGGCTCACCGTGTGGGTCAAGGCCAGTATCGGCCGGGTAATCTGGCGCCCGATGCGCCAGGCAAGATACAGACTGACGCCCAAGCCGGCCAGCAGAATCGCCAGGCTGCGCAGGATGGCATCGCGCTGGCTCTTGATGGTGGCGTTGCGCGACACGTCGAGGCCGACCCAGCCCAGCAGCCGGGTCTGGCTGCCCGGCTGAGCCGCGCGTTCGTCCACCAGGCTGAAGTCGTCCACCGCCACCTCGGTACGGGTGATCGGCGCGTAATACACCAGTCGGTCCTGGTATTCGATCTGATGCAGGCGATCGGTGGGCAATCCGCCCCGCGCCGGTTCATCCCAGGCACCGAGGCCGAATTGCGACAGCACCTGGCCGTTATCGGCAAACACCGCCACGCCGCGGACGTCAGCTTCGATCGCCACTTTTTCGAGCAGGGTCTGCAGCACCTCGATATTGCCCGAGGCGACGCCGTATTCGGCCGCCGGCGCGAGCTGACGGGCGATGGCCGCGGCGCGGGTACGCAGCGACTGATCGAGATCGTCGATTTTCCCGACGATGAGCTGGACCAGCAGCAGCACGCCAATGATGGCCATCGGCACCACGGCGAGGCCGATGACGCGTCCGCGTATTCCGTACGAAGTTGTTCTCAACGTCCTCCTCCCAAACGCTTTTCCAGTTCGGCTGCCGGCGGCAGCGTGAAACCGAGCGAGCGCGCCACCTGTTCGTTGACTGAGACGCTGAAATAAGCGGGGTACGCAGGCGGCGGCAGATTCACCGGCACGCCCTCGATGGCACCCTTCACCCATTCGGCAGTCTGCCGGCCGATTTGCGCCGGGCTGGAGTGCAGCGACAACAGCGCGCCTGCCCGCGTCAGCGAGCGCGAATAGCCCAAAACCGGGACACGGTAGCGATAGGACGTCAGAAACAGGCTTTGCGCGGTATTGCGGTTGAATACCAGCGGATCGGGCACCGCCAACAGCAACTCGGCACTCGACAACACATTTTCAAGCGCCGTGATCAGCCGCTCATCCTCCGCCAGGACTTGATGCACCAGACCGAGCCGCTGCGTGCGCAAGGCCTCGTCCAGTTCGCCCACCAGGACATTCTGATCTTCTCCCAGCAGCACCCCCACGCGCCGCGCCTCGGGGAAGGCCAGGCGAATCAACTGCGCCTGGCGCTCGAAGGGTTGATCGAGATAGATGGCCGATACACTGCGGCGGTCGCCGTCGCCCAGGCGAACACGCCCGGTCTTGGCATACCACGCCCGCGGCACCAGGACCGCCAGCACCGGCGGCCGGGCTGGCAGCGCGGCCAGCGACTCGGCGGCCTGCACGCCCACCGCAACGGCCAGGCGCGCCCCGTTCACCGAAGTCGCGGTCAATTCCCCGGCGTACGTCCGGACGGCCTCATGGGCCGGGTCGTCCAGATAGGCGCGGATGACCTGGTAGACCTCCTGATAGGGCGCCGAATCGTCGCTCAAGACCACCATCACCCGTGCCGCGACAGCCTGCGCCGACACCAGGGCCAGACAGGCGCAGGCCAGTCCCAGCCGCAGGATGCGCTGGAGTGTGGCCCGTCTGCGCGGCAGCCAAGCCGTCAAGGCGCTTCCTGACCCCCGCCCCACAGGCAAGCGCCCTTGCTTTCCCGGGCGATGGCCTCGAGGAGGCTTGCGTGCGCGATCAGATCCTCACCAGACGCCGGCAACAGCACGGGCTTGGGGCGCGCACGCGCGGCTGCCTGGTCGGCCTGCACGCTGCGCGTCTCCAGCCCGATCGACAGGCTCTCCTGCCCGCGTGTCAGCGCCAGATACACCGCCGCCAGCAGTTCGCAGTCGACCAATGCGCCGTGGAGGGTGCGCGCGGCGTTGTCGACGCCATAATGCTTGCACAGCGCATCGAGGTTGTTGCGCTGCCCGGGGCGCAGCGCCTTGGCCATCGCCAGGGTGTCGGTCACGGCGTCACACCAGCTGGGCAGCGGCGCCATGTCGAGCAGACGCAGTTCCATGTTGAGGAAGCCGACGTCGAATGGCGCATTGTGAATAATGATTTCGGCACCCTGAATGAAGTCGACGAACTCGTGCGCGATGTCGGCAAAACGCGGCTTGTCCTGCAGAAATTCGGGGGTGATGCCGTGCACCTGCATCGCCCCGGCGTCGATGTCGCGATCCGGATTCACGTAACGGTGCAGATGGTTGCCGGTGAGCCGTCGGTTGACCATTTCCACCGCCGCCACTTCGATGATGCGATGTCCCTGTTTGGGGTCGAGGCCGGTGGTTTCAGTATCGAGAATGATTTGTCGCATGTGGGTTTTATTGCGCCTGCAGCACGCCCTGGTTGGCCAGTTCGTCGGCACGTTCGTTTTCGGGATGGCCGTTGTGGCCGCGCACCCATTTCCATTCGATGCGATGCAGCTGGCTCAAGGCATCCAGCTGCAGCCACAGATCCTGGTTCTTCACCGGCTGGCCAGCGGCGGTGCGCCAGTTGCGCCGCTTCCAGCCGGCCATCCATTCGCTGACGCCTTTTTGCACGTATTGCGAATCGGTGTGGACCTCGACGGTGGACGGGCGCTTCAGCGATTCCAGCGCGCGAATCACGGCGGTCATCTCCATGCGGTTGTTGGTGGTGTTGGCTTCGCCGCCGCAGATTTCCTTGCGATGCCCGTCCGCCACCAGCAAGGCGCCCCAGCCGCCGGCGCCGGGATTGCCCTTGCAGGCGCCGTCGCTGTAAATGTAAATGGTGTCAGCGTTCACGATGTATCCGATAGTGTTTGAGGTTGATCACTTTCGCCGCAGGCGACAGCAGCCGTCGTGCCACCGGCGTTTTCCACTGAGGCAAAATGATATTCATGCCCTGCACGCGTTTCACCGCCTGCAGGAAATACACGCCGCCGCCCATGGCCCACCAGCGGTCGCCGGCAGGCTCCATGAAGCGCAGGCGCCGCAGCCAGGATTCGCGGTTGAGCGGCGGGCGGTAGCAACACATACTGCCCGCCGCCACCTCGAGCCCGAGCAAGGCCATCCAGTCTTTCACCCGCGAAATATTCAGGAAGTTTCCGTTCCACGGATAGCCGCGTTCGCCCCCCTGCAGCACCCGCGCCAGCCCCCACAGGCTGCGCGGGTTGAAGCCGGCCAGCACCAGGCGGCCTTCCGGGCGCAAGACGCGCTCGGCCTCGCGCAGCACCTGGTGCGGGTTGGCGCTGAATTCGAGCACATGCGGCAGCAGCAGCAAATCGAGCGACTGGCTCTCGAACGGCATGAACATGGGATCGGCCCGCACCCCGGCAGACGCTTCCACCGCGCAGGTCACGCGCAGCGGAATCCGGCTGTTGCGCAGAAAATCGATCTCCGGCAGGCCGACCTGTACCGCGTTGAAGCCGAACACATCCGACACCGCATTGTCGAAATAGCGTTGCTCGCGGAACAGCAGATGCCGTCCTAGCGGGGTTTCAAACCATCCGGCATCCAGCTTGGATAACATAGCGACTCCTCCTGTCCGGCAGATTTATTATGTTGACACTCATTTCCCTGCCTGCGTTCGAAGACAACTACATCTGGGTGTGGCACGACGAGCACCACGCGGTCGCGGTCGATCCCGGCGATCCAGCGCCGCTGATCGCTTTTCTCGACGCCCATCAACTCGCCCTGACCACGGTGCTGATCACCCACCACCACCGCGACCATACTGGCGGCAACACCCTGCTGCGTCAACGCTACAACTGTGCTGTCTACGCGCCGGAGAACCCGCGCATTCCCGCCGTCAGCCATGTCCTGCACGACGGCGACACAGTGGACATTGCCGAACCGGGTTTGCACTTCAAGGTGCTGGCGACGCCCGGCCACACGCTCGACCATATCAGCTATGTCGGACACGGCTGCCTGTTCTGCGGCGATACCGTTTTCGGCTGCGGCTGCGGGAAGTTGTTCGAAGGCAGCCCCGCGATGATGGCCGCCAGCCTCGACGCCATTTTAACGCTGCCCGATACTACCCGGGTCTGCTGCGCCCACGAATACACCCTGAGCAATATTGACTTTGCCAAAACCATCGATAGCGACAATCCCGCGCTGCTGGCACGCGAACGCGCCGACCGCGCCCTGCGCGCGCAAGACCGCCCCACCCTGCCCTCGACCCTGGCGCTGGAAAAGGCCACCAATCCGTTCCTGCGCTTCCACGACCCCGCCATGACGGCTTTTGCCGCCCGCTATCTGACACGCCCGCATCCCGCCCCCGCCGAGGTGTTCGGCGCGATCCGCGCCGCCAAGGATGCCTGGGACGGTTGACCGATCCCCCTCTGGGCACTTAGGATGAATGCCTTGTTGAGTACGGGAGACCGCCTTGCCCGGAATCAAATCAGCCGGTATCACCGGCATCGGATCAAACCTGTTCAGCCTGGCTGTGCTGGCGCTGCTATTCAGTTTTCAAGCGCATGCCGAAGAATCCGGCGCCAGCCCGCAGACGCAGGATGCACACGAAGAAGCCCCGATCATTCCGGTTCCGGCGTGGAACGACGACACCGCCAGCAACACCGAGAATGACGAAACCACCGCCGAAGCCGACCACAACGACGTCTGGCAGCGCATCCGCATCGGTTTCGGGGTCGACGAAGCGGCCTCCCTGAACCCGCTGGTTGCCGTTCACGAATCCTGGTTCGCCGCCCGGCCGGAAAACGTACGCCGCCTGGTCGAGCGTTCACGGCCCTTCCTGTACCACATCGTCGAGGAGCTCGACCGGCGTGCCATGCCGATGGAAATCGCATTGCTGCCGATGATCGAAAGCGCGTTCAATCCCGCCGCGCTGTCATCCTCCGCCGCCTCCGGCATCTGGCAATTCATCCCCTCCACGGGGCGCCACTTTGGGCTCAGGCAGGACACCTGGTACGACGGCCGGCGCGACTTCACCGCGGCCACGAGTGCCGCGCTCGACTACCTGGGCAAGCTTTATCTCGACTTTGGCGACTGGCAGCTGGCGCTGGCGGCATACAACTGTGGCGAGGGCTGCGTCGCCCGCGCCATCCAGAAAAACGTACGGGATGGGCTGCCCACCGACTACGCCAGTCTCTCGCTGCCGAACGAGACCCGGCACTACGTTCCCAAACTGCTGGCGCTGAAAAGCCTGATACGCGAGCCTGAACCGTACGGCATTGCCATCGAGCAACTGCCGGACCAGCCCTACTTCAATCAGGTCACCGTCCATGCCAACATGGACATTCATTCCGCCGCGCGCCTGGCCGACATGAGCAGCGACGAATTCGCCGCGCTGAACGCCGCCTTCCCGCGCAAACTCATCCGTTCCGACACCCCGGTCAACCTGCTGCTGCCGGTCGGCAAGGCCGACACCTTCCAGCGCAACCTTGAAACCGGCAGCTGGGACACTTGGCGGCCCTACGCCGCGCAAAAGGGCGAGCGTCCCGCAACCATTGCCAAGCGCTTTGACATCAGCCTCGGCCGCCTCGAAGAACACAACCAGTTGCACACGAAAAACGGCAAGCTGGTGCGCGCGCAGACCATTCTGGTCCCGGTCAAGGGCCGCGGCGCGGTCACGGCGCAAGACGACCTGTTTGCCGCTGCAGCGGCACCAACCCGGCATGTCGTACGGCGTGGCGATACCCTGCACGCCATTGCGCAGCGTTTCGCGATCAGCCTGGCGGATATCGAGGCGTGGAATCCGGTCTTCGGGAAGAGCAGCACGATCCGCGTGGGGCAGACGGTCATCGTCGGGCAGCCCTGATCAACGCAAGGGCAAGCGAGGAGGAAACCCGATTCAGTCGGGCGCAGGCGGTTCTTCGCGCTTGTCCGACATCACCAGCGCCATGCCCACGGCCGCCAGCACCATCCACAGCACCGCCGCCCAGATGCCCAGCGCGTCCGACAGCGGGCCCATGAAAAACAGCGTCAGCATGGCCACGGTCAAAACACCGTTGCCGATCCAGAAATTGTGACTGTGTTTGCCGGTTTTCAATTGAATCTCCGTACCAAAAATTGCTAAGCCTGCGCTGCCACCCAGTGACAGCGCACCCAATGCCCATTTCCCAGATCCGTCTGGTCGGGATAGGTTTGCCGGCACACGTCGCTCGCGTACGGGCAGCGCGGATTGAAATGGCAGCCGCCGGGCGGGTTGAGCGGCGAGGGCTGGTCGCCCGCCAGGCGGATGATGCCCGGCCCGGTCTGCGCCTCGATGCGCGGCACCGCGCTGACCAGCGCCAGGGTGTAGGGATGGCGCGGTGCGCGCAACACGTCGGCGGCGGCGCCGTATTCGACGATGCGCCCAAGGTACATCACCGCCACGTCGTGCGCCAGATAATCGACCACCGCGAGGTTGTGGGTGATGAAGAGGTAGGCCAGCCCCAGGTTGTCCTGCAGGTCCCTCAGCAGATTCAGGATCTGCGCCTGCACCGAGACGTCGAGCGCGCTGGTCGGCTCGTCGCAGATCACCAGCCGCGGCGACACCGCAAGCGCCCGCGCAATCGCGATGCGCTGCCGCTGGCCGCCTGAAAACGCATGCGGATAGCGCCCGCCGGCATCGTCCGGCAGCCCCACCCGGTTCAGCAGCTGCGCCACCGCGTCGCGGCGTTGGCTGGCCGCGCCGACGCCCAGCGCGTCCATGCCTTCGAGCAGAATATCCGCCACCCGCATGCGTGGATTGAGCGAGCTGAACGGGTCCTGGAACACCATCTGCGCCTGCCGCCGCAGGGCGGAGGCATTCTTCGCGGTGATGGTCTCGCCGCCCAGCACGACGCGGCCCGCGGTCGGCTCGATCAGCCGCAGCAGCGCCTTGCCGACGGTGGTCTTGCCGCAGCCCGATTCGCCCACCAGCGCCAGCGTGCGGCCCGCCTGGATGTCCAGCGACACGTCGTCGACCGCACGCACGTGCCCGACCGTGCGCTGCAGGAAGCCGCGCCGGATCGGGAAATGCACCTTGAGTCCGTCCACCTCCAGCAGCGCTTGAGCCGTTTGTGTCGGATGCGCATGCGCGGCGAACGCACGCGCATCGCGCGCCGGCAGCGTGCCCGCAAGGTGGCAGCGCACCCGCTGACCGTCGATCGTTTGCCAACCGGGCGCTTCGTCGCGGCAGCGCGCAACCGCGTATGGACAGCGCGGCGCGAAGCGGCAGCCGCGCATTGCGCCGTCGAGCGGCGGCACCTGGCCGGGAATCGTGGTCAGCCGGCCGCCGTCGCCGGGGCGCGGCAGCGCCTCGAACAGCATGCGGCTATACGGGTGTTGCGGCGCGGCGAAGAAGGCGTCGCGCGCGCCCTCTTCCACCAGCTCGCCGGCGTACATCACGCCGACACGGTCGGCGTTCTCGGCCACCACGCCGAGGTCGTGGGTGATCAGCAGCATGCCCATCCGCCGCTCGGCGCGGAGCCGGCGCAGCACGTCGAGCACCTGCGCCTGGATGGTCACATCGAGCGCCGTGGTCGGCTCGTCGGCGATCAGCAGCCGGGGCTGGCCCGCCAGCGCCATCGCGATCATCACCCGCTGGCGCAGCCCGCCCGAGAGTTCGAACGGATAGCTGTCGAGCCGGCGCGCCGCATCCGGCACGCCGACGGCGTCGAGCAAGGCCTGCGCGGCTTCGCGCGCGGGCTGTCCGGCGAGGTTCTGATGCAGCGCCAGCGCCTCGCCGATCTGCTCGCCGACCCGGATGACCGGATTCAGTGCCAGCATCGGCTCCTGGAAGATCATCGCCATCTGCCCGCCGCGCACGCGCCGCATCTCGCGCTCGGGCAGCCCCAGCACGTCTTCCCCACCCAGCTCGACCGCCCCCGAACTCACGCGACCGCCGTCCGGCAGCAATCTCATGAGGGAGAGCGCCGTCATCGACTTGCCGCAGCCCGACTCGCCCAGCAGCGCGTAGGTCTCGCCTGCGGCGACGCGGAACGACACGCCATCGACCACGCGGGCCGAGCCGATGTCGGTGACGAGGTCGCGGACCTCAAGCAGTGGCGTCATCGCCGGCCTCCCAATCGCGGATCGAAGGCATCGCGCACGCCATCGGCAAACAGGTTGGCGGCCAGCACCAAGGTGAACATGAAGGCAAACGCGGCGCCGAGCTGCCACCAGACGACCGGCTCGCGCGCCAGTTCGAGGCGCGCGCCGTTGATCATGTTGCCCCAGCTGTACATGGAGGGATCGACGCCAACGCCAACGTAGGACAGCACCGCCTCGGCCAGCACCAGTCCGGAGAAATCCAGGACCATCGCGATCAGCACCAGGTGAAACACGTTGGGAAAGATGTGGCGGCTGATGATGCGCGCATTCGACACGCCGAAGGCGCGCGCCGCCTCGACGTAGTCAAGCGTGCGCAGCTTCAGCGATTCGCCGCGCAAGAGGCGTGCGAGACCGGTCCAGCTGGTCACGCCCATGATGAGACAGAGCGCCAGCAGACGGATGTCGGCGCGCGCGGCGGCGGTATCGAAAATATCGGGGTTGGATTCGATATAGACCTGCACGATGAGCACCGCCGCCGCAATCAGCAGCACCCCCGGAATCGAATTCAGCACGGTGTAGATGTACTGGATGACGTCGTCCACCCAGCCGCGGAAGTACCCGGCGGCAATGCCGAAACCGATCGCCAGCGGCAGCGTGACCAGGGTGGTCAGGGTGCCGATCACCAGCCCGGTGCGGATGCTCTTGAGGCTGATGTAGAGCACGTCCTGCCCGACCTTGTCGGTGCCGAAGACGTGGTAGCCGGCCGCCAGCTGCATCAGGGCCCCGCCCAGCATGAGCATCGCCGCCACCATCAGGACGACCGTCCGCGCCGGCCAGCCGAGGCGGCCGGCGCGCCAGGCTGCGAGCCATGTGCCCACGGAAACCTGTGACCGCCGCGCCTGCCACCCGGCCAGCCCGGCAAAGACCAGCAGGCCCGCCAGCGCACCCTGCGCGGCGCCGGCAAGCGTGCGCCGGGTGATGTCGGGCAGGCGCTCGTCCGCATGCGCGAGATGCGCGCCGCCGTGTTGCAGGCGCGGGTAGTCGCGCAGCGTCACGCCGTCACGCTGCATGAACTCCTTGGCGTACAGCTGCATCGCCAGCGGCGCCGAGTAGGTTTTTTCCTGCCGCACGCGCAGCCCGTCCGCCAGCGTGTCGAATACGGACAGCACCTCGACCGAATACTGCGGCGCATCGGCCGGGCTGTCGGGCAGTTGCGCACGGTAATGCAGCGAATCGAGCAGGCCGATGACGACGAACACGGCCAGCACCAGCGCCGCCCCCATCGCCATCGGTCGCTGCGCCACCACCCGCCACGGCGCGCGCAGGTGTTCCTGACGGCGAATCAGCCACACCAGCACCAGCACCGCCGCCAGCAGCGCAAAAATCAGCGCATCGGTCCACAGGATCACGGGCATGAAGTTCAATGCACCGCTCATTGCAGGCGCACCCGCGGGTCGACCCAGGAATAGGAAATGTCGGTGAGGATGAGGCCGATGATGTAGAGGAAGGAACCGAGGAACACCATCGCGCGCACCACGGCAAAATCCTGCGCCTGGATCGCATCGATGGTGTAGCTGCCCAGCCCCGGGATGCCGAAAAAGGATTCGGTGATGAGGCTGCCCATGAACAGGAGCGGCAGCACCACCACCGCGCCGGTGAGGATCGGGATCATGCCGTTCTTCAGCACATGGCGGAACAGCACGCGCACCTCGCCGAGTCCCTTGGCGCGCGCGGTGCGCACATAGTCCTTGCCGATTTCCTCGAGGAAGATGGTGCGGTACCAGCGTGCGCCGCTGCCGATGCCTGCCACCACGCCGACCAGCACCGGCAGCAGGATGAAGCGGATGCCGTCGATGCCGCCGGCGAAGCCCGAGATCGGCAGCAGGTTCCACAGCTTGGCGATGAAATACTGACCGGCAATGATGTAGAACAGTCCCGAAATCGACATCAGCACCACGCACAGCACCACCCCCCACAGGTCGAGATAGGTGGCGCGGAAGAACACCATCAGCAGGGCAAAGGTGATGTTGACCAGGAGGCCGATGACGAACACCGGCAGCGCGATCGCCAGGCTCGGTCCCATGCGGGTGCGGATTTCGTTGCCGATGTTGCGGCCGTCGTCGCCCTTGCCGAATTCGAACACGAACATGGCGGCCGAGTGCTTGAAGAAAATCGTGTCGGTGAACTGCGCGCTGCCGGTCGCCGCGGCATTCAGCATCAGCGGCTTGTCGTAGCCGTGCTCGACCTTCCAGCGCTCGATCGCCTCCGGCGTCACGTGCTTGGCGCCGAGCTGCAGCCGCGCCATGTCGTCCGGCGTGTTGACGACGAAGAACAGCGCGAAGGTCAAGAGGTTCACCCCGATCAGGATAGGGATCGCATATAGCAGGCGGCGCAGGATGTAGGCCAGCATCAGGCGGTCTTCATCTCATGCCGCCGCCACGCGATCACCGCTGGCGCGATGACGGCAATGATCGCGACCACCAGCAACACGATCGGCCACAGCACCGGGCGGTTCCATTCGGCTCGCCGGGCCTCGCGCAGGTCCGGATCGACGCGACGGTATTTGAGCGTGTTGTTGGCCATCAGGTTGGGCTTGACGTTCATCACCCAGCCGTGGCGCAGGCCGAAGGACTTGGGGTAATAGGCGAAGATCCACGGCGCATCGCGGCGCACGATCTCGAGCATGGCGTCGATCACCTGCTGGCGCTCGGGACCGTTGTTCATGTCCTTCATGCGCTCGAACAATAAATTGAATTCGGCGCTGTCGTAGTTGGCCGCGTTCTCGCCGCCGCTGCCGACTTTCTTGTGCGGGCCGTACAGCAGGAACAGGAAATTTTCCGGGTCAGGATAGTCGGCGTTCCAGCCCCACTCGAACAGCTGCGCGTTGCCCTTGCGGATCTTGTCCTGGAAGCGGTTGTAGTCGGTGCCGCGCACCACCAGTTGCACGTTGAGCTTGTCGAGCTGCTTCTTCATCCAGTCGAGCCGCGACTTGGCGTCGGGACCGCTCGCCATGGTGTCGAAATACAGCACCAGCGGGGCGCCGGTTCGGGCGTCGCGGCCGTTCGGATAGCCTGCCTCGGCCAGCAGCTTCCTCGCCGCTTCGATGGATCGGCGCTGGACCTGGCCGTCGCGCGCCTCGTACACGTAGGGGTTGAGCCCGGCCACGCCTTCGACATGGCCGAACAGCCCGGGGGGAATCGGCCCCTGCGCGGGAATGCCGCGACCGTTGAGGAATATCGAAATGAACTCGTCGTAGTCGAAGGCGATGGCGAGCGCCTGCCGCAGCTTCCGGCGATCTTCGCCGAACCCGCCCACCACCGGGTCGAGCATGTTGAAGCCGACATACCAGATCGAGGCCGCCACCGCGGTGATGAGGTGGATGTCCCGCTCGCGCATGCTGTCGGTGAGCTGCGGATCGCCGCCGGACGTGAACTGCACGGCCTGGTCAAAGCTGTCGGAACTGATGCCCGAGCTGTCGTAGTAGCCCTGCAGGAACTTGCTCCAGTAGGGAATGGTTTCCTTCTCCAGGCTGTAAACGGCTTCGTCGACCAACGGCAGCGGCTTGCCGGCGTCTGTTAAGAGCCCCGCCTGCCGGTCATCCTCGCTGCCGTCGATCGGATAGGTTTCGCCATGAAAGTGAGGGTTCTTCTTCAGCACCATGCGGCGATTGGGGTCATTCTCGGCCAGATAGAAAGGGCCGGTGCCGACCGGCTGCCAGTCGAGCGTGAGGTTTTTGTCCGCCATGCCGGGCTGCGCGTAGAAAGCCTCGGCCTCCCACGGAATCGGCGCGAAGAACGGCATCGCCAGCCAATAGATGAACTGCGGGTATTTGCCCTGGATGCGGATGCGGTAGGTATGGCGATCGACGACCTCGGCACCCGTGAGCGGGAAGTCGTCAAGGTTCAGCGCGACATCGGGGTGGTCTTGGGCAGCCTTCTCCAGCGCCGCGCCCAGCGCCTTCAGGCCGACGATGTGCTCGCTCATCAGGCCAAAAATAGGCGAGCTGAGCCGGGGATTCGCCAAGCGCTTGATCTGGTACACGTAATCCGCTGCTACCAGTTCGCGCGTACCGCTGTGCTCGAAATCGCCGATCCGGCGGATGCCCGCCGCCGCGGCAGCATCCAGCGCATGATAGCGGAGGCGCCCCGCCGCATCGCGCGCGAACGCCGGATGCGGCTGATAGCGGATGCCGGGACGGATGCTGATTTCGTAAACGCTTTCGGCAATGCTCGCTGCCGGCGCGTCGTCGGGCAGCGCCTGGCCCGCCGCGTCGAAATACCGAGGCGTGGGAACCGCCTCGGCGGTCAGCGGAATCAGCGTGTAGGGGCGCTTGAGAAAGTGGTATTGCAGCGGCGGCTCGTAAATCTGGCCGGTGAACTCGACCTCGTTGGAACTGTAGGAGCGCGCCGGATCGAGGTGCTTGGGGCGTTCGGAGAACGCGCTGTAGAACACGTTGGCGTTGGCCTCGCTGCCCGGGTATGGGTTGTTCCAGTTGTCGGAACAACCTGCCATCAGGCTCAGCCCCAGCCCCAGCAGTCCTCTCCTGAATATAATTATTCCGATGCGCAGCATGCCGCGAGTGTACCCAAGCGCGCCGCCAACGTCAGCCGTTATAATCCGGGCTACACAACTTCTTCGAGACCATCATGGGATTTCTTGCAGGAAAGCGCTTGCTGATCACCGGCGTCATCTCCAACCGTTCGATCGCATACGGCATCGCCGCCGCATGCAAGCGCGAAGGCGCCGAACTGGCCTTCACCTACCAGAGTGATCGCATCAAGGATCGCGTCAGCGAATTCGCCAAGGAATTCGACTCCAGCCTGGTCTTCCCGTGCGATGTCGGCAGCGACGAGCAGATCGACGCCCTGTTTGCCGAACTCGGCAAACATTGGGACGGCCTCGATGGCCTGGTGCACTCGATCGCGTTTGCACCCAAGGAAGCCCTGGCCGGCGATTTTCTCTCCGCGGTGACCCGCGACAACTTCCGCATCGCGCACGACATCAGCTCCTACAGCTTCGCCGCGCTGGCCAAGGCCGCGCTGCCGATGATGGAAGGCCGCCAGGCCGCGCTGCTGACGCTGAGCTACCTCGGCGCGATCCGCTCCGTGCCCAACTACAACGTCATGGGCCTGGCCAAGGCCAGCCTGGAATCCAGCGTGTACTACATGGCGCAAAGCCTCGGCCCCAAGGGCATCCGCGTCAACGCGCTGTCGGCCGGACCGATCAAGACGCTGGCCGCCAGCGGCATCGCCAACTTCGGAGAAAAGCTCGACATGGTCGCCAAGAATGCACCGCTGCGCCGCAACGTCACGATTGACGAAGTCGGCAACGTGGCAGCCTTCATGCTTTCCAACCTGGCCTCAGGCATCACCGGCGAAATCACCTACGTCGACGCCGGCTTCAACTCCACCGCCGGCGCCGAGAGCTGACTCGCTTTTGCCCGCATAAAAAACGCGCCTTCAGGGCGCGTTTTTTTATGCGGGCAATTCGGCTTATCTGTCTTCGATCGCACCCGGCTTGATTTTCACCTTCTGCCCGGCTGTGATCAGCGCCACCATCGCATCCATGTCGGCACGCTGCTGCGCCTGCATGACGCCGGACTCGATCGACGTCAGCAGCATGGGATCCAGCTCAGGCGCCGCCAGCACACGGCTCACCCGAACGATGCGATACGAACCGTCTGCGCGCGCAAAACCGGTATAGGCCGGCAGATTGTCCGCATTCACCCGGAACACCGCCTTGACGCCCGCAGCGTCGAGTTCGGCCGAAGGCTGACGGCTCACCACCTGAAAGCCTGACCAGTTCAACCCCGCTTCATTGCCCTTGGCCAACGCCGCGATGGTGGCTTCGCCCTTTTTCGCCAGCAGCTGCTTGCTCCGCGCAGCGCGCAGCCTGGCCTCGATGGCCGCTGACACCTCGGCCAGCGGACGCAGCCGTGCCGGGCGATGCTCTGCCACTCGCGCCGCCACCAAGGTGCCGCGCTGCACCTCGATGGCCTCGGTATTCTGCCTCGACTTGATCGACTCGGGGCTGAACAGCGCGGCCGACAACCCGGCATGATTGAACGGCGGCGGCGCATTTTTGGCGGTCATCCAGTCGCTCTGCCGAACGGTCAGCTTGGCCGCTGTCGCCGCGGGCTGCAAGGATGTCGCATTTTCATACACCAGGTTGCTGAAGTTGTCGGCCAGATCGGCAAACACCTTCTGCGCCTGCTGCTTGCGCAACTCGTCCACCACCTCTGCGCGAACCTCCAGCAAAGGCGCGGTCTGCGCAGCCTGGATTTCATCCAGGCGGATGATGTGATAGCCGAAATCGCTTTCCACCGGTCCGCGGATTTCATTCGGCTTCATGCTGAACACGGCATCCTCGAAAGGCTTGACCATCATGCCGCGACCGAAGCTGCCGAGGCTGCCATCCTGTGCAGCCGAGCCGGGATCCGCCGACTCGGCACGCGCCAGTTCGGCGAAGCGTCCCGGCGCCTGCTGCAAGATTTGAACCAGTTCAGACGCCTTTGCCCTGGCCTGGGCGCGCGTGGCCGCATCCGCATTCTTATCCACAGCAATCAGGATGTGGCTCGCGCTACGCATTTCGGGCTGCCCGAACCGCGTGGCGTTGGCCGCATAATAATCCGCCACGGCCTGGTCGCTTACCGAGATTCCCGCTGCCACGCTGTCGCTGTCCAGCACCAGGTATTCGGCGCGGATCTGTTCGGGCTCGGTGAATTCGCCCTGGTTGGCTGCGTAATACTGCTCCACGTCGGCGGGCGTCACCTGGATCTGCGAGGCCACTGCGGACGCCGGTAGATCCGTCCAGGCGATTTCGCGTTGCTGCCCCACCAAGCGGGCAATCTGCGTCGTCGAGGTGTTCGACGGGAAGGCCGCGAGCGAAACCGGGCTGGTAATGGCCTCGAGCATGAAGGACTGGCGCAGTTCATTTTCAAACTGGGCGGGCGTGCGACCATTCTGGCGTAGCACCGCCTCATAACGCGGCTGCGAAAATGCGCCGTCTTGCTGGAATGCGGGAATCTGTCCCAGCAACGATGCAATGTACGCATCCGGTGCCAAGAACTTGAGTTTTTGTGCTTCCAGCAGCAGCGCACGGCGCTCGACCAGGCTGTCGAGCACCTGTCTGCGAAATTCGGCTGTTTCGGTGACGGCAGGATCAAACGCGGGACCGAGCGTCTCGCGCATGCGATCACGCTGCGCCTGGATTTCCTGCGTCAGTTCTTCACGCGAAATCCCGACATCGCCGACCTCGGCGACCACGCCGCCGCTTTTGTCGCCCGACATGTAGGAATCCACACCAAACAAGGCGAAGGTAACGATGATCAAGGCCAGTATGACTTTGGCCAGCCAGCCTTTTGCATGCCTGCGGATTGCTTCGAGCACGGTCTTCTACTCCGAAAAAATAGCCAGCGCGAATTTTCGCGCACTTTGCGTCCCGCGTCTCTCCTTGTTGTATTGAAAAGACGCTGGGTGAAATGAAAAAAGGCGAACTCGCGTTCGCCTTTTTAGTGTTGGCGGAGTGGACGGGACTCGAACCCGCGACCCCCGGCGTGACAGGCCGGTATTCTAACCAACTGAACTACCACTCCCTGGTACTGCAAAAAAATCGTCAGCGTAAACGCTGTGTTGCCTGAAAAATCCAAAATCCGGCGGCTTGTTATTCCCAGCTGGTGGGTGCTGAGGGGCTCGAACCCCCGACATTCGCCGTGTAAGGGCGACGCTCTACCAGCTGAGCTAAGCACCCGACGAAGCCAAAGATTCTACAACAGATTTCCGGGCTTGCCAAATGCATTCTGCGTTTTTTATTATTTTTTATTAATTGACGGCGTCCTTCAAGCCCTTGCCGGCGCGGAACTTCGGCACTTTGGCTGCCTTGATCTTGATGGCGTCACCGGTGCGGGGATTGCGACCCGTGCGGGCGGCACGCTTGCCGACGTAGAAGCTACCAAAACCCACCAGCGTCACCATGTCGCCCTTCTTCATGGCTTTCTTGACCGCTTCAACCGTTGCATCCAGCGCACGACCGGCTGCAGCTTTGGAAATGTCAGCCGAGTCGGCGATGGCATCAATCAATTCGGATTTGTTCACGTGTTGTCCCCTTCACTCAAGTGGTACAGGAAAACCCTGTGAGCGCTTTTATAGCAACCCGCAAAACCTTGTGTCAAGCGGTTTCCCGGGCAGCATCGAGTAGGGGACGAGGTCGCCCTCTCACACCACCGGACGTGCGGTTCCGCATCCGGCGGTTCATTGAACACACTGGGAACACACTGGGAACACACTGGGAACACACTGGAATCGTCGCATCGTATCGAGCAGCGACACCAGGCCTAATCGATCAAGGAAGGACTTCGGGAACGCGTGGTTCATGTGGCTTGC
>JBAQND010000239.1:0-7136 GCA_049303455.1 Thiobacillus sp.
CGGTGCCGGCGCTGGTGACGGCCTGGCGGTAGATGTGGTCCTGCACGTCGCCGGCGGCGAACACGCCTTCGATGCTGGTGGCGGTGGCGTTGCCCTTGTTGCCGCCGCGGGTGACGATGTAGCCGCCTTCAAGTTCGATCTGGCCTTCGAAGAGGCCGGTGTTGGGCTTGTGGCCGATGGCGATGAAGATGCCGGTCAGCGCGATGTCCTTGGTGCTGTCGTCCTTGGTGCTCTTGATGCGCATGCCGGTGACGCCGGTCTTGTCGCCCAGCACTTCGTCCAGCGTGTGGTCGAGTTCGAGGCTGATCTTGCCTTCCTTGACCTTTTCCATCAGGTGCTCGATGAGAATTTTCTCGGACTTGAAGGTGTCGCGGCGGTGCACCACGGTGACGTGTTTTGCGATGTTGGCGAGATATAGCGCTTCTTCGACCGCGGTGTTGCCGCCGCCGATGACCGCCACGTCCTGGTTCTTGTAGAAGAAGCCGTCGCAGGTGGCGCAGCCCGACACGCCCTTGCCCATGAAGGCCTGCTCGCTTTCCAGGCCCAGGTACATGGCCGAGGCGCCGGTGGCGATGATGAGCGCATCGCAGGTGTAGGTGCCCGCGTCGCCGATCAGGGTGAAGGGCTTTTCGGTCAGCTTGGCGGTGTGGATCTGGTCGAAGATGATTTCGGTGTTGAATCGCTCGGCGTGGCGCTGGAAGCGGTCCATCAGCTCGGGGCCCTGGACGCCGTCGACGTCGGCAGGCCAGTTGTCGACCTCGGTGGTGGTCATCAGCTGGCCACCCTGCTGCATGCCGGTGACGACGATGGGGGAGAGGTTGGCGCGCGCGGCGTAGATGGCGGCGGAATAGCCGGCGGGGCCGGAACCGAGAATGATGAGTTTGTGGTGTTGGGTGCTCATGGTCTGTGCTCGGACGATGGGAAAGCTGGCTATTCTAACCAAACTTGGCGGCAGCGTTTCCATGCTGCCCGCCCGGTATAATCCGAAACACTCTGGTTTGTTAAGTTCCCATGGCGCGTCCTGCTCCCCGTTCTCCGACCCCCTTGCCGCCCCGCATGCAGCGCCTGCTGCGCGAAGCCCGCGCGCTGCTGGTGGGGTTTGCCGCGCTGCTGCTGGCGGCGATTCTGCTCACCCACAATGTGGCCGACCCCGGTTTCAGCACCACCGGCGATGGCGCCGCAATCCATAACTTTGGCGGCAATAGCGGCGCCTGGCTGTCCGATCTGCTGCTGATGATTTTTGGCGTGTCGGCCTGGTGGGGGGTGCTGCTGGCCGTGGCCTATGTCATCCACACCTTTCGCCATCTGGATGAAACGCCGCTGGCGGACGGCCGCCAGCGCTGGTTCCGGCTCGGCGGATTCGGCCTGCTGCTGCTTACCAGCACCGGGGTCGAATGGCTGCGCGCCTGGCACTGGCCCGTGACGCTGCCCGACGTGCACGGCGGCGTGCTGGGTGCCGGCGTCGGCGGGGCGGCGGGTGCGCTGCTGGGGTTCACCGGCGGGTCGCTGGTCCTGCTGCTGCTGATGGCGGTGGGGTTCAGCCTGTTCACCGGCGTGTCGTGGCTCGGCATGGCCGAGCGCACCGGCGAGTGGGTGGAGCGGACCTGGTGGAAGGCGATCCAGACCTGGCAGGCCTACAAGGATCGCCAAGTGGGCGAGGTGGCGCAGCAAAAACGCGAAGCCATCGTGTCGGTGGAAAAGAAAAAGCGCGTCGATGCGCCGCCGATCCGCATCGAGCCGGTGGTGAAGGAAGTCCCGCAATCGACCCGTGCCGTCACCGAAAAACAGTCGCCGCTGTTCTCCGATCTGCCCGACTCGCCCTTGCCGCCGCTGCACCTGCTCGATCCCGCCGAGGAGGCGGTGGAAGCCGCGAGCGCCGAGGCGCTGGAATTCACTTCGTTGATGATCGAGCGCAAGCTCGCCGAATTCGGCGTCGAGGTGAAGGTCGTCTCGGCCTCGCCCGGGCCGGTGATCACGCGCTACGAGATCGAGCCGGCGGTGGGGGTGAAGGGCAACCAGATCGTCAACCTGGCGAAGGATCTGGCGCGCACGCTGTCGGTGATCAGCATCCGCGTGGTCGAGGCGATTCCCGGCAAGCACACCATGGGACTGGAGATACCCAACCCGAAGCGGCAGATGGTGCGTTTGAGCGAGATTCTCGGTTCCCGGGCCTACCATGACAGCGCGAGCCCGCTGACCATCACCCTTGGCAAGGACATCGCTGGCAACCCGGTGGTGGCGGATCTCGGCAAGATGCCGCACCTGCTGGTCGCCGGCACCACCGGCTCGGGCAAGTCGGTCGGCGTCAACGCGATGATTCTGTCGCTGGTGTATAAGTCCGATCCGTCCGCCGTTCGCATGATCATGGTCGACCCCAAGATGCTGGAGCTGTCGATCTACGAGGGCATCCCGCACCTGCTGGCGCCGGTGGTCACCGACATGCGGCAGGCCGCCAGCGCGCTCAACTGGTGCGTGGGCGAAATGGAGCGGCGCTACAAGCTGCTGTCGGCGGTCGGCGTGCGCAACCTCGCCGGCTACAACCAGAAGGTGCGCGACGCCAAGAAGGCGGGCACGCCGCTGACGCATCCGTTCAGCCTGACGCCGGACAATCCCGAGCCGCTGGAAACGATGCCGATGATCGTGGTCATGATCGACGAGCTCGCCGACCTGATGATGGTGGTCGGCAAGAAGGTCGAGGAGCTCATCGCGCGGCTGGCGCAGAAGGCGCGCGCGGCGGGCATCCACCTGATCCTGGCGACGCAGCGGCCGTCGGTCGACGTCATCACCGGCCTGATCAAGGCCAACATCCCGACCCGCATCGCCTTCCAGGTCTCCAGCAAGATCGACTCGCGCACCATCCTCGACCAGATGGGCGCCGAGGCCTTGCTGGGGCAGGGCGACATGCTCTATCTGCCGCCCGGCACCGGGCTGCCGCAGCGCGTCCACGGCGCCTTCGTGTCCGACGCCGAAGTGCATCGCGTGGTCGATTATCTGAAGTCGCTGGGCGAACCCGAATATATCGAAGGCGTGCTCGAATCGCTGGAAGAAGCAGGCGAGGGCGGCGGCGAATTCGGCGAGACGGCGGAAGCCGACCCGCTGTACGACCAGGCCGTGGCCTACGTGCTGAAAACGCGCCGCGCCTCGATCTCGTCGGTGCAGCGCCAGCTGCGCGTCGGCTATAACCGCGCCGCGCGCATGATCGAAGACATGGAGCGCGCAGGACTCGTGTCGTCCATGCAATCCAACGGCAACCGTGATGTATTGGCGCCAGGAGGCGATGCATGAAATTCTACGCACTGATTCCCGCCGCAGGAGGCGGCTCGCGCATGGGCGGGAGCATTGAAAAGCAGTACATGCCGCTCAATGCAGTGCCCATGATTGCGCACGCGATGATGGTGCTGGCGCGCGAGCCGCGCATCACCAAGATTTTTGTCGCGCTGTCGCCCACCGACAAACGCTGGAACAACTACGCGTGGCAGGGCTGGGAAGAGCGCATCGAGGTGCTGCGCTGCGGCGGCGTTACCCGCGCCGAAACCGTCCTCAACGGCCTCGACGCCATGTCCGGGATCTGCGCAGCTGACGACTGGGTACTGGTGCACGATGCCGCGCGCCCCTGTTTGCCGGACGAAATGCTGGTCAAGTTGCTGGATGAAGTGGCGCACGATCCGGTCGGCGGCCTGCTTGCCGTGCCGGTGGCCGATACCCTCAAGCGCGCCGTCGATACTAAATCAGGCGCACGCGCCGAGGCGACCGTGCCCCGCGCCGGCCTGTGGCAGGCGCAGACCCCGCAGATATTCCGCCATGGCACGCTGACCGAAGCGCTGCGCGCCGCCGGCAGCGACATGACCGACGAAGCCTCGGCCATCGAACAGCTCGGTCTTCAGCCCCGGCTGATCGAGTCCGACAGCCGCAACCTCAAGGTCACCTATCCGCAGGACCTGGAGCTGGCGGGCCTGATTCTGGGAAAGCTGAATGAATGATCTCAGGGTCGGCCACGGCTTCGACGTGCATGCCTTTGCCGAACACCGCAAGCTCATCCTCGGCGGCGTCGACATTCCCCACGACCTGGGGCTGGCCGGCCATTCCGACGCCGACGTGCTGCTGCACGCGATCTGCGATGCGCTCCTGGGCGCGGCCGGGCTGGGCGACATCGGTCGGCATTTCCCGGATACCGATGCGGCGTTTGCCGGCATCGACAGCCGCATCCTGCTGCGCCGCGTCGCCGAGCAGTTGAAGTCGCGCGGCTGGCGCGTCGGCAACGTCGACGCCACGATCATCGCGCAGGCGCCGAAAATGGCGCCGCACATCGCGCGAATGACGGCGCATATCGCGGACGACCTCGGCGTCACCATCGAGCACGTCAACGTCAAGGCCACCACCACCGAAAAACTCGGCTTCACCGGACGCGGCGAGGGCATCGCGGCGGAAGCGGTGTGCCTGATCGCGCGTGACTGAGCCAAGCCCGACGGAATCCGGCCCGGCCGAGCCCGACATGCCGCGGCTGTTCTTCGCCCTGTGGCCGGACGACGCCACCCGCGACGCCCTCGACCGCGCCGGCAAATGGCTGCATCAGCACTGGGGCGGCCGGCGCATGCGCGCGGAGACCCTGCACATCACCCTGGCCTTTCTCGGCAGCACGCCGGCCGAACAACTGGATGCCCTGATTGCCTGCGTCGACGCCGTCCGGACCGATGCGTTCGAGCTGGTCCTCGATCAGGCCGGCTACTGGCGGCACAACCGCATCGGCTGGCTGGGCGCGAGCGAGACGCCGTCGCAGCACCTCGAATTGGTGGGCGCGCTGAACGCCGCCTTGCAGGGCGGCGGGTTTGTCGTCGACGCCCGCCCGCATGTGCCGCACGTCACCCTGCTGCGCAAGTCAACGGGCGGCGAGGTCCCGGAAGGCATGTCGGTGCATTGGCCGATCAGGGATTTCGTGCTGGTGGCCTCGCGCCGTGAAGCCGACGGGATGCACTACGACGTGATCCGGCGCTGGCCGCTGGCATGAGGCAATACAAAAAAACCCCGCGTCGACTCGACACGCGCGTGGCGTTTCGGTTATGATCCGCCCCGCATTAGGCGCGTAGCTCAGCTGGTTAGAGCACCACCTTGACATGGTGGGGGTCGATGGTTCGAGTCCATTCGCGCCTACCAATATTTGAAGGGTCGGGATGACCCGTTTTTTAGTGGGGCTTGCCCCGTGAAGCTTGTGAAATGTCAACGCGAACTAGTCGGCTTGTCACTCGATAAACCCGGCGCATCGCTGTTCGCAGAGCCTCTGCAATCTTCCTGTAGTATCCAAAAGCGCGGTTGGTCCGCGCTTTTTTTTGTTTCTGGAGTTTGAATCATGGTCAACGTCACGCTTCCCGATGGTTCCGTCCGTCCGTTCGAGGGACCGGTCACGGTTGCGCGGGTCGCATCCAGCATCGGCGCCGGACTGGCCAAGGCGGCGCTCGCCGGGCGGGTCAACGGCGAACTGGTCGACACCAGCCATGTGATCGACGCCGATGCGCAACTGGCCATCGTCACCGACCGCGATGCCGACGGCCTCGACATGATCCGCCATTCCACCGCCCATCTGCTGGCCGCTGCGGTGAAATCGCTGTTCCCCGACGCGCAGGTCACCATCGGCCCGGTGATCGAGGACGGCTTCTTTTACGATTTCGCCTACAAGCGCCCGTTCACGCCGGAAGACCTGGTCGCCATCGAGAAGAAGATGGCTGAACTGGCGAAGCAGGACATTCCGGTCGAGCGCAGCGTGATGCCGCGCGACGAGGCGGTGAGCTTCTTCAAGAACATGGGCGAGCTGTACAAGGCCGAGATCATCGCGTCGATCCCGAGTAACGAGGACATCTCGCTGTACCGCGAGGGCGACTTCATCGACCTGTGCCGCGGCCCGCACGTGCCGTCGACCGGCAAGCTCAAGCACTTCAAGCTGATGAAGCTGGCCGGCGCCTACTGGCGCGGCGACTCGAGAAACGAGATGCTGCAGCGCATCTACGGCACAGCGTGGGCGAAGAAGGAAGACCTCGAGGCCTACCTGCACCGGCTGGAAGAGGCCGAGAAGCGCGACCACCGCAAGCTCGCCAAGCAGCTCGACCTGCTGCACATGCAGGACGAGGCGCCGGGCATGGTGTTCTGGCACCCCAAGGGCTGGATCGTGTGGCAGCAGATCGAGCAGTACATGCGGCAGAAGTTCGTCGAATACGGCTACCAGGAAGTGCGCACCCCGGCGGTGATGGACAAGAGCATGTGGGAGAAGTCCGGCCACTGGGAAAACTACCATGACAACATGTTCACCACGTCGTCGGAAAACCGCGACTACGCGGTCAAGCCGATGAACTGCCCAGGCCATGTGCAGATCTTCAACAGCGGCCTGCATTCCTACCGCGACCTGCCGCTCAGGCTGGCCGAGTTCGGCTCGTGTCACCGCAATGAGCCGTCTGGCGCGCTGCACGGCATCATGCGGGTGCGCGGCTTCACCCAGGACGACGCCCACATTTTCTGCACCGAGGACCAGATCGAGCAGGAGGTGGCCGACTTCATCGTCATGCTGCAGAAGACCTACGCCGACTTCGGCTTCGACGACGTACTGGTCAAGCTGTCGACCCGGCCGGACAAGCGGGTCGGTACGGACGAATCCTGGGACAAGGCCGAAGCGGCGCTGGCGGCGGCGCTCGACAAGAGCAAGCTGGCCTACGACCTGCAGCCGGGCGAGGGCGCGTTCTACGGCCCCAAGATCGAGTTCACGCTGAAGGACACGCTTCACCGCCTGTGGCAGTGCGGCACCATCCAGCTCGATTTCAACCTGCCGGTGCGCCTCGACGCCGAATTCGTCGACGAGGACAACAGCCGCAAAACGCCGGTGATGCTGCACCGCGCCATTCTCGGGTCGATGGAGCGCTTCATCGGCATCCTGATCGAGCACCATGCCGGAAACTTCCCGTTGTGGCTGGCGCCGGTGCAGGTCATGGTGATGAATATCAGCGAGCGTCAGACCGAATATGCGCAGAAAGTCACCCAGGCGCTGCGCGAGGCGGGCATCCGCGCGGTGTCGGACTTGAGTAATAACAAGATTACTTATAAAATCCGCGAACATAGCTTGCAAAAGCTGCCTTATCAGGTGGTGGTCGGCGACA
>JBAQND010000240.1:0-10043 GCA_049303455.1 Thiobacillus sp.
GACGAACTCAAGGCGCGCATCCTCAAGGGCATCGATGAAATGAATCAGCTACCCGTTGTGTTTCGATGGAACAAGTTCGATATCGGAATCGCTTAATTTGTATTTGTTTTAATGGAACGAACTACTAGTGTGTAGAAGTGGTAGGAGTGGAAAATTTAGGGCATCCCACTGATGTGGAAAAAGCGCCGACAAGTTCGAAGTAAACGGGTTGTCTCGTGGCGAGCCATTTTGCGCGTCCTGGAAAAAGGTTTTGGGTAAACAATTGGAATCGAGTCTTCAACCTGTTTCAGCGGTGATTGTTAACCACAATGCCGGCGCGCTGCTGATCGATTGCGTTCGCGCGGCCTTGGCGCAAGCCGAGCAAGTGATTGTTGTCGATAATGATTCGTCTGATTCGAGCATGGATATGCTGGCGGCGCAGTTTGTTGCAGAGCCGCGGCTGGTGATGCTCTGTAAGGGACAAAATCCGGGTTTTGCTGCAGGGTGCAATCTGGGGCTGGGCCTTGCAACGCAGACCCATTTGTTATTTCTCAATCCGGACTGCATCCTCGGTGCGGGGTCGCTGCAGCGCATGGTCGTCGGGCTGGATAGCGATTCAGGCGTGGGGATGGTGGGCGGGTTGTTGACCAACCTGGACGGCAGCGAGCAGGGCGGCGGGCGGCGGGCGGTGCCCACTCCGTGGCGCTCGTTTGTGCGGGCGTTTGGCCTGGCTCGCCTGAGCAACCGTTGGCCCAGGCTTTTCTTCGATTTTTATTTGCACAAGCAGCCGCTGCCTGATGCGCCCATCGAGGTGGAAGCGATTTCTGGCGCGCTGATGTTGGTGAGCAGAGCGGCGATCGAGGACGTGGGGGTCTGGGATGAAGCCTATTTTCTGCATTGCGAGGATCTGGATTGGTGCATGCGCTTTCGCCAACACGGCTGGAGAATCCTTTTCGTTCCCGATGCGCCGGTCGTTCACCACCATGGCCATTGCAGCCGTGCCAGGCCGATCTTTGTCGAGTGGTACAAGCACAAGGGTATGGTGCGGTTTTACCGGAAGTTTTTCCGGCATCAGTACCCCGGGGCGTTGATGTGGCTGGTGGAAGCGGGTGTCTGGTTGCGGTTTGGGGGCGTGGCCGCTTGTCGCCTTGTTCAAGGATCCAGGCGCAAGGGGCAGGGTTCAATGGACAAGGCCCCAGGCGCTGGGGACGAATTGGGTGGTTGATCGGCCGGACACGGGTTTGCTGGGTGCAGGCAGCATGGTGGGTGAGGGTGTTATTTCACTGCTGGTGCGTGACGGCCGTCATGTTTATGCGTTTTCCAGAAAGACGTCTGATCGCAAAACCGAAGCGGGTGTGACCTGGCTGCAGCTGGATGTGCTTTCCCCCCCCCCTCCCGCAATGCCTCAAATCAAGGATTGGCTGTGCGTGGCGCCTGTGTGGGTGTTGCCGCAGTATTTTTCGATACTTGAGCGCTATGGTGCCCGCCGTGTCGTGGCGCTTTCATCAACCAGCCGCTTCACCAAAACCGATTCTTCGGATCCGGCTGAAAACGCCGTTGCTTCACGCTTGGCTGAAGGCGAAGCGCGTCTTCGAACATGGGCGGAAAGCAAGGGGGTCGAGTGGGTGATTCTCAGACCCACCCTGATTTACGGCCGGGGGCGAGACAAAAACATCGCAGAAATCACCCGCTTTGTGGGCCGGTTCGGGTTTTTTCCTTTGCTGGGCAAAGCGATGGGATTACGCCAGCCCATCCATGCCGAAGACGTGGCTGCCGCGTGCGTGGCGGCGTTGAACGCCCCCGCAGCGGCAAACCATGCCTACAATATTTCCGGCGGGGAGACGCTGCCTTACCGCGAGATGGTGCGCCGGGTGTTTGCCGCCCTGCAGCGTCGGCCACGGCTGGTAACGATACCGCTCGGTGTTTTCAGGATGGCAGTGGCGTGCTTGCGCGTGTTTCCACGATACCGGCACTGGTCGGCCGCCATGGCCGAGCGGATGAACCGGGATCTGGTATTCGATCACGCCGATGCGGCCCGCGATCTTGGGTTTTCACCGCGGCCATTTCGGCTTGCGTCGGAGGATGTGGCGGCCACGTAGTTGTGGGAGGGTCGCCCCGGCCCGATGATGTGGTGTTCGCGACAACGCGAATACCTGCGCCGCGCTGCCGTCCGCGTTCGGCCCGGGGCGAGCCTCCTACAGGGGGCCGCCACATGAGAACATGAGAAGTGGCTCCGGTTGTCTGAACAACATTCCCCGATTTATAAGTGGAACTCGGGCGGGTTAAAGGTACGTCGTTGTCCACGGTGGTGGCCAACGCGGAGCGCACCGGGAATTTCATTCCACGCAGCCTCGGCCAGTTGCGGCGGCTCATTCAGGTAAGCCGTTTCGGGCGTGACATCCTCCAGACTCGAATGCGGCCTGCCCGTGTTGTACCAGTGAAGGTTGCTCGTGCTCAATGACCTGCGCCTCCGGCTAGGTGATGCCCAACGTTAATTCAACGGCAAAGCTGCAATTAACCAGAACGGCTCTGCAATATAACGCGACCATGGTGATGCCATCGGGTTGAATTAACGGTTAATCGAAAAGCAACCAGGCATCTCCAGTGGCAAAGACGGCAGTGCAACGATTTAGCCCAGTTTCCTATACTCCCGATACCACTCCACCCACTTCCCGATCCCGTATTCCAGCGTCGTCGCCGGCGTGAACCCGGTGTCGCGCACCAGTTCCTCGATATCCGCGTAGGTCGCCCGCACGTCGCCGTCCTGCATCGGCAGGAAGTTCTTCTTCGCGGTCTGGCCGAGCGCGGCTTCGATGGTGCCGATGAAGTCCATCAGCTGCACCGGGGTGTGGTTGCCGATGTTGTAGAGGCGGTAGGGCGCGTGGCTGCTGGCGGGGTCGGGGTTGGCGTGATCGAAGTCGGGGTTGGGCTGCGGGATGCGGTCGAGGACTTTGACGGTGCCGTCGACAATGTCGTCGATGTAGGTGAAGTCGCGCATCATGTCGCCGTGGTTGAAGACGTCGATGGTGCGGTTTTCCAATATTGCTGAAGTGAACAGCCACGGCGACATGTCGGGGCGGCCCCACGGGCCGTAGACGGTGAAGTAGCGCAGGCCGGTGGTGGGCAGACCGTAGAGGTGCGAGTAGGTGTGCGCCATCAGTTCGTTGGCCTTCTTGCTGGCGGCGTACAGGCTCACCGGGTGGTTGACCGGGTCGTGGGTGGAGAACGGAATCTTGGTGTTGGCGCCGTACACGCTGGAGGAACTGGCGTAGACGAAGTGCTTGACGCCGTGGTGGCGGCAGCCTTCGAGCAGGTTGGCGAAGCCGACGATGTTGGACTGCACGTAGGCGTGCGGATTCTTCAGCGAGTAGCGCACGCCGGCCTGCGCGGCGAGGTTGACGACGGCGTCGAAGTGGCCCTTCTCGAACAGGTCTTCCATCACCATGCGGTCGGAGATGTCGTCCTTGAGGAAGCGGAAGTTGGGGTAGGGCTTCAGCTGCTCCAGTCGCGCGAGCTTCAACGCCGGATCGTAGTAGTCGTTGAGGTTGTCGATGCCGACCACTTCGTCGCCGCGCTTCAGCAGGATTTGCGCGACGTGCATGCCGATAAAACCGGCGGAACCTGTAACAAGAACTTTCATAAATGTCTCCGCCGGTTTCAGAGAAGGCTAACTTGTGCCATGCACAAGTTAAGTGAGCGAAGCGAATGGCCGGAACTAAAACCGGCGGCACCGGTGAGCAGGATTTTCATTGTTTGGCCTCCAAGGTGGCGTCGATTCTAGCACCGCGCCCTTTACAATCTGCCGATGCCCACCCTGCGCCTGTTGTTCGACTGGACGCTCTACCGCCTGACCCTGCTGCTGGCCGCGCCGCTGATTCCGCTGCGCCTGCTGTGGCGCGGCCGGCGCGAACGCGGCTATCTCGAACACTGGGGCGAGCGGCTGGCGCTCGGGCCGACGCCGGTGACCGGCACGCTGTGGATTCATGCGGTGTCGGTGGGCGAGATGCGCGCGGCGCAGCCGCTGATCGCTGCGCTGCGATCGGCGCATCCCGATGCGCCCGTGCTGCTCACCTGCATGACGCCGACCGGGCGCGCCATCGCCGATGCGCTGTACGGCGACTTCGCCCACATCATCTATCTGCCCTACGACTACGCCTGGCTGATGCGCCGCTTCGTGCGCCTGCTGCGGCCGCGCGCCGGCATTCTGATGGAAACCGAGCTGTGGCCCAATCTGATCCACGCCGCCACGCAGGCAGGCGTGCCGCTGGTGCTGGCGAATGCGCGGCTGTCGGCGCGTTCGGCGCGCGGCTATGCGCGGCTGCCGGCGCTGACACGGGCGTGCCTGCAACGGATCGCGGTCGTCGCCGCGCAGACCGACGCGGACGCCGCGCGCCTGCAAACACTGGGCGCGGCCTCGCCCCAAGTGGCGGGCAATCTCAAGTTCGACATCGCGCCGCCGCAAGCGCAACTCGAACGCGGCGCGGCCTGGAAAGCGAAATGGGGACAGCGCCCGGTGCTGCTGGCGGCCAGCACGCGCGAAGGCGAGGAGGTACCGCTGTTGCGCGCCTTTGCCGACACCGCGCCGGCGGAGGTGGTGCTGGTGCTGGTGCCGCGCCATCCGCAGCGTTTCGATGCGGTGGCGGCGCTGATCGAAGCGGCGGGGTTGCCGTACCAGCGCCGCAGCGCGCTGGACGGTGCGAATTTGAATGCGGAGACACGGGTGCTGCTGGGCGACAGCCTGGGCGAGCTGTTCGCGTATTACGCGGCATGCGATGTGGCCTTCGTGGGTGGCAGCTTGCTGCCGCTGGGCGGGCAGAACCTGATCGAGGCGGCGAGCGTGGGACGGCCGGTGCTGGTCGGGCCGCACACCTTCAACTTCGAGGAGGCGACGCGGCTGGCGATTGACGCCGGCGCGGCGTTGCGGGTGAGCGACGCCGCAGATCTGCTGGCGAATGCGCTCAAGCTGCTGAACGATGATTCGCTGCGCGCCCGCATGGGCGAAGCCGGCCTGACTTTTGCCGCGCGCCATCGCGGCGCGGCGACGCGGGTGGCAGCCCTGGTTTCGCCGCTGTTGAAGGATCACTGACCGCTGCTTCGGTCCGGGGGCGGGCCGCCTACACGTGCGAAAACGGCGTGCTTATTGCACCGCTGCTGGCGGACGCAGGTACTGGTCGATCTCGGCCAGGTCCTCGGGGCTGAGGGTGCCGACGGCGGCCTTGAGCGACAGGCCCGCCAGCAGGGAGGCGTAGCGCGCGCCGGCCAGGTCGCGTTGGGCGGACAGCACCTGCTGCTCGGCGTTGAGCACGTCGAGGTTGGTGCGCACGCCGACCTCCAGACCGAGCTTGGTGGAATCGAGTTGCGCTTGGGTCGAAACCAGCGCCTGCTCCAGCGCCCCCACGCGGGCGACGCCGCTGTTGACGTTGAGCCAGGCCTGGCGGGCCTGCAGGCCGGCTTCGCGGGTGGCCACTTCGACATCCTGCCGCGCCTTTTCCTGGTTGGCGACGGCTTCCCGCACGCGCGAGCTGATCAGTCCGCCCTGGTAGATCGGCAGGTTGAGTTCCAGCCCGACGCTGGCCACCCGGGTGTCCACCTGGGTGGCGCCAAAGTTCTGACCGTTGTTGATCGTATAGCCGGCGACGGCGTCCAGCGTGGGATGGTGGCCGGCGCGGTTGCGCGCGACTTCCTGGTCGGCGATGGTCTTGGCGATGCGCTGGATTTCAGCCTGCAGGTTGCCTTCAACGGCGCGCGCGGCCCATTCGTCGATGCTGCCGGGTCCGCCTTTCAGCAGTGTCGGGTCGGCCAGCGTGTCGAGCGTGCCGGGCAGCTTGCCGATGAGTTTTTCCAGCGCACGCAGGCGGATGTTGAGGTTGTTCTGCTCGGCGATTTCCTGCGCGAGGGTGAGGTCGTAACGCGCTTGCGCTTCATGGGTATCGGTGATGGTGGCGGTGCCGACCTCGAAATTGCGTTTGGCAAAAGCCAGCTGTTCGGTGATGGCGGATTTTTGCGAATTGATGAAGGCGATGTTGTCCTGCGATTCCAGCACATCGAAATAGGCCTGCGCGACCCGCAGGATCAAGTCCTGCTCGGCGACTCTGAACTGCATGTCGGCGATCTTCACCTGTTCCTTGGCCTGCGCGTACAGGACTTGATTCTGTTTGCGGTAGACGGGCTGCGCGGCGGTCAGCGACAGACCGTTGGAATCGTAATCGGCGTCGCCGCCGGGCAGGCTGGATTCGAGGCTGTTGTAGCGCACGTTGCCGCCCAGATTGACGTTGGGCAGCAGGCCGGCGCGGCCCTGCACCGCTTTTTCCTGGCCGGCCTCGCGGGCGGCGCGGGCGGCGGCGTACTGCGCATCGTAGGCCTGCGCGTCGCGGAAAACATCGACCAGGTTCGTTGCGTGGGCAGCGGGCGCCAGTGCCAGCGTCAGTGCGATAAAAAGCGGCTTGAGTTGCATGGTGAATCCAGCCCTTGAAATTGGGGTCAGTAGCGCGGCATGGCCGGATCGACCTCGTCGGCCCAGGCGGCGACGCCGCCCGACAGGTTGATGACGTCGTCGAACCCTACGGTTTCAAGATAGCGAGCCGCGTGGAAGCTGCGCACGCCATGATGGCAGATGACCACCGTTTCCGCCTGCTTGTTCAATTCCGCCACGCGTGCGGGCAGTTCGTGCATCGGAATCAGGACGGCGCCGGGCAGGCGGCACAGGTTCCACTCCCACGGTTCGCGCACGTCGAGCAGCACCGGGGTGTGTCCGGTCTCGATATAGGCGGCGAGTTCTGTGGGACGAAATTGGCGCATGGCGGCGGACTCAGAACACGAACGCGGCGGGTTGCGGCGCATTAACCAGCGACGCCACGCAGGTTTCGAACAGCGTCACGCTGCGGGTGGCCTCCGGCGCGGTGCGGGTAATCAGCTGCGCATGCATCACCGGTGCAACGCCGGTGATGGCGAACAGCCGTCCGCCGACATTGAGGCGGCGCAGCCACGCCTCCGACAACAAGGGCGTCGAGCCGGTCAGCACGATGACGTCGAAGCCGGCTTCGTCGGGCCAGTCGCGGGCGGCGTCGGCGGTGTGCAGCGTCACGTTGTCGAAGCCGTGCGCGCGCAGTTTGCGCGTCGCATCGGCGGTGAATTCGGGGAAGATGTCCACCGACACCACGCTGGCCGCCTGCGAGGCCAGCAGGGCGGTGAGGTAGCCGCTGCCGGTGCCGATTTCCAGCACGCGGTCGGTGGGACGGATGGCGAGTTCCTGGAGGACGCGCGCTTCGAGTTTGGGCGTCCACATCGCCTGGCCGTGGCCGAGCGGGATTTCCATGTCGACAAAGGCCAGCGCCTGATGCGCCTGGGGCACGAAATCCTCGCGGCGCACCTTGAGCAACAGGTCCAGCACGTCCTGATCCAGCACATCCCAGGGCCGGATCTGCTGTTCCACCATGTTGTAGCGCGCCTGCTCGATGTCCATGCGGTACCCTTGATTATCAATCAGTTAGATGGGGTCTTACCTTGCAATTATTCCACATTTCGGCTAACTTGGCCGCTCGCCAGGGGTCTCCAGCCGGACGTTGTGCCGGATGGAGTGAGACATACCCTTCGAACCTGATGCGGTTGAGACCGCCGTAGGGAGGCCAGTATGCGGCCTCCCCGATTTTGCAGCGAGGCCGTTCCCAGCCTCCGTTTATTCCAGCGAGGCTGTCATGCAGCCTCCATGACTTTATACCAGCGAGGCGCGTCTGACGCCTCCTGATTTCCGGAGCGCCACCATGACCGCCGCCATTCCCACTCAAGCCACCCCCTTTACCGCCGCCGCCGCCCACGTCGACGAGGCCGCGGTGCAGCCGTTGCCCAACTCGCGCAAGATCTACGTCGATGGCAGCCAGCCCGACATCCGCGTGCCGATGCGCGAGATCAGCCAGGACGACACGCCCACCAGCATGGGCGGCGAAAAGAACCCGCCGATTTTTGTCTACGACTGCTCGGGCCCCTACTCCGACCCGGCGGCGAAGATCGACATCCGAACCGGCCTGCCCGCGCTGCGTACCCGCTGGATTGAGGCGCGCGGCGACACCGAAATCCTGTCCGACCTGAGCTCCGAGTACGGCCGCCAGCAGGCCGCCAACCCCGCGCTCGCGGCGATGCGCTTCCCTGAGCTTGCCCGCACCCCGCGCCGCGCCAGGGCTGGCATGAACGTGACGCAGATGCACTACGCGCGCCAGGGCATCATCACGCCGGAGATGGAATTCATCGCCATCCGCGAGAACAACAACCGCGCCGCCTACGTGGAATCGCTGAAAACGTCCGGCCCGCTGGGCGAGAAGCTCGCCGCCATGATGAACCGCCAGCATCCGGGGCAGAACTTCGGTGCGAATCTGCAGAACGAGATCACCCCCGAATTCGTGCGCGACGAAATCGCCCGCGGTCGCGCCATCATCCCCAACAACATCAACCACCCGGAATCCGAGCCGATGATCATCGGCCGCAATTTTCTGGTCAAGATCAACGCCAACATCGGCAACTCGGCGTTGGGTTCCAGCATCCAGGAGGAAGTCGAGAAGATGACGTGGGCGATCCGCTGGGGCGGCGACACGGTGATGGACCTCTCCACCGGCAAGAACATCCACGAGACGCGCGAGTGGATCATCCGCAACTCGCCGGTGCCGATCGGCACCGTGCCGATCTATCAGGCGCTGGAAAAGGTCGACGGCAAGGCCGAGGAGCTGACCTGGGAAATGTTCCGCGACACCCTGATCGAACAGGCCGAGCAGGGCGTCGACTACTTCACCATCCACGCAGGCGTCCTGCTGCGCTACGTGCCGATGACCGCCAACCGCATGACCGGCATCGTCTCGCGCGGCGGCTCGATCATGGCCAAGTGGTGCCTCGCGCACCACAAGGAAAGCTTCCTCTACACCCACTTCGAGGACATCTGCGAAATCATGAAGGCCTACGACGTGGCCTTCTCGCTCGGGGACGGCCTGCGTCCCGGCTCGATCTACGACGCCAATGACGACGCCCAGCTGGGCGAACTGAAGACGCTGGGCGAGCTGACCCAGGTGGCGTGGAAGCACGACGTGCAGGTGATGATCGAAGGCCCCGGCCACGTGCCGATGCAGCTGATCAAGGAGAACATGGACATCCAGCTGGAACAGTGCCACGAGGCGCCATTCTACACCCTGGGCCCATTGACCACCGACATCGCCCCCGGCTACGACCACATCACCAGCGGCATCGGCGCTGCGATGATCGGCTGGTACGGCACCGCGATGCTGTGCTACGTCACGCCGAAGGAGCACCTCGGGCTGCCGAACAAGGACGACGTCAAGGAAGGCATCATCACTTACAAGCTGGCCGCCCACGCCGCCGATCTGGCGAAGGGCCACCCCGGCGCGCAGATCCGCGACAACGCCTTATCCAAGGCGCGCTTTGAATTCCGCTGGGACGACCAGTTCAACCTCGGCCTCGACCCCGACAAGGCGAAGTCCTTCCACGACGAGACCCTGCCCAAGGAATCGGCCAAGGTCGCGCACTTCTGCTCGATGTGCGGCCCGCACTTCTGCTCGATGAAAATCACCCAGGACGTGCGCGAGTACGCGGCGAAGGAAGGTCTTACCGAGGCCGCTGCGCTGGTGAAAGGGATGGAAGTGAAGGCGGTCGAATTCGTCAAGCAGGGCGCCGAGGTCTACCGCAAGGTCTAAGCGCTTGCGTGCCTCTGGATGACGTATGTAAATGATATGTATATTTAATTCGGGGGATGGTCATGGCGACCACTAAAGTCTTTTAAAGCGGCAACTCGCAGGCGGTTCGCATACCGCGCGAATTCCAGTTCAATGAGTCGCCCGATTCGAGCATGGCCAGCACCCTCTCCAGTTCGCTGCAGCAGATGTCGATGAGCTTCGGGCTGGCCTGCGGTTCGCTGATCGCCGGCTGGTACCTGGGCGACCTGCCGCAGAGCGACCGCGCGGCGGTGACCACCGCGCTGCACTACGCCTTTCTGACGCTGGGTGGGCTGACGATGCTGTCATCGCTGTCGTTCTGGTTGCTGCGCCCCGGGGACGGGGAAAGCGTCA
>JBAQND010000241.1:0-1760 GCA_049303455.1 Thiobacillus sp.
CCATACAGTCCATTTTCGCCTCGCCGCTGACCTCCAGCGAGTTCATTTTCGGCAAGCTGGTGCCCTACAGCCTGATCGCACTGCTGCAGATGCTCATCGTGGTGGCCTTCGGCTACTTCTGGTTCGGCGTGCCGTTTCAGGGCAGCTTTCTCTTTCTGCTGGCGGCCGGCCTTATCTACGTGCTCTGTACCGTCGGCATCGGACTGCTGGTGTCAACGCTGACCCGAACCCAGTTGACCGCCATGCTGCTGGCCTTGATCGTGACGCTGATGCCGTCCTTCCTGTTTTCCGGTCTGCTGTTTCCGATCTTCACGATGCCGGCGCTGCTACAGCTGTATGCCGCGATTTTCCCAGGGCGTTATTTCGTCGAAATATCCCGCGGCATCGCGCTGAAAGGCACCGGCATCGACATTGTCTGGTTCCAGGTAGCGGTGCTGGCCCTCTACACCCTGGCCGTGTTTCTCCTGGCCAGTCGACGACTGAAGAAAAAGGTGGCCTGATGCGACTCGGCAGCCTGTTGATCAAGGAGCTGATCCAGTTCTTCCGCGACCGGGTCATGCTGCTGCTGATCCTGTGGCTCTACACCGTGGAGGTGGTGATCTGCGCCTACGCATTGGGGCTGGATCTTCGACATCTGCCGCTGGCCGTGCTCGATCACGATCGCAGCGCCTACAGCCGCCAGTTGGTCGATGCACTGACCAGTGGTGAGTCCTTCGCGCTCACCGGTTACCCCCGCGACATGAGGCAGGCCGAGCGCTGGCTGCAGGACGGGCGCACCCGCGCCGTGCTGGTCATTCCCGGCGATTTTGCCGAAGCACTGGTACGCAATGAAACCTCGACCCTCCAGCTGCTGCTGGACGGTAGCGATGCCAATACCGCCGCGACCGCACGCAACTACATCCTGCGGGGGCTTTCGTTGCTGCAGGCCAACGCCGGTCCGAATCCGTCACCGGCCATTCGGCCAGTCATACGCATCTGGTACAACCCGGATCTGACCTATACGCGCTTCATGGTGCTGTCGATGATTGCGCTCGCCGCGCTGATGGTGGGCGTCATTCATCCGGCAGCGACCATCGTGCGCGAAAAAGAACTCGGTACCCTCGAGCAACTGCAGGTCACCCCGGTCCGAATCGGCGAACTCTTCGTCGCCAAGACGGTACCGACGCTGGTGATGGGCACGCTATCGGTGTTTCCGAGCCTGCTGATCGTCCGCTGGTTCGACGTGCCCCTGCGCGGCAGCTTGACGTTGTTCGTACTGCTGACCGCCCTCTTCCTGCTCAGCGCCATCGCCATTGGCGTGCTGGTCGCCGCCGTCTGCCGGACATTGCAGCAGGCGCTGCTGCTGGCGTTCTTCGGTCTGTTTCCGATGATGTTCCTGTCCGGCACCCTGGCCCCGATCGCCAGCATGCCCGCAACACTGCAGTACCTGTCACTGCTCAGTCCCTTGCGCTACTACATGGACGTCATCCTCGGCATCTTTCTCAAGGGCAACGGCCTTGCCGATCTTTGGCCACAGGCACTGGCGCTGGCGGGGATCGGTCTGCTGTTGTTCGCATTGGCGGCGACCGTGTTTCGGCGTCAACAGCCGTGAGCTCCCACACCATCACTACTCGGCCCGGAGACAGCAGAACTGCCAGTTACCCTGTCAAATCTCCTTCAGGATTAACCTGCTGCGTGGCATCCGGCGCGAAGCCGGCATCGAGGCGCGATATAACCACAGCTAGGGCATCTAACTTTCATGGCACTATCCTAATGCTCTC
>JBAQND010000242.1:0-22587 GCA_049303455.1 Thiobacillus sp.
CATCAATACACCCGCTCCTTCGGCTGGATCGTCTCCACCGTCAGCGGCTTCAGCCGTACCGGCTTGGCATCGACCTGATCCCCCTCGCGCGAATACAGCGTGTGCTTCAGCCAGTGCGCGTCGTCGCGCTCAGGAAAATCCTCCCGCGTGTGGGCACCGCGGCTCTCGGTGCGGTGGATCGCCGACACCAGCGTCGCGCGCGCCACGCCGATCAGGTTTTCCAGTTCCAGCGCCTCGATGCGCGCGGTGTTGAAGACGCGGCTGGTGTCCTGCAAACCGGCGTGCGCCAGCCGGCGTTCCAGCTGATCCAGTTTTGCCAGTCCCTCGCGCAGCACTGCGTCGGTGCGGAACACGCCAGCATGCGCCTGCATCATGCGCCTGAGGTCGTCGGTGATCGCCGCCACGCGTTCGCTGCCGGGGCGGTCCCAGCGCGCGAGCCGCGCGAAGCTGGCTTCGGCCACGTGCTCCGGAAACGGGCGCGGATAGGGGTTGTCGCGCAGGGTTTCCTGCATGTGGCGGCCGGCGGCGCGGCCGAACACGATGAGGTCGAGCAGAGAATTGCCGCCGAGGCGGTTGGCGCCGTGCACCGAGACGCAGGCGCATTCGCCGACGGCGTACAGCCCCGGCACCGGCTCCTCGGGGCCGAAGCGCGCCGGCGCGACGACCTGGCCGTTGAGGTTGGTGGGAATGCCACCCATCATATAGTGCGCGGTAGGGGCGACCGGGATGGGCTGTTCGACCGGATCGACGCCGGCGAAGCGGATCGACAGCTCGCGGATGCCCGGCAGCTTCTCGGCGATGAGTGCCTCGCCCAGATGGTCGAGCTTGAGCTCGACGTAGTCGCCGCCGCCTTGATTACCGCCTTGATTAGAGGCAGCCCCGCAGCCGCGGCCCTCGGCGATCTCAATGGCGATGGCGCGTGTCACCACGTCGCGTCCGGCCAGATCCTTCGCATGCGGCGCGTAACGTTCCATGAAGCGCTCGCCGTTTTTGTTCAATAGATAGCCGCCCTCGCCGCGCACGCCTTCGGTAATCAGCGAACCCACGCCGGCGATGCCGGTGGGGTGGAATTGCCAGAACTCCATGTCCTGCAGCGGCAGCCCGGCGCGCAGCACCATGCCGAGGCCGTCGCCGGTGTTGATCATGGCATTGCTGCTGTTGCCGAACACGCGCCCTGCCCCGCCGGTGGCGAGCAGCGTGGTGCGCGCCTCAATCAGCAGCGGCTCGCCGGTCTCAATGGAGATCGCGGTGACGCCGAGGCAGTAGCCGTCGGCGTCGCGCAGCAGGTCGAGCGCGAAGTATTCGTCGAAGAATTGCGTGCGGTGGGCGATGTTCTGCTGGTACAGCGTGTGCAGCAGCGCGTGACCGGTGCGGTCGGCGGCGGCGCAGGTGCGGGTCGCCTGCTCGCCGCCGAAGTGCTTCGACTGGCCGCCGAAGGGACGCTGGTAGATCTTGCCGTTGTCGAGCCTGGAGAACGGCAGCCCCATATGCTCGAGTTCGTACACCGCGCTGGCCGCCTCGCGGCACATGAACTCGATCGCGTCCTGGTCGCCCAGCCAGTCGCCGCCCTTGACCGTGTCGTACATGTGCCATTCCCAGCGGTCGTCGTCGACATTGGCGAGCGCGGCGGTGATGCCGCCCTGCGCCGACACCGTGTGCGAGCGCGTGGGAAAAACCTTCGACACCACCGCGACCGTGTAATCCGAGCGCGCCAGCTGCAGCGCCGCGCGCAGGCCTGCGCCGCCGCCGCCGATGATGAGGGCGTCGAAGCGGCGCGTGTTCATGCCGTGCTCCACAAGGTGGCAGCCAGCCAGGCCACGCTGCCCGCCAGGGTGATGATCACCGCCAGGTACAGCGCCAGCCGCAGGCCGGTGAGCCGAACGTAATCCATGAAGATGTCGCGCATGCCTACCCAGGCATGCAGCGCCAGCGCCGCGATTGTCAGCAGCAGCAGCACGCGCAGCCACAGCGGCGCGAACAGCGCCTGCCAGCCGGAAAAATCAATCGGCAGGGTGGCCAGGAAATAAATCGCCAACCCCGGTAGGGCCAGCGCCAGCGCCACGGCCGTGGCGCGCTGCAGCAGCCAGGTGCCGGTGCCCGTGTGCGCGCCGGTGGCCGATTTCATGCGAACAGACCCCAGGCGGCCAGCAGCGTGACGAGCCCGGCGGCCAGCAAGACCGCGAGACTGCTCTGCCGCGCGCGCGGCAGGCTCACGCCCCAGTCCACATCCAGCGCCAAATGCCGCAAGCCGGCAAACAGGTGGTGCGCAAACGCCCAGATCATAAGCAGCAGGAACAGTCTGCTCAGCGGGTGCGCCACCCCGTCGGCCATGCGCCGAAAGCCGGCTTCATCCGCCAGTGAGACCGACAGGGCCCACACCCCGAGCGGCAGGACCGCAAACAGCAGCGCGCCCGACAGCCGATGCAGGATCGACACCCAGCCGGCAAGCGGCAGATGGATGCGCAACAGATTGAGGTATACGGGGCGTTCGATCGGCTTCACGGTGCGGTTCGGCTTTTCAGTGGGGGCGGATCAGCGACGCCTGGCTGCCGCCACCCCCTTCTTCGCCGCCTTGGCGACCGCCTGGGGGACGCGTTCGGCCAGACGCGGATCGAAGGGCTTCGGCAGGATGTAGTCCGGGCCGAATTTCAGCTTCTTCAGCTTGTAGGCTTTCAGCACCGAAGCCGGCACCGGCTCGCGGGCGAGTTCGGCCAGCGCGTGCACGGCGGCGATCAGCATGTCCTGGGTGATCTCCTTGGCACGGGCGTCGAGCGCGCCGCGGAAGATGAACGGGAAGCCCAGCACGTTGTTGACCTGGTTCGGGAAGTCCGAGCGCCCGGTCGCCATGATGAGGTCGCTGCGCGCGGCCATGGCCTTTTCCGGCAGGATTTCGGGATTGGGGTTGGCCAGTGCGAACACCACCGGGCGGTCGGCCATGCTTTTGACCATGGCCGGGCTCACCAGGTTGGCGTCCGACACGCCGACGAACACGTCGGCGCCGGCCATCGCCTCTTCCAGCGAGCGCAATTTCGTTTTACGCGCGAAACCCTTCTTGAAACTGTTGAGGTCGGTGCGGTCCTTGTGCACCACGCCCTTGGAGTCGACCAGGGTGATGTGGGCCTTCCGCGCGCCCATCGCCACCAGCAGCTTCAGCGATGCGATGCCGGCCGCGCCGGCGCCGAGGCAGACGATCTTCGCGGTTTCGAGCGTCTTGCCCTGCACGTGGAGGGCGTTGATGAGGCCGGCGCAGATGATGGTGGCGGTGCCGTGCTGGTCGTCGTGGAACACCGGGATGTCGAGCTTCTTCTTCAGCGCGGCCTCGATTTCGAAGCAGTGCGGCGCGGCGATGTCTTCGAGGTTGATGCCGCCGAAGGTCGGCGCAATCGCCACCACCACATTGATGAAGTCCTGCGGCGTCTTGGCGTTGACCTCGATGTCGAAGACGTCGATGCCGGCAAACTGCTTGAACAGCACGGCCTTGCCTTCCATCACCGGCTTGGCGGCGAGCGGGCCGCGATTGCCCAGGCCGAGGATCGCGGTGCCGTCGGTGATCACCGCAACCAGGTTGCCCTTGTTGGTGTAGTCGTAGGCCTTCTCGGGGTTTTTCGCGATTTCCAGCACCGGTTGCGCCACGCCCGGCGTGTAGGCCAGGGACAAATCTTCTTGCGTGGAGCAGGGCTTGGACGACTCGACCGAAAGCTTGCCGGGCTTGGGCAGGCGGTGGTAATCGAGGGCTTTTTTCTTGAGGGCGGCTGGGCTCATGGGAGGCGATGCGGGCAGGTTGGACAAGCCGCCATTATCGCGGATTTACGCGTGTTCCGCCGCGCCAGCGGCCCCGCAGGCAGGCCGCGTCAGCTTTTCCAGATCTTCAACTGGGCCCGCAGGCGGGCGACCGCCTGCGAATGCAGCTGGCACACACGCGATTCGGACACGCCGAGCACCGCGCCGATTTCCTTCAGGTTCATGTCCTGTTCGTAGTACATGCCCATCATGCTGCGCTCGCGTTCGGGCAGATTATGGATCGCGGAAACCAGACTGTCGCGGAAGCCGCCATCCTCCAGCACCGCAAGCGGATCATTGCTGCCGTCGACCAGGTAGCGCTCAAGAAAACTGGCGCTGTCCTCGTCCGAGAAGTCTTCGTAATACAGCAGTTGCGAGCATCGCACGTCGCCCAGCATCGACTGGTACTGGTCGATCGGCATGTCCAGCTCGGCCGAGATTTCCTGCTCGGTCGGGGGCTTGCCGTTGCGCTGTTGCAGCCGGTTGATGGCGGATTCGATCCGCCGCGATTTCTGCCGCACATGGCGCGGCAGCCAGTCGGCTTCGCGCAGCTCGTCGAGCATGGAGCCGCGGATGCGCTGGGTGGCATAGGATTCGAACTGGGCGCCCTGGTTGCCGTCGAAGCGGGACACCGCATCCATCAGGCCGATCAGGCCCACCTGGATGAGGTCGTCGACTTCGACGCTGGCCGGCAGCCGCGCCATCATGTGATAGGCAATGCGCTTGACCAGCGGCGCATATTTGGCGATCTGTTCGTCTTGCGATATTGCTTGCGACATTGCTTGCTGCGTTGGTTTACGTTGGTTTACGTTGGTTTAACAGCCATGTTTCAAGGCCATGCTTCAGTGTTTTCTGCTTTATAACGCGCCGTCAGGCCCGTCTCCTCGTGCGCCATTCTAACGGCAAGCGCGGCGAATGCGTCATCCTCGTGCGCGACGCTGTAAACGGTCCGGGTGAAAGCAGGATCGAGAAAGCGTCCACACCCCGCCAGCAGCTGATCGCAGGCAGCGGCGTTCCCCAGCAGGGCGACGCTGATGGATGCCCCCGAGTCGGCCAGCGTTTTGAGCAGGGCATAGCCCTGCAAGGTTGATGCGGGCAGCGCGTTCAGTTCCAGGATGACGAATCGGGACGTGCCCGGCAGCGGGGTCCAGTCCGGCGCGTTCAGGCGCGCATCGAACACGATGCAATCGTGGCCCTGCGCGGCAACCATCAACGCCGGTTCGTCCCCCCGTATCCCCGGCGCGTACCAGCCCTCGCCATAAGGCATGGGCAGCGTGTGCAGCTGCCCGCGCTCGGTCTGGCGCTTCCAGTCAAACAGGCTGCGCGGGGCATCGGCAAACAGCCGCCCGCAGGCATCGATCAGCAGCAATGTCCGGCCGTGCCGATGCAGCGCCTGCGCCAGACGGACGGTGGCGTTTGCGGTGTCGAAAAAGCAGTGGACGCAAGACGGCGGCTGTTGGGCGCGCCGCCGCCTGAGGCCGGCGGCCTGGTCAGCCGGCACCTGTGCCCTTTTGGCGCTCGGCGCGCTCGGCCTCGACGCCGGCAAACAGCGGCCAGTCCTCGGCCTCCAGCGCATACGGGGTGGCGAGCTGGCCACCCTTCAACGCGCGGTCGATGAGGTAGGCGGCGTTGGGCACGTGCAAGTCTTCCGGCACGCGCTGGCCGCCGCTGATGTACGCCAGCGGCAGACGGTGGCGGAGCAGGCTGTCGAGCGCCGCCCCCGGCTGCGGGGTTTCGTCGAGCTTGGTGAGGATGCAGGCGGCCGCGCCCTGGCCAAAATGCGTCATTGCCTGCTCGATCGCCGCCCCCTGCTGGCTGGCGGAAATCACCAGCAGACGGCGCACGCCGAGGGCGTCGAGCGCCTGCCCCGCGCGGACGCGCGGGTCGGTCGGCGCAAACCCTGCGGTGTCGATCAGCACCAGTTTCTTGGCGGCGAGCTGCGGCAGCAGCCCGGCCAGTTGGGTTTGATCCTTGACCTCGTACAGCGCGACGCCCAGCAGGCCGGCATAGACCGTCAGTTGCGCTGCTGCGCCGATGCGGTAAACATCGGCCGCCACCAACGCGACCTCGCCGGCACCGTGCGCATCCACCCCGCGCGCGGCGAGCTTGGCCAACGTGGTGGTCTTGCCCGCGCCGGTCGAGCCGACCAGCGCGTAATGACCGCCCCGCGCCAGCAGGTCGGCGCCACGCCCCAGCAGCGGCAGGTTGCGGATCAGCACCTGGCGCAGCCAGCGCTGGGCAGCGTCGGTGTCCAGCCCGCGCGGCAGGCGCGCCGCCAGGGTGCGGGCGAGCGCGCTACCGAAGCCGGCGGCGAACAGCGTTTGCATCAGCGCCACCCGCACCGGATCGCGCCGCCGTCCCGCGCCCCAGGCAAAGCCGGCCAATTGGTTTTGCAGCATGCCGCGCAGACGCGACAACTCGTTCAGGATGCGCGAGCCGCCGGCCGCATCAGGTGCCTCGCTGAGCGCCGGCACCGCCAGCTCACCGTAGGCGCTGGCCAGCAGCTCGACGCCCTGCGGGTGCGGCCGCGTGGACAGCACCACGGCGTCGTCGCCCAGTTCGCGGCGAACCCGCGCCAGGCCTTCGCGCGCGTTCGGCGCGACGAATATCCGCACGCTCACGCGCCCTCTCCTATCGACAGTTCCGTCATCACCTGGACCAGTTTATCGGCAGGCACTTCGGCGTAGGCAATCACCGCAAGCCGCGGCAGGTTACGCCGCAACAGCCGCGCCAGGATGGCGCGCAGGCCGGGCGAGGTCAGCAGCACCGGCGGATAGCCAGCGCCTTCCTGCTCGGCCAGCGCACGTTCGGCGGCGTCGTTCAGTGCGTCCAGCGTGGCGGGCGACAGCAGGGCTTCGCCCTCGTCGCCCATCTCGTTCAGCAGGCGGGTTTCGGTGGCGGCGGCGAGGCCGATCACCTGTAGCGTGTTGCTGCCTTCGAACAGGCGGTCGACGATGCTGCGCCCCAGCGCCGCGCGCACGGTTTCCACCAGATCGTCGATTGCCTGGCTTTTCGGCGCGCGCGCTGCCAGCGTCTCGAACAGGGTTCGGGTGTCACGGATCGAGACGTTTTCCGCGATCAGCTGCTGCAGCACTGCCTGCACGCTGGTCAGCGGCAGGTGGCGCGGCGTCACATCCTCGACCAGCCCGGGGTGGCTGCGCGCCAAGGTGTCGAGCAGTTGCTGCACTTCACTGCGCCCCAGCAGCTCGGGCGCGTGCTGGCGGAACACGGCCTCGACCTGGCGCGCGATCAGTTCGGCGGATTCCAGCACCACAAAGCCGCGCAGTTCGGCTTCCTCGACCCGCCCGGCGTCGATCCAGATGCCCGGCAGCCCGATCAGCGGGTCCTCCCCCGGCATGCCGTCGAGCTGTCCCAGCACCTCGCCCATGTCGACCGCCAGCACCTGGCCGCTGGGCAACTCGCCATGGGCGACGTCGACGCCCTTGAGGGTGATGCGATAGCTGTTGGGTTTGAGGTCGAGGTTGTCGCGCACGCGGATGAGCGGCACCACCAGCCCCATGTCGGTGGCGAAGCGGCGGCGCGCCTCGGTAATCCGGGTGAGCGCGGCGCCGCCCTGATTGCGGTCGACCAGCGGGATCAGGCGGTAGCCGACTTCGAGCGCCAGCACGTCGACCGGCGGAATGTCGTCCCAGGTGACATCGGCCGGCGCGATGTCCTCATCGATCAGCGCCAGCGGTTCGACATCGAACGCCGCGCGCTGACGGCGCATCAGCCAGATCCCCAGCCCGCCCAGCACCGCGGCGATGGTGATGAAAGCCAGATGTGGCGTTCCCGGAATCATGCCGAGCGAACCCAGCACCGCGGCGACCACATACAGTGTCTGCGGCCGCCCGAAAACCTGGGTGGAAAACTCGCGCGACAGGTCCTGTTCGCTTGACGCGCGGCTAACCACGATGCCCGCCGCGGTCGAGATGATCAGCGCGGGAATCTGCGTCACCAGGCCGTCGCCCACCGTCAGCAATGCGTAACGGCCGAGCGCCTCGGTGAGCCCAAGATCGTGCTGGAACAGCCCGACCAGAACGCCGCCGATGAGGTTGACCAGCAGGATGATGATGCTGGCGATGGCGTCGCCGCGCACGAACTTGGAGGCGCCATCCATCGCGCCGTAGAAATCGGACTCGCGGCCGATTTCGTGGCGCCGCGTGCGCGCTTCGGTCTCGTTGATGAAACCGGCGTTGAGGTCGGCATCCACCGCCAGCTGCTTGCCCGGCATCGAATCCAGCGTGAAGCGCGCCGCCACCTCGGCGATGCGCCCGGCGCCCTTGGTGATGACGACGAAGTTGATGATGACCAGGATCAGGAACACCACGAAGCCGACGACATAGTTGCCGCCGACCAGGAAGTTGCCGAAGGACTCGATCACCTTGCCCGCCGCTTCCGGCCCGGTGTGGCCCTGCATCAGAATGATGCGGGTGGATGCCACGTTGAGCGCCAGGCGCAGCAGCGTGGTCAGCAGCAGCACCGTGGGGAACACGGAGAAATCGAGCGGACGCCGCGCGTTCAGGCTCACCAGCATCACGATCATCGCCAGCGCGATGTTGAGCGTGAATAAAACGTCAAGCATGAAGGTGGGCAGCGGCAGGATCATCATCGCCAGGATCAGCAGAACCAGCAGCGGCACCGCCAGCCGGTTCACCGGCATGCCCATCACCATCACGCCCTGCGCACTCACCCGATCACCTCGTCAACATGCCGGCCCTGCCCCGACTGCTGCTGGCGGCTGCGCAGCCGTGCGCGCATTTCCGGGCTGCCTTCGGCTTCGCGTGCCTCGGCCACCACCTCCTGCCAGGTCATCGCGTGGCGGCGCAGATAGCGCCACCAGCGCCAGCCCGCATCCAGCGCGGCTGCCAGCGTCAGCGCCGCCGCCAGCGCCAGCAGGCCGCGCCCCACCCAGGCAGTTGCCGCAACCAGCGTCACCGCCGGCTCGCCGCCAGCCAGGTTTTGAAGCGCCGGCCATCCGCTTTGCAGGGCCCAGCCGACCGCTGCGGCGGCGAGCGCCAGCTTCAGCAACGCCATCCAAGCATCAAAAAAGGAATCGGCGGAAAACAGCCGGGCAAGCGGTTTGAACGGGTTGGCACGCGTCAGGTCGGCCTGGGTGAGCTGGGGGGCATACACCCAGCCCGAAAGCAGCATCGGCGCCACCAGCGCGGCGATGAAAATAACGGCCAGCACGGGCAACACCGCCCACAGCGCGGCCTGTGCCGCTTCAAGGAAAACCGGGGACAGGGGCTGCGCGGCGTGAATGAAAGCCGCCGCGGTCAGGGCCTGCAAGGCATCGATCAGGCGCGGCGCCAGCCAGCCCAGCATGCCCAGCGCCGACAGCAATACTGCCCACGCGGCGAGTTCGGCAGAGCGCGGCACATCGCCCGCGCTGCGCGCCTGTTGCAGGCGCCGCGGACTGGCAGGTTCGGTACGGGAAAGATCAGACGCCTCGGCCATGCTTGTCTCGGTTTTGGGGCAGTCTAGCAGCCTGCCGGACTTGAAGGAAATCCGCAGCCAATCCGCCTGACCGGTTCATATACCGGCGCTTTGCCGGGCAATCGAGCGCTGATTCGTCCTTTATGCCGGGATATCGCCCGGCGGATGACGCTGCCAGATCAGCTTGCCGTCCTGCCACACCTCCCTGATCCGGTGGTAAGGGAGGCTGTGCGCCACCCCCGCCTCGTCCAGCAGATCGATGAAGGTCGGATTGTCGGCGTCCCAGCTGATCTCGCGCAGATCGGCGCGCAGCACCGTGCCCGCGACCCGATCCCAGTAGCCGATGACGAAGCGGCTTTTGGCGAGTTGCGCGTCCCAGCGGATGCGCGACAGGAGTTCATGGATCGGGATCATGTCAGGGCGCCGGGGGCGGCCACGCCGTGCAGGCGCACGATGCCGGGCTGGTCGGTCCCGCCTTCGATCGCGACGCGAACGGGCAGAAAATAGCCCAGCAGTTCGGCATTGGTGCGCAGGTGGCGGCTGATGCGGCAAACAGACAAGACCGATTCCCCGGGAACAAAGGCCAGCGGCAGCAGCAACTGGTCGGCCAGCCAGGCGTCGATGGCGCCCCCCGCATGAATGTCCGCCCGCAGTGCCAGCGCGGCCTCGTCCGCCACCTTCTCCGCCGGCTTGTGACGGGCGCCCAGCGCAAAGGCGCAACAGCGACCGCCTTCGAATTCCGCCTGCAGCACGATGAAGGTGCCGGGCGAAGCGGCGGGCACTTCCGCAACCTCGATCTCCAGCGACACCGCCAGATCGGACAGCCGGCCGATTGCCTGGCTGCGCTGCCGCTCGGCAATCGAACGGTCGAGCCGGCCGACGCCGGACAGGCCATGGATGCGCAGCAGCCGGCCGCGCTCGGCGATGCGCAGCGGCGCGAGATGGCGGCTCGGCACGATGTTCGCGTGCAGCAGGCCGCCGCCGCGCGGATAGAAGCCCGCACGCTCGAGACTGCACTCGACGTGGTAGCCCGCCGCGGCCAGCCAGGGCAGCCACTGCCATTGCAGATAGTGATAGCAGGGACTCCAGGGCACGTGGGTGCCGCCGACCAGGGTCAGCCGGGAGGGGCCGGCGGCGAAGCAAAGCGGCAGGTAGACGGTCTGCAGCAGCAGGCTGACCGCGCCCGCGGTGCCGATGTCGAAGGCATATTTCCCGCCTCGCAGGCCGGCCGGTTCGAACCGCAGGGTCTGCGAGCCCGGGCGCGCCCCCTCCACCTGGGCAGCGCTGATCTGCGCCGCCGCCTCGACCGCCTTCAGGTGCTGGGGCTTCATGCCCGGCTGCGGGCGCCGGGCGCGGATATGGGTCAGCCGCATGGCCTGGCCGGTGATCACCGACAGGGCCAGGGCGCTGCGCAGGATCTGGCCGCCGCCCTCGCCAAACGATGCGTCAATTTCGATCATCGCGACCGGCGAAAAAGAGCCTCCGGTTCAGTACGGCCACGTCCATGCGTCCGCTTCCGGCAGGTCCACCCCGTGTTCGTGGGCGTAATTGCGGCACTCGATCTGCATGTCGCGCAGCTTTTCCTTGACGTGGGCACCGGCCACCTGCAGGGCGGGAACGCGGTTGATCACATCGATGGCGAGGCTGAACCGGTCGATTTCATTCTCGATCGCCAGTTCCAGCGGGGTGTTGATGCTGCCCTTCTCCTTGTAGCCGCGCACGTGCATGTTGTCGTGGTTGGTGCGGCGGTAGGCCAGGCGATGAATCAGCCAGGGGTAGCCGTGGAAGTTGAAGATCACCGGCCGGTCGAGGGTGAACAGGCTGTCGAAATCGCGATCCGGCAGACCGTGCGGATGTTCGCTGGGCGGCACCATCTTGTACAGGTCGACCACGTTGATGAAGCGCAGCTTCAGCTCGGGGAAGTGCTCGCGCAGCAGCACCGTCGCCGCCAGCGCCTCCTTGGTGGGAATGTCGCCGGCGCAGGCCATCACCACGTCGGGCTCCGCGCCGGCGTCGTTGCTGGCCCATTCCCAGATGCCGATGCCCTTGGTGCAGTGCTTGATCGCCGCGTCCATGTCCAGGTACTGCAGGTGCTTCTGCTTGTCGCAGACGATGACGTTGATCAGGTCGGTGCTCTCAAGGCACTGCGCGGCCGTCGCCAGCAGCGTGTTGACGTCCGGCGGCAGGTAGATGCGGGTCACGGCCGGGCTCTTGTTCACCACCACGTCGAGGAAGCCGGGATCCTGGTGGGTGAAACCGTTGTGGTCCTGGCGCCACACTGTCGAGGTGATCAGGAGGTTGAGCGACGCCACCGGCGCCCGCCACGGGATTTCCCTCGATATCGCCAGCCACTTGGCGTGCTGGTTGAACATCGAGTCGATGATATGGACGAAGGCCTCGTAGGTGGACAGGAAGCCGTGGCGGCCGGTCAGCAGATAGCCTTCCAGCCAGCCCTCCAGGGTGTGCTCCGAGAGCATTTCCATCACCCGGCCGTCGGGCGACAGCTCGCCGCCTTCGGCATCTTCCGGGTAGATGTCGGCGAGCCAGGTCTTCTTGGTGACTTCGTAGAGGTTGTCGAGCCGATTGGACGCGTTCTCGTCCGGACCGAAGACGCGGAAGTTGTCCATGTTCTGCGCCATCACGTCGCGCAGCAGCTTGCCCAGCGGGCGCGTGTTCTCGGCGGTGGTCTTGCCGGGTCCGGGCAGCTCGGCCGCGTAGTCGCGGAAATCCGGCATGCGCAACGGGCGCCGCAACAAGCCGCCGTTGGCATGCGGGTTGGCACCCATGCGGCGCTTGCCCTGGGGCGCCAGCGCCTTCAGTTCCGGGCGCAGGCGGCCCGTGTCGTCGAACAGGGTGTCGGGCGCGTAGCTGCGCAGCCAGGCTTCCAGTTGCTGCAGGTGGGCCGGGTTGCCGCGCACCCCGGTCAGCGGCACCTGGTGCGCGCGCCAGAATCCCTCCACTTTCTTGCCGTCCACCTCGGCCGGGCCGGTCCAGCCCTTGGGCGAGCGCAGCACGATCATCGGCCAGCGCGGCCGCCCGGGGACGCCGCTTCGCCGCGCCTCGTCCTGGATGCGGCGGATCTCCAGCACGCACTGCTCCATCACTCCGGCCATCTCGGCATGCATGGTCATCGGGTCCGATCCCTCGACGAAATGCGGGGTCCAGCCATAGCCCGTGAACAGGTTCTCGAGTTCGTCGTGCGAGATGCGCGCCAGCAGCGTCGGGTTGTGGATTTTGTAGCCGTTGAGATGCAGGATGGGCAGCACCGCGCCGTCGCGGATCGGGTTGAGGAATTTGTTGGAATGCCACGAGGTCGCCAGCGGCCCGGTCTCCGCCTCGCCGTCGCCCACCATCACGGCCACCAGGAGTTCCGGATTGTCGAACGCCGCGCCGAAGGCATGCGAGACGCTGTAGCCGAGTTCGCCGCCTTCGTGGATCGAGCCGGGGGTTTCCGGCGTGCAGTGGCTGCCGATGCCGCCGGGAAAGGAAAACTCCTTGAAGAAGCGGCGCATGCCCGCCTCGTCTTCACTCTTGTTGGGATAGATCTCGCTGTAGGCGCCTTCCAGATAGACCGGCGCCAGCACGCCGGGCGCGCCATGGCCGGGACCGGCGAGGAAAATGGCATCCAGGTCGTACTTGTTGATCAGCCGGTTGAGGTGAACCCAGGCAAAGCTCAGGCCGGGGCTGGCGCCCCAGTGGCCGAGCAGCCGCTGCTTGATGTGCTCGGGCAATAGCGGCTCGCGCAGCAAGGGGTTGTCGCGCAGGTAGATCATTCCCGCCGCCAGGTAATTACAGGCGCGCCAGTAGGCGTTGATCTTGTCGAGTTCGTCGGTAGAAAGGATGGGATTGGAAGCCGGACGGGTGCTGTTCATGGGGGTTTCCTTTGCAATGCAGTAAGGGGGCGAGGACGATTGTGTTGGCTTAAAGTTACACGCTGGCCGGCGCGGTCAGCGCCCAGGCGTGGCGCGCGATCACCCTTTCCTCGTTGGTGGGGATGACCCACGCTGAAACAGGGCTGTCCGCCGGGCTGATGCGAGGGCCGTGGCGCTGGTTGACCGCCTCGTCGAGCGCCAGGCCGAGCCAGGCGAGGTGGCGGCAAATGGCGGCGCGCACCGGCGCGGCGTGCTCGCCGATGCCCGCGGTGAAGACCAGGGCGTCGATGCCTTCGAGCGCGACGGCATGGCCGGCGATGGCCTGGGCGGTGCGGTAGGCGAACAGGTCGAGCGCCTCGGCGGCATGCGGATCGCTGCTCGCCTGCAGCGTCCGCACGTCGCCGCTGATGCCGGAGACGCCGAGCAGGCCGGCACGATGGTGCAGCAACTCGTCGAGTTGGTGCGGGCTCATGCCCTCCTCGCGCATCAGGTAAAGCAGCACGCCGGGATCGAGCGCGCCGCAGCGGCTGGCCATGGGAATGCCGTCGAGCGGGGTGAAGCTCATCGAGGTTTCCACGCTGCGCCGCTGCCGCATCGCGCACAGGCTGGCGCCGTTGCCGAGATGGGCGACCACCACCCGGCCCTCGGCCGCGGGTCCCAGATAGTCCGGCAGCACGCTGGCGATATGCTCGTAGGACAGGCCATGGAATCCATAGCGCCGGATGCCGCGTTCGTCGAATTCGCGCGGCAGGGCGAAGCGCCTGGCCAGCGGCGGCAGGGTGTGATGGAAGGCGGTATCGAAGCAGGCGACCTGCGGCAAGTCCGGGCGAAGCCGCGCCAGCGCACGGATGCACGCCAGGTTGTGGGGCTGGTGCAGGGGGCTCAGCGGGATGAGCGATTCCAGGTCCGCCATCACGCCGGTGTCGATCCGCACCGGATGGATGTAGTCGGCGCCGCCATGCACCACGCGATGCCCGGCCGCGTGGAATGCCAGGCCCGGGTGGCGCGCCTCCAGCCAGTCCAGCACCTGCTGCAGCGCCTGCTCATGGTTTGCCACGGCAACGGCCTGATCGATCGGGTCGCCGGTGTCGGGCGCGTGAATCACCTGAAAGCGTCCGTTGCGGCCGATCTCCTCGACGCCGCCGCGATAGACAGCCTGCAGGTTGCCCGCCGCGTCGGCCTGATAGACGGCGAATTTAAGGCTGGAAGAGCCGGCGTTGAGAATCAGCAGGGCGGTGTGCATGTCGGATCGGGGGAAATAAGCTGAAAATCTGAGTTCATTCACGACAGAGACACACTGTGACTCGGTGCCTCTATGGTGAACTGCTGTTGCGGCAGGAAAAAACCCCCTTCTACTCGGAATACCCGCCCCCGTTACGATACCCCTCGCGGGCGAAATACCGGACATCGCCCAGCGGAAGCACGACAAGTCCGCCTTCGGTGATGTGATAGCCGGCCGCGCGGTCGCGTTCGTGGTCGTAGCCGATTTCCGTGCCGGGCACGATGTTGTTATGCTGGTCGATGATCGCATGCCGCAGCCTGGCGCCGGCGCCGATGCGCACATAATCCATGATCACGCAGTCCTCGATCACGGCCCCCGGTTCGACCACCACCTCGCGCCGCAGCAGCGAATTGCGGATGGTCGCGTCGCTGACGATGGCCGCCGCGCCCATCAGCACATTGTCGAGGCTGCCGCGAATCACCCGCGCGGTCGGACCCTGGTAATGGCTGGAGTAAATCGGCCATTGCGGATTGAACGCGTCGAAGCACGGCTCGATGCCGAGCACATCCATATGCGCCTCGAAATAGGTGTCCAGCGTGCCCACATCGCGCCAGTAGCCCGCTTCCTCATAAGGCTTGGTGCCGGGCACCACGTTGGTTGCAAAGTCGTAGGCAAACACCCGGTGGGTCTGCGACAGCCGCGGCAGCACATGGTGGCCGAAATCCGTCTCGCCGCGCCGGTGCGCTTCCTCCAGCGCCGCCCTCAGCATATCCGCCCTGAACAGATAATTTCCCATCGAGGCGTAGGCTCGCTGCGGATCGTTGGGCATCGGCTTCGCCCGCGCGGGCTTTTCCTGAAAGCCGTGGATTCGTCCCGCCGCATCGGTTTCGATGATGCCGAAATTGGCAGCCTGGTCGAGGGGCACCGGCAGCGCGGCCACCGTGACGTCCGCTGCGTTCTCGTAATGGAAGCGCACCATCTGGCGCACATCCATCCGATAAATGTGGTCCGCGCCGAACACCGCCACCAGATCCGGGCGATGCAGGTTCATCAGGTTCAGGCTTTGATACACGGCGTCCGCCGTGCCACCGAACTGCATATGTTCCTTGGTCATTTGCGGCGGCACCACCGTCACGAACTGATCAGAGAACAGGGTGGAAACCGACCACGCCTTGCGAATATGCTCGATCAGCGACTGCGGCATGTATTGCACCAGCAAATAGATTGAACGAATATCGGAGTTCGCCAGGTTGCTCAACACGAAATCGACGATGCGGTAGCGGCTTCCGAACGGCACCGCCGGCTTGCAGCGGTCTGCCGTCAGCGGCCGCAGGCGTGAGCCCTCGCCGCCTGCCATGACAAATGCCATCACCTTCTCGCGTCCGCGCCTTTCAAGCATCTCAAGCATCGCGCTGCTCACAAATTTTCCCTCGTGTGTGATATGTCCTATTCAATATTTATAGCCAACGAAACAGAAATGCATTCACCAACATGAAAATCTGGCCCGGCACGTCCTACCCGCTCGGCGCCACCTGCGACAACGGAGGCACCAATTTCTCGCTGTTTTCGGAAGTCGCCCAACGCGTCGAACTGTCCCTGTTCGACGAAGCGGGCAACGAAACCCGCGTCGATCTGCCGGAGGTCAGCGGACACTGCTGGCATGGCTACTTCCCGGAGATCAAGGCGGGGCAGCGCTACGGCTTTCGCGTGCATGGCCCGTGGGAACCGCACAACGGCCACCGCTGCAACCCCGCCAAGCTGCTGCTCGATCCCTACGCCAAAGCCATCGACGGCGACGTTCGCCTGGATGAGGCGGTGTTTCCCTACCGCTTCGCCGACGGCCCGGACGTGCGCAACGACGAGGACAGCGCGCCCTTCATGCCCAAGTGCATCGTCCAGCAGCCCGCCTTCGACTGGGCGGATGACCGTCTGCTGCAGCGGCCCTGGCACGAGACCGTCATTTACGAGCTGCACGTCAAGGGCTTCACGGCGCGCCACCCGGAGGTGCCGCCCGAGCTGCGCGGCACCTATGCCGGCCTGGCGCACCCGGCATCGATCGCGTACCTGAAGCATCTGGGCGTCACCGCCATCGAACTGATGCCGGTGCATTACTTTGTGCACGACAAGCACTTGACCGACCAGGGATTGCGCAACTACTGGGGCTACAACTCCATCGCCTACCTGGCGCCGCACACGGACTATGCGGCCGACAAGCGCCCCGGCGCTGCCGTCGCCGAGTTCAAGCAGATGGTGAAGGCGATACACCAGGCCGGCATCGAGGTCATCCTCGACGTGGTCTACAACCACACGGCCGAGGGCAATGAATTCGGCCCGGCGCTGTGCTTCAGGGGGGTCGACAACGCCTATTACTACCGGCTGATGGAGGATGACCGCCGCCACTACATGGACTACACCGGCACCGGCAACAGCCTGCACATGCGCCATCCCCACGTGCTGCAACTGATCATGGATTCGCTGCGCTACTGGGTGCTCGAAATGCACGTGGACGGCTTCCGCTTCGACCTCGCCGCCGCATTGGCGCGCGAACTGCACGAGGTGCACCGGCTGTCGGCCTTCTTCGACCTGATCCAGCAGGACCCGGTGATCAGCCAGGTCAAGCTGATTGCCGAGCCGTGGGACGTCGGCGAAGGCGGCTACCAGGTCGGCAATTTCCCGCCCGGCTGGTCGGAGTGGAACGACAAGTACCGCGACAGCGTGCGCGACTTCTGGCGCGGCCAGGACGAAACCCTGGCCGAATTCGCCTACCGTTTCACCGGCAGCTCCGACCTCTACGCCAATGACTCGCGCAACCCGAACGCCAGCATCAACTTCGTCACCGCCCACGACGGCTTCACCCTGCGCGACCTGGTGTCCTACCAGGACAAGCACAACGAAGCGAACGGCGAGGACAACCGCGACGGCACCGACGACAACCGCGCCTGGAACTGCGGCGTCGAAGGCCCCACCGACGACCCCGACATCCTGGCCCTGCGCGCGCGCCAGCAGCGCAACATCCTTGTCACCCTGATGCTGTCGCAAGGCGTGCCCATGCTGCTTGCGGGTGACGAAATCGGCCGCACCCAGAACGGCAACAACAACGCCTACTGCCAGGACAACGAAATCTCCTGGCTCGACTGGGCGCAAGCCGACCAGATACTGCACGCATTCACCCGGCGACTGATCGCCTTCCGCCATGCCCACCCGGCGTTTCGTCGTCGCCGCTGGTTCCTCGGCCGTGCCATTCACGGCGCCGACTGCGAGGATATCGCCTGGTTCACGCACGAAGGCACGCAGATGAGCGAGGACAACTGGGGCGAAGGGTTCGCCAAGAGCCTCGGCATCTTCATCAACGGCGACACCATTCCCAACCCCAACACCCATGGCGACCCGGTGACAGACGCCAGCTTCTACCTGATCTTCAACGCCCACCACGAGGCGCTGGATTTCATCCTGCCGGAAAAACGCTGGGGCCAACGCTGGACGCTGCTGCTCGACACCGCGCGCGGCTGGGTCGACGCGGCGCCGTTGCACCGGGCAGGCACCCGGCTGGAGGTGGCGCCGCGCTCCATCGTGCTGCTGCAGCGCGAAGCTTGATCGATCCTTGCTCGCCCAGTGTGGACGGCGGTGCCTGATACTCGATGGCCACCGTGCCGAGGCGCGCATTCAGTCCCATCCAGCCCATAGCCGCAGGTGCCTGCCGCACAGGCAAGCATGAACGCAGGATCATGAAAGCCGGAAATCTGCTGCTATGTTTGTACTTGCAGTGCCCGGACAAGGCGAAGCTTCCGGTCAGGATGGCCGGTGGGCCACACCGGTCATCGCCCGACCGCCTTCAATTTTCTGACCGCGTCTACGCGCCACCGCGAGGGACCATCAATGACCGAGGCCGATACCAGGCAGCACGCGGATGAAGGTTTGAGCGAAGTCGAGGGCGCTGCCGCCGAGAGCGAAAAGAAGCGCGCCAAGAGCGATACCGATAGCGGGCGCGACACAAAATGAGCGGGCGCACGGGTAATGGTCTTGCGGCCCCTTTGATTGCGCAACTGGATGCCATGCTGTTCGACATGGACGGCGTGATCACCGATACGGCGAAGGCGCACGCGGCCGCCTGGCAGCGACTGTTCGACGAATTCCTCAAGGCGCGGGCCGAGCGCCACGGTGAGGAATTTCGTCCGTTCGACTCCCGCCGCGACTACCGCCAGTACGTGGATGGCAAGCCCCGCATGGACGGCGTCAGAAGCTTCCTCGATGCGCGCGGCATCGACCTGCCGTACGGCGACAAGAACGACGACCCCGACCGTGAAACGGTCTGCGGACTCGGCAATCGCAAGGACCGCTACTTCAACACATGGCTCGCAAAAAACCAGGTCTACGCCTATCCGGGCACGCTCGAACTCGTCAAAGCCCCGCGTCGGGCCGGGATCAAGACCGCGGTGTTCTCCGCCAGTCGCAACGCCGAGGCGATGCTGCGCAACGCCGGCGTGCTCGACCTGTTCGATGCCAGGGTCGACGGCCGCGACGCGGCGGAGCTGGATCTTCCCGGCAAGCCCGACCCGGCGATGCTGCTGGAGGCAGCACGACGCCTGGGTGCTGCGCCCCGCCGCACCGCGGTTGTCGAGGATGCGATCGCAGGCGTCAAAGCCGGGGCCCAGGGCGCGTTCGGCCTGGTGGTCGGGGTTGCCCGCGGCGACTACAGCGACCAGCTGGCGTCGGCTGGGGCGGATGTCGTGGTGCATGACCTGAGCGAGCTGCGCTTCACGCCGGGCGAAGGCCTGACGCTCAAGACGCTCGTCAACCTGCCTTCCACCTGGGATCGGGAGGACGAGATCCGGAAGCGCCTGGCGGGAAAAACGCCGATGGTGTTTCTCGATTACGACGGCACCCTCACGCCGATTGTGGAGGACCACACCAAAGCGCTGCTTGCCGAGGACATGCGCGCCGCCGTAGCGGAACTCGCCAGGCACTGTGCGGTGATCATCGTGAGCGGCCGCGACCTCGGGAACTGCAGGAACTGGTCGGGCTCAAGTCCGTGTGGTACGCCGGCAGTCACGGCTTCGAGATCGTCGGTCCCGAAGGCGCCATCGAGCAGCTGGAACGGGGCACCGACTTCCTGCCCGAACTGGACGAGGTGGAGCGGGCATTGCGTGCGGCGCTGGCCGATGTCGAGGGACATGCGGTGGAGCGCAAGAAGCTATCGATCGCCGTCCACTACCGGCAGGTCGCGCCAGACGCCGTCGGCACGCTGCGGGCGATTCTGGACGAGACGCTTGCCGAGCACCCGCGCCTGCGCCTGGGACACGGCAAGAAGGTGTTCGAGATCCGCCCCGACATCGACTGGAGCAAGGGCGAGGCCGTGCGCTGGATCCTGCGACAGACTCGTCCAGATCGGCCGGGGGTCGTGCCGCTGTACGTCGGCGACGACATCACCGACGAGGATGCGTTTCACGTGCTGGCGGGACATGGCCTGTGCATTGCCGTGCGACACGACGAGTCGCGCCAGACCGCGGCTGACTACGCGGTGGCCGACACGCAGGCGGTGAAGCGTCTGCTCGAAATGCTGACGGCGATTGCCGCCCGGGCGGAAACGGAATAGGCGCACGACCATGACATCCGGCGCCACCCGCGAGACATTGGATCGCCGGACCGACCTCCCGGATCGGGACACCGTCGCGGCGCACCGGCCGAACGCCTGGTCGCTCGTCTACGAGGACTACGTACCCGATCAGGAGGGGCTGCGCGAAGCGCTCTGCACGCTGGGCAACGGCTATTTCGCGACCCGCGGCGCGGCGCCGGATTCATCGGCCGACGGCGTGCACTATCCGGGAACCTATTTCGCCGGCGGCTACAACCGCCTCACCAGCGAGGTCGCCGGCCGCAAGGTCGAGAACGAAGATCTGGTCAACTTCCCGAACTGGCTAGCGCTCACCTTCAGGATCGACGATGGCGCCTGGTTCCGGCTGGATGAGGTTGAACTGCTCGCCTTTCGGCAGGCGCTCGACCTCAGGCACGGCGTGCTGCGGCGCGATCTGCGGTTCCGCGATGCCGAGGGCCGCACGACCCGCTGGAACGAGCGCCGCATCGTCAGCATGGCCGACCCGCACTTGGCCGCGCTGAGTGTCGAGCTCACGGCGGAGGACTGGACGGGGCGGCTGACAGTGCGCTCTGCGCTGGATGGTGGCGTCACCAACCGTGGCGTGGCCCGCTATCGCGATCTGGCCGACCGCCATCTCGACCTGCTCGATCTGGGACACCGCGGCGCCGACACGCTCTTCCTGCGCTGTCGCACCAATCAGTCCCGGCTCACTGTCGCCCAGGCGGCCCGCACGCGGCTGTATTGCAACGGGGCCGAAGTCGAGACCGACCGGAATACGCAAACGCAGGGGAAACAGATCGCACAGGAAATGTCTTACGCCATGGCGGCGCAGACGCCGCTTGTGGTGGAGAAGATCGTCGCGCTGCGCACGTCGCGCGACCTGGCGATCTCCGAGGCCGGCGTGGCGGCGCTGCGGACGCTCGGACACGCCGGTCGCTTCGACGCCCTGCTCGGCGCGCACGCGCTGGCCTGGAAACACCTCTGGGCGATGTGCGATATCGATATCGATCTCGACGACCATGCGGCGCCTGACACCCAGCTCAAGCTCCGCGTCCACATGTTCCATCTGCTGCAGACCGCATCCGAACACACGATCGATCTCGACACCGGCATCCCGGCGCGGGGCTGGCACGGCGAAGCCTACCGCGGGCACATCTTCTGGGACGAGCTGTTCGTCTTCCCCTTCCTCAGCCTGCGCATCCCGATGCTGACCCGCGCACTGCTGCGCTACCGCCATCGACGTCTGCCCGAGGCACGGCGGGCAGCGCAGGAAGCCGGCTTTCGGGGGGCCATGTATCCCTGGCAGAGCGGCAGCGACGGCCGCGAGGAAACGCAGCGCCTGCACCTGAACCCCGAATCGGGCCGCTGGCTCGCCGACAACACGCACCGGCAGCGCCACATCAATTCGGCGATCGCCTACAACATATGGCAATACCACCAGGCATCCAGCGACCACGAGTTTCTGTATGTCTATGGCGCCGAAATGCTGCTCGAAATCGCCCGCTTCTGGGCAAGCGCCGCCACCTACAGCCCGGCGCTCGACCGCTACGAGATCAAGGGGGTGATGGGGCCGGACGAGTACCACACCGCCTACCCCGACACGGACCCCGAGGCGGCCGGCGGCATCGACAACAGCGCCTACACGAACGTCATGGCGGCCTGGGTCCTGACCCGGGCGATCGACGTCATCGACCTTCTGCCCGGCATCCGTCGCGATCAGCTGTGCGAGCGCATGGGGCTGGGCCTCGACGAGATCGAGCACTGGTACGAGGTCAGCCGCAAGCTGAGGGTGCCCATGAGCGCCGACGGGATCATCAGCCAGTTCGACGGCCACGACGCGCTCGACGAGTTCGACTGGGAGGGATACCAGGCAAAGTACGGCAACATCCACCGCCTCGACCGCATTCTCGAGGCCGAGGGCGACACGCCGAATCGCTACAAGGTCTCGAAGCAGGCTGACGTGCTGATGCTGTTCTATCTCTTCTCGGCGGACGAGCTCGCGCTGCTGTTCGAGCAGCTCGGCTATCCCTTCGACTACGACACCATCCCGAAGAACGTCGACTATTACCTGGCGCGCACGTCGCACGGCTCGACGCTCAGCCAGTTGGTGCACTCGTGGGTATTGGCGCGGTCGGATCGTACGCGATCGTGGCATCTCTTCCAGCGTGCGCTCGACAGCGACATTGCCGACATCCAGGGCGGCACGACGCCAGAGGGAATTCACCTCGGCGCGATGGCGGGCACGGTCGATCTCATCCAGCGCTGCTACCTTGGCGTCGAAATGCGCGCGAATGTCCTGCATTTCAATCCGGCATTTCCCGCTGACCTTCAGCGGGTCAAGGTACGACTACACTATCGCCACCAGACGCTCGATGTCGAGGCCGACTGCCATGTGTTGAAGATCACCAGCGGTTCCTTTACGCCGACGCCGATCACGATTGCCTACCGCGGTCATTACCGCGACCTCGCGCCCGGCGACCGCTGCGAGTTCCGGCTGCTTAAATCCGAAGAACGCGATCGCGACGAGAACCGTGCGCACGCGCGCACGCGCGCACGGCAGCCGCCACAATGCGGCCATGTTGAGGGATTCGTGGAAGGTGCCCTGATTGGCCGCGCCCTCGCCGAAGAAACAGATGACCGCTTCCGGAAGCCTGCGCAACATGATCCCGTAGCCAATGCCG
>JBAQND010000243.1:0-1695 GCA_049303455.1 Thiobacillus sp.
GACCGCGACGGTCTGACGCCACCCCCACCCGATAGTTTCCAGCAAAGAACGCCAGCAGCCCCGCATCGTCGAACTGGCCGGCTTGCGGCCCGGCCACCACGCGCAGCGGCGCGTCCCGCTCGATGGCGGGTGCCCGCGCGCGCAGCAAACGCACCGCACCCGCCGTGGCGCTGCTTGCCAGCACATCTCCCGCCCGCAGCGCACGGCCCCGATAGCCGCCAAATCCGGCCGGCAGAAACGTGCTGCGACTGCCCATCACCGGCGGCACCGCCAGCCCGCCACGCAACGCCAGCCAGCAGCGGCAACCCGTTTCCGCCTGCTCCAGATTCAGGGTCTCGCCCGCCGCCAGAACCAGTGTTTCGCCCCACACGACCGCCGCGCCGCTGCTGCGCGTCGCCGCAAAGCGCGCGCCCGTGAGCGCCACGACGCCCCCTAGCAGAAACCGCAGGCCGGGGCCCTTCAGGGTGATTTCCAGTCCCGCCGCCGCCGCGTCATTACCCACCAGCCGATTGGCTGCCGCCAGCGCCGCAGGATCCGCCGCGCCGCCGACGGGCACGCCAAGTGCCCCCCAGCCGGGTCGGCCCTGATCCATCACCAGGTCGCATAGGCCTGCGTGCAGCACCTCGATCATCGCGGCACAAAGCGAACGCGGTCGCCCGGCATCAGCAGGGCGGGTGCATCGCGCTGCGGATCGAACATGACGGCCGTCGTATGGCCAATGATCTGCCAGCCGCCGGGGCCGCTAACGGAATAAATCCCGGTGTACCCCCCGCCGATCGCCACGCTGCCCGCCGCCACCCGCAGCCGCGGCGAAGCCCGGCGGGGCGCATGCAGGGCGCAGGGCAAGCCATGCAAGTACGGGAAGCCCGGCTGAAAGCCCAGGAAAGCAACCGAATATTCCACCGTTGCATGGCTATTTATATAGGCCGCGGCGTCCAAGCCTGCCCGCTCTGCCAGCGCCGGCAAATCCGGCCCGACGACTCCGCCGTACTCGACGATAATTTCGTGCAGCGTTCCGCCCATCGCAGGCATGTCGGCCAACGGCGCGGTCAATGCCGACCGTAAACTCCCAGACAAACCTGCGCCGCGCCGAAAAACCAGAAACAGGCAGCCATCTGCCGGGATTATGTCTTCTATTTCCGGCAAATTCAGCGAAATCAACGCGGCATAACGCGCCAGCGTGGTGTCGCCTGTCTCCACCCGCAGCCCACGGTCGCTCATCCAGCGCCAGGCGGGATGGCTTTGCGATGGTGCCCTGGAGTCACTTTCCATAAGGAATAGCGCGCCTTCCCGCATTTTGCAGATGCCGCGAACGATCGGAGCCTGCATTGTCGCAAAAACAGAACGCCCTTGTGGGCGCAGGTTCCGCGGGGCCACACGACTCGGGCAAATAAAAAAGGGCTCGTGAGAGCCCCTTTCTATCGCCGGTGATCGCGCGGGCGATCAGTCCTTGAAACGACCCCGCACGCCGACGCGGTTGCCGCCGCCCCGGTTTTCATTGCCGGCGCTGCGCGGCTGGCCGTGACGCGCGCTGTTGCCGCGGTCCCCGTAGCTGCGGGGGGAGGCCGCTTTGGCCTTGGCCTCGCGTTCGCGCTTTTCCCAGTACTCGACGCTGTTGCCGTTGACTTCGGCCTTGGGCGCAGCCTGGGCATCGGCACCCCGATAAGCCTCGTTGCGCGGCGGACGGTCGCCATA
>JBAQND010000244.1:0-6577 GCA_049303455.1 Thiobacillus sp.
CGGCATTGGCTACGGGATCATGTTGCGCAGGCTTCCGGAAGCGGTCATCTGTTTCTTCGGCGAGGGCGCGGCCAATCAGGGCACCTTCCACGAATCCCTCAACATGGCCGCATTGTGGCGGCTGCCGGTCCTGTTCGTGTGCGAAAACAATCGCTACCAGATCGGTACCGAGATCCATCGGCAAGCGGCCATGCCGGAAATTCACAAGCGTGCCTGCGCTTACGGCATGCCGGGCGAAAGGGCGGACGGCATGGATGTGCTGGCGGTGCATGAAGTCGCGCAGCGCATGCTGCGTGCCATCCGTTCCGGCCAGGGGCCGCAGCTGCTCGAACTCGACACCTATCGGTTTCGCGGCCACTCTATGGCCGATGCCGGCGCCTACCGGTCGCGGGCCGAGGTCGAGTCCTACAAGCAGGCCGGGCCGTTGCAGCGGGTCGAGCAGAAGCTGGTCGCATCGGTGGACCGGCTGAACGGCTCCCCCGCGGCGCTGGACGAAGCAAGCCTGCAGCAGTTGCGCGACGAGGTCGAACAGATCGTGGAAGATGCGGTCGCGTTTGCCGAAGCGAGCCCCGCGCCGACCCTGACCGAGGCCTGGGATGCGTTCCATGCCCCTGGGCGACACGAGACGCTCATCCGCGCGGAGCAAAAGCATGGCTGAGAAGCTGTCGTACTGGCAGGCGCTCAATCGCGCACACGATGTCGAGATGGCGGGCGACGACTCGGTGTTCGTGCTCGGCGAGGATGTTGGCCTGTATGGCGGGTCCTACCGGGTGACCGAGGGGCTGTATGCCAAGTATGGCGAATGGCGCGTGCGCGACACCCCCATCTCGGAGAACAGTTTTACCGGGCTGGGCGTGGGCGCGGCCATGATCGGCCTGCGTCCGGTGGTGGAGATCATGACCGTCAATTTCGCCCTGCTGGCGCTCGACGCCATCGTCAACCTGGCCGCCAAGATCCCGTTCATGTCCGGCGGCCAGTTTGCCATGCCGCTCGTGGTGCGCATGCCGGGCGGGGTGGGCAAGCAATTGGCGGCCCAGCATTCGCAGCGGCTGGAGCACGCCCTGATGAACGTGCCGGGCTTGCGCATCGCGGTTCCGGCGACGCCGCAGGATGCCTGGTGGCAGTTGCGCCAGGCGATCGCCAGCGATGACTGCGTCGTGCTGCTTGAGCACGCGATGCTGTATGGCGAAAAGGGCGAAGTCGACCTGCTCGCCGCGCCGCCGCCGATGCATCAGGCGGCGATACGGCGCCCCGGCAAGGACCTGACCATCATCGCGTATTCCCGCATGGCCAATCTGGCGCAGGAGGCAGCCGGGATGCTTGCCGGCGAGGGGATCGATGCGGAAGTGATCGACCTGCGCAGCCTGCGGCCCATCGACTGGGAGCTGTGCGTGGATTCGGTGCGCAAAACCCGGCATCTGCTGGTCGCGGAAGAAGACTGCCGCTTCGCCGGTGCCGGTGCGGAGATCGCCGCCACCCTGACCGAGCGCTGCTTCGATGTGCTGGCGGCGGCGCCGTTGCGGCTCGGCGGCCTGGGTCTGCCGACGCCCTTCAATGCAGCGCTCGAGGTCGCCAGCATTCCGCAAATTGAAGACATCGTTGAGGCCGCCCGGCGATTGTGCCGGCCGCCGGGGAAGGAGTAAGGACATGAAACAGGCCGTCAAAATGCCCACGCTTTCCGACACCATGGAGAGCGGACGCCTGCTGCGCTGGCTGAAGCAGCCGGGCGATGCCGTGAAAAGGGGCGAGGCCGTCGCCGAAGTCGAGACCGACAAGGCGGTGATGGAGATGGAGGCCTTTCATTCCGGGAAGCTGATCGGGCCGCTGGCGGACGAGGACAAGGAATACCCGGTGGGCGAGACGCTGGCCTGGATCGGCGACGAAGCGTCCGAAGCAGCCGAAGCAGCCGAAGAAGCTGAAGAAGCTGAAGAAGCTGAAGAAGCTGAAGAAGCTGAAGGGAAGCAAGCGGAAGAAAAGTCCGAGCCGGCTACGGATAAATCTTCGGATGAATCGAAAGAACCTGCAACGGAGGAAAAGCCGGCAGCGCAGCAGGCCGCCGTTGGCAAGGAAAAGGACATGAAACCGCAGCGGCCGGAGCCTTCCGCCGGTGCAAGCGGGGCGCAGGAGCCGGAACGCAAGGCGCCCGATGCCGGGAAAAAGCCGGGGGCGACCCCGCGCGCTTCAAGTGCCGTGCTGGAGCAGGCACTGGCGGGCCGGGTCTCGCCCCGCCCGCATGAACGATCGGATGCAAACGCTGCCTTGCTCAAAGAAATCGAATCCGGCCCGCCTTTTCAAATCGAGCAGCAGCTGCAACTGCGCCGGGTGATCGCCGCCACGATGAGCCAGGCCGTGGCGACCCCGCAGTTTCGCATCAGCACGCGGGCCGACCTGTCAGCCATCAAGTCGTATGCGGGCGCACACGATGCATCGCTCACGCTGCTGCTCGCCAGGGCCTGCGCGCTGACTGTGCAGGCGCAGCCCGAATTCAATGCGGCCTGGACCCCCGATGGCCTCGCGCGCCGGGAGTGGGTGGATGTGGGGATCGCCATGGAGGCCGAGAACGGATTGCTCACGCCGGTGGTGCGTGATGTTGCCGGCCGCCCGTTTCCCCAGCTTGCCGAGGATTGGCGCGCGCTCAAGCAAAAGATCCGCCATCACCGCGCGCTGCCGGAAGACTATCGCGGGGCGACCTTTTATCTGTCCAACCTGGGAATGTTCCCCGGAGTCGTGCAGTTCGATGCTGTCGTTCCGCCGGGCGCTGCGGCGATCCTGGCGGTGGCGGCGCCGGGGGACAACGGCAGCCTGCTGACGCTGACCTGCGATCACCGCGTGGTGTTCGGCACCGATGCCGCGCGCTTCCTGGCCGCGCTGGCCGAGCGTCTGGCCCGGCCCGACGGTCTGGTCGCGTAACTCCGCCGGCGAGATACGTCTGCGGAGGATAAGGACGCGCGCGTCCACCCGACCCGGTGTTGTGTTTGCGGGGCTGCGAAAGCGCAATGACTGGTGCTGCCGGATCCGGCAGGCTGGAAGTGCTGTCGCGCGATGCGCTATCGCGATTGACGCGATTGAGATGCGCTGTCGATTTGACGCGATGCGCTGTCGAATTGGCGGCTAGCGCTACTGAATTGAGGCACACCATTGAAATGATTTAACCCCTGAGGACTGGCCCACCATGCCCAATATCCTTGTCACCGGAAGCAATCGGGGCCTCGGCCTCGAAATCGTGCGTCAGTTTGCCCAGGTGGGCTGGCGGGTGTTTGCCACCTGCCGGCATCCGGCCAAGGCCGATGCGCTGTCGCATCCCGCCTGATTGTCGGGGAGGTGAAAGCCGCGTCGCGGCGGGCGTAACGGGTAGAACACGCAGCCAGCCGTGTGGAGATGGACCATGCCTTCTTCGTCAGGCGGGTCGGCACCATGCTTCCGTGCCGCCGTGGCCCGCCTTACTCAACCCTTACTCAACCCTTACTCAACGATGAAGGTGATTTTCAGGTCGGCCCTGTATTTCGCGATTTTTCCGCCCTCGACAACGACGGATTGCTCCTTCACCCATGCGCCCTGGATGTTGCGCACGGTCTTGGCGGTGGCTTCGACGCCCTGGCGTATGGCGTCTTCAAAACTGTCGGTGGATTCAGCGCTGATTTCGATGATCTTGGCAATGGGCATGAGATTCTCCAGGTCGATGCAGTGGGTCGGGCCGGCTTGTCGCAGCCGGTCATTGATCAATATAGTCAATCGAATGGCCGGCCTTGCGTGTGCCGCCGCATTGCCGGATCAGGCGCCATCCTGAAACCGGAGCGTCGTCAATCAAGCGATTTCGCTCTCCCGCACTATCCCGTTCCTCCTACGACAGGCGGTTTACTACACTGGACATCACGCAGACGGTGCGGGAGACCTGCATTGGCCCTGCGCATAAAATCAGCGACCGGCCCGGCCCTGTGCGATTTGGAAACTGCTCAGGGCCGGGCAGGCGCACATGTACCTGGCAGCAACCAAGGGAGATCAATATGCCGGACATCAAGAAACAAATCCGAAACCCTGAAACCACCAGCCCGGAGACGATCGACCAGCAACACGAACTGGCTGGATGGAACCGGGAAATAGCGGAACGTGTGGCCGCCGAAGAAGGCGTCACGATGACCGACGCGCACTGGGAGGTAGTCGACTTCCTGCGCAAAAACTATCTCGAACACGGATCCGCTTTGAGCGGGCGCGAGCTCGCAAAGGTTCTGGACGAGGCATTCTCGGAGCACGGCGGCAGCCGCTACCTGCATCAATTGTTCGTCAAGGGACCGGTCGCACAGGGAAGCCGGATCGGCGGCCTGTCATTGCCGCCCTACACCGGGGACGAGTCGTTCGGCAGCGCCATGTAATGCAATGGGTAATGCAATGGGTAATGCAACGGGTAATGCAACGGCACTCGCCGCAATGCTTCTTGCGTGCACGCATGCGCCCGGCCCGATGCCGGCCCATCCAGGCGCATCACCATGCTGAGCTTGCTGGGCGTGGCTTTCGTGATCTATGGAACCATGCACTTCTATGCGCTGGGCAAGGTGTGGATGACCTTCCCGCATACATGGACGCCGGGTCTGGTACTGGCAGGTATCGTACTGACGCTCTCCCCGCTGCTGGTGTGGATCCTGGAACGACAAGGCTGGCACCGCACAACCGTTGCCACCGCCTGGGTGAGCTATACGTGGATGGGCTATCTGTTCCTGTTTGTCTGCATCGGCCTGGTATTCGACCTCGGCCATGCGCTCGCCACCCTGCTGCATCTCGACTGGCCGCTCAATCCGGTGCCAGCGTTCCGCACAGTGGGCCTGCTCGCGCTTGTCCTGCTGGGCTACGGGTTCATCGAAGCGCGGCAGATCCGGGTTGATGAAGTCAACATCGTCACCCCCAAGCTCGCTTCCGGACGCGTCACCCTCGCCCAGATTTCAGACCTGCACCTCGGCATCATGCTGGGGGATGGAATGCTCGACCGCGTCATCGCCAGGCTGCGCGAGATCGACCCCGACATCATCGTGGCGACCGGAGACATCGTCGACGGGCAGGGCGACAAACTTGCCGCGCTTGCCCGTCACTTCCAGTCCTGCGCGCCGCCACTCGGGGCATACGCCGTCACCGGCAATCACGAATACTATGCCGGGCTTGAAAAGTCCCTGCGATTCCTGCGCGATGCGGGCTTTACCGTATTGCGCGGCGAATCGGTCCAAGCCGGCGGCATCGTTCTGGCGGGGGTCGACGATCCCGGCGTAGCGACTTCAGGACAGCGCGCCGGGCTGGATCCCCGCCAGGCGCTCGCCCCGGTCGCCGCGGAGGATTTCGTCGTCCTGCTCAAACACCAGCCGGTGGTCGACCGCGACACGCCATTCGATCTCCAGCTCTCCGGGCATATCCATGGCGGACAGATATTCCCGTTCGGCTTCCTGACGCGGCTGGCCTATGGCGTTCGCACCGGCCTCACCGCACTGGCCGATGGGCGGTGGCTGTACGTCAGCCGTGGCACCGGCACCTGGGGGCCGCCGATACGCCTGTTTGCCCCGCCCGAAATCACCGTGATCACGATCGCGAGCACCCATAAATGATCGATTGCCGGAGTGATCCCGCAACCAGCATGGGTGACATGGGTGGATGGCAATTGCGGCCTTCCGGCAGGGCGGTTGTGCCTCAACCCGGGTTGCCCGAGCTCGCCTCGTACCCGGTGACCACGTCCAGGATCTCGGCGGTGATGAGTTCCTGGCGCAACCGCCGATGCTCGGTCCGGGTTTCCTCGATCGCCTCGTCGATGTTCTTCCCGGCGGCCTGCATGGCGACCAGGCGGGCATTGTGCTCGCTGGCCAGCGACTCGGCACAGGCGCGAAACAGGGCGACAAAAAGATACTGGCGCACCAGGGTGGACAGCAGTGCTTCGGCATCCATGCTGAAAGTGGGCAAAACCTTAGAGGGCCAGGCCGCCTTCTCCGCGTCGCGGAAGCGGCAGGCGTCCACCGGCAGCAGGTGCAGGGACTCGGGCTGATAGCGGGCCTTGCCGGCGTGGCGGTTGTAGTACAGCCAGACCTGCTCCGCGCCATGTTCCGCTTTCCAGGCGTCGATTGTCAGCAGGATGCTCGAAACCGTCTCGGTGATGCCCTCGGCCGATCCCGGCGTGAACAGGCATTCCTGCACGGATTGGCCTGCCTGCTCCAGGCAGCCTGCAGCCTTGCCCCCGACAGCCAGCAGCAGCCGATTCTCCGGGGGCAGCCCCCGGGCGTCCAGATGCGCCACGGCATGGTCGCAGAGGACGTGGTTGAAGCGGCCGCACAAGCCGTAGTCGGTGCCGAACACCACGGCCGCCAGCCGCTCCGGCCGGGGCACCGAACGCGGCGTGGACGGCGCTGCGGGAAGATGGCGGAGCACGACCTGCAGGCCCAGTTCAACGGTGCGGTAGTAGTCGCCCAGCGCGTCCACCGCATGCTCGTACTGGCGCACGCTGGAGGAGGATAGCGCCTTCATGGTGCGCGTGACGTCGCGCAGGTCCCCCAGCGTTTCCAGTTTCCTGGACAGGGCTTCAGCGGTCTTCATTGCGGGCCTTCCCCTC
>JBAQND010000245.1:0-5886 GCA_049303455.1 Thiobacillus sp.
GCCCTGCTTGATGCCGACCACCTGCGCGGTACCCGTCTTGCCGGCGATGGTGTAGGGCGCGCCGGCCGCCGATCTGGCCGCGGTGCCGCCCGGACGCATCACGTCCATCATGCCCTCGCGCACTACCGCGAGGTGGTCGGGGGCGATCGCCACCTGGACGCGCGCGCCCCCCGGTTGCGGTTGCCAGGCATGCGCCAGCGGATCGCGCACCGCCCGCACCAGGCGCGGCTCGATCCGGGTGCCGCCATTGGCCAGCATGGCCGCCGCCACCGCCAGTTGCAGCGGCGTGGTCAGGTGATAGCCCTGACCGATGCCGGCAATCACCGTCTCGCCGGGATACCAGGGCTTATTCCAGCGGCGCCGCTTCCAGTCGCGCGAGGGAAGCAGTCCGGATGATTCGCCGTTCAGGTCGATGCCGGTTTTCTCGCCCAGACCGTACTGCGCCAGGTAGTCGTGCATGCGGTCGATACCCATGTCCACTGCCAGTTGGTAATAGTAGACATCGCACGACTGGGAGATGGAGCGGCGCAAGTCGACCACGCCGTGCCCGCCGTGCTTCCAGTCACGGAACTGATGGCTGCTGTTGGGCAGGCTGTAGAACCCGGGGTCGTTGATGCTGTCCGACGGTTTGCGCAACCCCAGTTCGAGGCCGGCCAGCGCCATCAACGGCTTGATTGTCGATCCCGGCGGGTAGACGCCGCGCAGCGCGCGGTTCACCATCGGCCGGTCGGGCGATTCGTTGAGCGCCTTCCAGGTTTCCGGGTCGATGCCATCAACAAACAGGTTGGGATCGAATCCGGGCCGGGAGACCAGCGCCAGCACCCCACCGGTGTTGGGATCGAGCGCCACCAGTCCGCCCAGGTAATCGCCGAACGCCTGTTCGGCCACCGCCTGCAACCCGGCATCGAGATGCAGGCGCAAATCCTTGCCCGGAACCGGCGCAATCCGCGACAGCATGCGCACAGCCCGGCCGCTGGCGTCGGTCTCCATCTGGTCGAACCCGGTGCGGCCGTGCAGAAAGGCTTCGTAACTCTGTTCCAGCCCGGTCTTGCCGATGTGGGCGCTGCCCTTGTAGTTCTGCTCGCGGCCATCTTCACGCAGCTTTTTCAGGTCGCGGTCGTTGATGCGGCCAACAAAACCCAGCACATGCGCCATGCCTGGCCCGGCCTGATAGTTGCGGTACAGCCGCGCCTTCACTTCCACCCCCGGCAGGCGGTAGCGGTTGGCGGCGATGATCGCCACCTCCTCGTCGGTCAACTTGCTTCTCAGCGGCACGGTCTCGAACTCGTGCGACTCGCTCAACAAGCGGCGGAAACGCCGCAACTGCCCCGGCGATATCTCGATCAGCGTACCCACCACGGCCAGCGTGGCGTCGAGGTCATCGGTCTTCGCCCGCGTGAGTTCGAGCGTATAGGCCGAATAGTTTTCCGCCAGGATGCGGTCGTTGCGGTCGAGGATCAGCCCGCGGCTGGGCGCGACCGGCACCCGCGAGGTACGGTTGCTTTCGGCGCGCTGGATGTAATGGTCGTGCCGCACGACCTGCAGGTAAAACCCACGCGCCAGCAGCGCGGTCGCCAGCAGCGCGACGAAGGCCGCGCCCACTTTCAACCGGCCATGAAAACGGGCCAGTTCGCGATCCAGGTTCTTCAGTTGCGTGGCCAAGCTCATTCCTGGTTTATGCCCGATCCTGCATGCCCTTGCCATGCAACAGGCGCACAAACAGGGCAATCAGATACCACAACACCGTGCTGCTCAATACCGGCAGCAGGATGAGCAGACCGGTCGGCGGGTTGACCGCCAGCCAGCCCACCAGCAGCACCGCCAGCTGCACCGCCAGGAAAATGGGGAACAGCTGCGCGGACTGACGGAGCGGATCGAACTGCAGCAGCCGCAGGCGCAGGAACAACACCAGATACACGCCTATCACATAGGCAATGGCATGCTGGCCGAACACCGCACCGTCCTGGAAATCGGCCAGCAGGCCAAAAGCAAACGCCGCGCCGAAACTGATGCGCGCGGGCTGATGCAGGGTCCAGAACAGCACTGCGACCAGCACGAAATCCGGCCGCAGGGTCAACGCCCAGCCCGACCACGGCAGTTGCTCCAGCAGCGCCGCCAAAACCAGTGTGCCAAGGATGCGGCGCCAGCTGCCCGTTTCGGTCGCCACGTTCATGGCGTGGTGACCTGCGGTTCGGCGACCAGCACCAGCACCGCGCGGGAACGCTCGAGGCCCGCCAGCGGCAGGCTTTCCACCCGCAGATAGGGGCTGGATTGCGAACGCGAAACCCGGCTGACGCGCGCCACCGGAATGCCGGCCGGATACACCCGGTCGATCCCCGATGTCAGCAGGCGGTCGCCCGCCCGGATGTCGGTTTGCGCCGGCATGTAACGCAGCTCCATCCTGCTCTGTCCGCTGCCGGCGGCCAGCCCGCGCTGGCCGGTGCGCTCGACCATCACCGGTGTCAGCTGCTCCGGGCTGCTCACCAGCGTGACGTCACTCGCGCCCGGATACACCCGGCTCACCTGCCCCACCAGGCCGGTGGCATCGACCACCGGCAGGCCGCTGCGCAGCCCTGCTCTGCCGCCCTGATCGAGGGTGATGCGCTGGGCAAACCAGTCGTGCCCCTGGTACAGCAAAGCAGCGTGCACCACCTGCTGACCGGGACGGGATTGCAGCTGCAACAATGCCCGCAATTCGGTGTTTTCACGGGCCAGTTCTTGTGCGGCGTTCATGCCGATCATCAGCTGCGCACGCTCAGCCAGCAGCGCATCACGTTCTTTTTGCAGGAGACGGTGGCGGACAAAGAAACCGCCGAGTTCGGCGGCGATGTCGGTGGGCGCACGCATGACCTCGCGCACCGGTTGCACAAACAGCGAAAAACCGCCGCGCAGGCCTTCGAGCGCGTGATAACGGACATCGGCCACCACACAGGACACGCCGACCAGGAGCCAGATCAACAGGCGTGCCATCGGCCCCAGCCGGCGGGCGAACATGAGCTGGCCCGGCACCGCCATCAGCGACTACTGCCCGCGGTCCCGGAAGCTACGTTCACTCGTTGGTGAACACCGATGCCAGTTTGTCCATGTCTTCCAGGGCGCGCCCGCAACCGCGCACCACGCAGGTCAGCGGATCGTCGGCGACCACCACCGGCAGGCCGGTTTCCTCCATCAGCAGACGGTCGAGATCGCGCATCAGCGCGCCGCCGCCGGTCAGCACCATGCCCCGTTCGGCGATGTCGGCACCGAGTTCGGGCGGGGTCTGTTCCAGCGCCATTCTCACCGCGCTGACGATGGCGTTGAGCGGTTCGGTCAGCGCTTCGAGAATTTCGTTGGACGACACATTGAAGCTGCGCGGCACGCCTTCGGCCAGGCTGCGGCCTTTGACTTCCATTTCCAGTACTTCGGCGCCGGGAAAGGCCGAGCCCATTTTCTTCTTGATCTGCTCGGCGGTCGCCTCGCCGATCAGCATGCCGTAGTTGCGGCGGATATAGTTGATGATGGCCTCGTCCATGCGGTCGCCGCCGACGCGCACCGAGTTGGCATAGACCACGCCGCCGAGCGAGATCACGCCGACCTCCGTGGTGCCGCCGCCGATGTCGACCACCATCGAACCGGTGGCCTCGGCCACCGGCAAGCCGGCGCCGATCGCCGCCGCCATCGGCTCCTCGATCAGGTAGACCTGGCGCGCGCCGGCGCCGATCGCCGATTCGCGAATCGCCCGGCGCTCCACCTGGGTCGAGCCGCACGGCACGCAGATGATAATGCGCGGACTGGGGCGCAGCATCCGGGTGTCGTGCACTTTCTTGATGAAATACTTGAGCATCTGCTCGGTGACGGTAAAGTCGGCAATCACACCGTCCTTCATCGGCCGGATCGCCTGCAGGTTGCCGGGAGTGCGCCCCAGCATCTGCTTGGCTTCCACCCCAACCGCCTGCACCGTGCGCTTGCCCCCCACCGCATCGGTGCGAATCGACACCACCGAAGGCTCGTCCAGCACGATGCCGCGACCGCGCACATAAATCAGCGTGTTGGCGGTGCCGAGATCGATCGCGAGATCGGTTGAAAAGTAGCTGGTCAGGAACTTGAACATGGTGGCGGCAACACCCGCGTCAGGCGGGCGAAAGGGCAGAAAAAACAAGGGGGCTATGATACCCTAACGCGCTTCGTTCCCGTAAGTCATCAGGTGGTTCCATGTCCCTCACTCCGGACGACGTCAAGCGCATCGCCCGCCTTGCGCGCATCGAGACCAGCGACGCCGAGGCGCAGGCCACGCAAGTCCAGCTCAACAGCATTTTCGACCTGATCGCCACCATGCAGGCGGTCGACACCCGCGACATCAGCCCGATGGCCCACGCGCAGGAGATCTATCAGCGCCTGCGCGACGACGTGGTGACCGAAACCGACCGCCACGCCGCCTTCCAGGCCATCGCCCCGGCGGTCGCAAACGGCCTCTACCTCGTGCCCAAAGTCATCGAATAAGCCATGCCCGAAACCTCCCTCTCCGCGCTCGCCGCGCAGCTCGCCGCCAGGCAGATTTCCAGCCGCGAGCTCGCGCAAGCGTATCTCGACCGCATCGCCGCGCTGAACCCGGCGATCAACGCCTTCATCACGGTGGATGCCGAGAAGACCCTGCTTGAGGCCGCCGCCGCCGATGCGCTGATCGCCGCCGGCCAGGGCGGCCCGCTCACCGGCGTGCCGATCGCCCACAAGGACATCTTCTGCACCGACGGCTGGCTCACCACCTGCGGCTCGAAGATGCTCTCCAACTTCGTCGCGCCCTACGACGCCCACGTGATCCAGCGCTTCAAGGCCGCCGGCATGCCGAGCCTGGGCAAGACCAACATGGACGAGTTCGCCATGGGGTCGTCCAACGAGACCAGTTATTTCGGCGCGGTGAAAAACCCCTGGAACCCCGCCTACGTGCCCGGCGGCTCGTCGGGCGGCGCCGCGGCGTGTGTGGCTGCGCGCATGGCGCCGGCCGCCACCGGTACCGACACCGGCGGCTCGATCCGCCAGCCCGCCGCGCTGTGCGGCATCACGGGCCTGAAGCCCACCTACGGCCTGGTGTCGCGCTTCGGCATGATCGCGTTCGCCTCCAGCCTCGACCAGGCCGGCCCGATGGCGCCCTCGGCCGAGGACTGCGCGCTGCTCCTGAACGTGATGACCGGCTTCGATCCCAACGACTCAACCAGCCTGGCGCGCGAGAAAGAGGATTACACGCGCGATCTCGACAAGCCGCTGGCCGGTCTGCGCGTCGGCCTGCCGCGCGAATTCTTCGCCGACGGCCTCAACAGCGAAGTCGCGACAGCAGTGGACGCCGCCGTAGCCGAGCTGAAAAAGCTCGGCGCCACCACGGTCGACATCTCGCTCGCCAACTCCAAGCTCGCGATTCCGGTCTACTACGTGCTCGCGCCGGCCGAAGCCTCCAGCAACCTGTCGCGCTTCGACGGCGTACGCTACGGCTACCGCGCGCCGGAATACGGCAACCTCGACGACATGTATGGCAAGACCCGCGCGCAGGGCTTCGGCGCGGAAGTGAAGCGGCGTATCCTGATCGGCGCCTATGTGCTCTCGCACGGCTATTACGACGCCTATTACCTGCAGGCGCAGAAAATCCGCCGCCTGATCGCGGACGATTTCAATGCCGCCTTCAAGGCCTGCGACGTCATCCTCGGCCCCACCGCGCCCGGCACCGCCTTCAAGCTGGGCGAGAAATCCGGCGACCCGGTCGAGATGTACCTCAACGATCTCTACACCATCCCCGCCAACCTCGCCGGCCTGCCCGGCATGTCGCTGCCATGCGGCTTTGATGCCCAAGGCCTGCCGATCGGCCTGCAGCTGGTGGGTAATTATTTTTCCGAAGCGAACATGCTCAACGTCGCCCAT
>JBAQND010000246.1:0-29176 GCA_049303455.1 Thiobacillus sp.
AAAGTCACCCAGGCGCTGCGCGAGGCGGGCATCCGCGCGGTGTCGGACTTGAGTAATAACAAGATTACTTATAAAATCCGCGAACATAGCTTGCAAAAGCTGCCTTATCAGGTGGTGGTCGGCGACAAGGAAATGGAGACCGGGTTGGTTTCCGTCCGTGCCCGCGGCAACCAGGACTTGGGGCAGCTCAGTTTGGATGACTTGATGGCGCGCCTGAAAGCGGAAACGCTGGCGCGCCAGTAATAGCGGTCAAACAAGGCGTAGGGACCTCCTGTAGCAGGGTTGGCCCCGCGCCTTCTTTATTTATGGTTTGACCTTTTTGCCTCGGCGCGCAGCGTCAGGTTTTTATTTGGAGAACAACTCATCGCGACAGAAAAGAAACAGACGCGCATCAACGGGGAAATTACCACCCCCGAGATACGTTTGGTCGGTGTGGAAGGCGAGCCGCTTGGCATCGTGAAAATTTACGATGCGCTGCGTCAGGCAGAAGAAGCTGACCTGGATCTGGTGGAAATTGCGCCGACGGCCCAGCCGCCCGTGTGCAAGATCATGGACTACGGCAAGTTCAAGTACCAGGAAAGCAAGAAGCAGCACGAAGCCAAGCTGAAGCAGAAGCAGGTCCAGATCAAGGAAATCAAGTTCCGTCCGGGTACCGACGAGGGCGATTACCAGATCAAACTGCGCAACCTGATCAAGTTTCTCGAAGAAGGCGACAAGACCAAGATTACGCTGCGTTTCCGGGGCCGTGAAATGGCCCACCAGGAAATCGGCATGAACCAGTTGCGGCGGGTCGCGGCTGACTTGGCCGAACTGGCGGTTGTCGAGCAGTTCCCCAAGATGGAAGGTCGCCAGCTGGTGATGATGCTGGCGCCGAAAAAGAAGATTTAAGTTTCGAGACCGGCGTTTCTCGGCCCGAGAGGGTAAAAACGCCGACAATACGTGCAGTCGGGTTGGTGAAGCATTCCACGCCGTGGGATCACCTGGCCGCATGAGATAAAAAGGAAGCATCATGCCTAAGATGAAGACCAAGAGCGGCGCCAAGAAGCGGTTCCGTGCACTGGGCGGCGGCGGATTCAAGCGCTCGCACGCGTTCATGCGTCACATTCTCACCAAGAAGAGCACCAAGCGTAAGCGCCAGTTGCGCGGCATGGAAACAGTTGGTGCCAGCGACCACAAGTCGGTTGCTCGCATGTTGCCCTACGCATAAAGGAGAAAGACCATGCCACGCGTCAAACGGGGTGTAACCGCCCGAGCCAGTCATAAAAGAATCATCGACGCCGCCAAGGGTTATCGCGGCCGTCGCAAGAACGTATTCCGCGTCGCCAATGAAGCGGTGATGAAAGCCGGTCAGTACCAGTACCGCGACCGTCGTCAGCGCAAGCGTCAGTTCCGCAGGCTGTGGATTGCCCGTATCAACGCCGCCGCGCGTCAGTACGGCCTGACCTACAGCGTATTCATGAACGGCTTGAACCGCGCCGAGATCGGGATCGACCGCAAGGTGCTGTCCGACATCGCGATTTTCGACAAGGATGCCTTTGCGAAGATCGTCGATCAGGTCAAGGCCAAGCTGGCGGCGTAAGCCGTCAAACCGTCACAAAAAAAGGCCGCAAGGCCTTTTTTTGTTTGTTGTTTCTTGAACGAGTCTATCCGCGAAGGGCGCGAAGAAACGCGAAGATCGAGTGGTTTCTCTTCGTGAACTTCGCGCCCTCCGCGGATAAATTCCTGATATAAAAACCGCCATGCGCAATCCTAACGAAATCGTTGCCGACGCCCTTGCCGCGATCCAGGCCAGTCCCGATTTGCAGACGCTGGAACAGGTCAAGGCAGGCTATCTGGGTAAAAGCGGTCAGCTCACCGAACTGCTGAAAAGCCTGGGTGCGATGCCCGCCGACGCGCGCAAAACCGCCGGCGCCCGCATCAACGAGGCCAAGCAGGCGGTCGAGGCGGCGCTGAAAACCCGTCGCGACACGCTGCAGCAGGCCGAGCTGGATCGCCAGTTGGCGGCCGAAACGCTGGACGTGACGCTGCCGGGACGGGGCCTGGGGCATGCCGGCCTGCATCCGGTTTCGCGCACGCTGGCGCGCATTCAGGCGCTGTTCCGTTCGATCGGGTTCGAGGTGGCGACGGGACCGGAGATCGAAACCGACTTCTACAACTTCACCGCGCTCAATATCCCGGAAGACCATCCGGCGCGGGCGATGCACGACACCTTCTATCTGCGGAGCGGCGAGTTGCTGCGCACCCACACCTCGCCGGTGCAGGTGCGCCACATGCAGACCCACCAGCCGCCGCTGCGCATCATCGCGCCGGGGCGGGTGTATCGCTGCGATTCCGACGTGACGCACACGCCGATGTTCCACCAGATCGAAGGCCTGTGGGTCGACGAGACGGTGTCGTTCGCCGACTTGAAGGGCGTGCTGGCCGATTTCATGCGCAACTTCTTTGAACGCGACGACCTGGCGGTGCGCTTCCGCCCGTCGTTCTTTCCCTTTACCGAGCCCTCGGCCGAGATGGACATCGGCTGCGTGATGTGCGGCGGCGAAGGCTGCCGCGTGTGCTCGCACACCGGCTGGCTGGAAGTGCTGGGCTGCGGCATGGTGCACCCCAACGTGTTCAGGCACGTCGAAATCGATACCGAGCGCTACGTCGGCTTCGCCTTCGGTTTGGGCGTCGAGCGCCTGGCGATGCTGCGTTATGGCGTTGACGACTTGCGGCTGTTTTTTGAAAATGATCTGCGTTTTCTCAAGCAATTCAACTAATTAAAGCGGAACCATCATGCAATTTCCAGAATCCTGGCTGCGCAGCCTCGTCAATCCCGCGCTCGATACCGCCCAACTGGCCCATGCCTTGACCATGGCGGGACTGGAAGTGGAGGCGCTGGCGCCCGCCGCGCCGCCCTTCAATAGCGTGGTGGTGGCCGAAATCCTGTCGGCGGAGAAGCATCCCGACGCCGATCGCCTGCGCGTGTGCCAGGTCGATGTCGGCGAATCTTCGCCGGTCACCATCGTGTGCGGTGCGCCCAATGCGGCGGCCGGACTCAAGGTGCCATGCGCCCGCCCCGGTGCCAAATTGCCCGGGTTCGAGATCAAGGTGGCCAAGGTGCGCGGCGTCGAATCCTTCGGCATGCTGTGCTCGACCAGGGAATTGGGTCTGGAAGGGGCGGCCGATGGCCTGATGGTGCTGGATGCCGATGCGCCGGTCGGCGAGGATTTCCGCAGCTGGCTCAATCTGGACGACACCCTCATCACCCTGAAACTCACGCCCAATCGCGCGGACTGCCTGTCGATGCAGGGGCTTGCACGCGAGGTCGGCGCGATCACCGGCGCCGAGGTGCGGTTGCCGCAGATTGGCGGGGTCGCTGAACGCATTGAGGACAGGGTGCCGGTGCAAGTGTCGGCCCCCGAGGCCTGTCCGCGTTATCTGGCGCGCGTGGTGCGCGGCATCGACGCGCAGGCCGCGACCCCGCGCTGGATGGCGGAGCGCCTCGAGCGCAGCGGCATCCGTCCGCTGCTGGCGCCGGTCGACATCACCAACTACGTGCTGCTCGAACTCGGCCAGCCGATGCATGCCTTTGCCTTGTCGCGCCTCAATGGCGGTATCGAGGTGCGGCTGGCGCGGGCGGGCGAGACACTCGAACTGCTGGATGGCCAGGTCGCCGAACTCGCCCCCGACATACTGGTGATCGCCGATGCCGGCGGGCCGGTGGCGCTGGCCGGGATCATGGGCGGCAAGCCGACCAGCGTGGAGCGCGTCACCGTCGACGTCATGCTGGAGGCCGCATTTTTCGCGCCGGCGGCGATTGCCGGTCGCGCCCGGCGCCTGGGGCTGTCGACCGATTCGTCGCACCGCTTCGAGCGCGGCGTCGATTTTGGCGCCACCCGCCAGGCGATGGAACGCGCAACGCAACTGCTGCTCGACATCTGCGGCGGCCAGGCCGGACCGATTGCCGAGGCGGTCGCCGAATTGCCGCAGCGCGAGCCGATCGCCCTGCGGCTGGCGCGGCTGACACGCGTGGCCGGCATCGAACTCGACGCCGACCAGGTGGCACGCGACCTCGCCGCGATCGGCGCAGGCGTCGAACGCCATGACGGCCGCCTCGTCGTTACGCCGCCGAGTTTCCGTTTCGATCTCGCGATCGAGGAAGACCTGATCGAAGAGGCGGTGCGCCTGTTCGGCTACGACAACATTCCCGCCCAGCCGCCGGCGGCGCCCTCGCGCATGCTGCCGCAGGACGAGACGGTGCTGGCCGACGACAGCGTGCGCCAGATGATGGTCGACCTGGATTATCAGGAAGTCATCACCTACAGCTTTGTCGATCCCGCGTGGGAGACGGCGCTCGACGCCGCCGCGTGCCCGTTGCAGCTCGCCAATCCGCTGGCCAGCCAGCTGTCGGCGATGCGCACGACCCTGTGGGGCGGCCTGATCGAGACCCTGCGCCATAACCTCAACCGCCAGCAGGAGCGGGTGCGGATTTTTGAACTGGGGCGGGTCTACGCATCGCTCTCGGAACAACCCATGAAGCTGGGTGGCCTGGTCCATGGCGACGCACTTCCCGAGCAATGGGGCGCATCATCTCGCCGCGTCGATTTTTTCGATCTCAAGGGCGACCTGGAGCGGCTGTTCGGGCATGGACTCGACGCTCGGCGCGGTGCCCATCCCGCCCTGCACCCGGGGCAATGTGCCGAACTGTGGATCGATGACCAGTCCATCGGCTGGGTCGGCGCCCTGCATCCGCGTCTGGTTCAGGCGTTCGACCTTGCTGCCGCGCCGGTGCTGTTCGAACTCGACAGCGAGGTGCTCGCCCGGCGCAGCCTGCCACGGCACGCCGTGTTGTCGCGTTTCCCGCAGACGCGGCGCGATCTGGCGTTCGTGCTGGACGTGCATACGCCCGCTGGCGAATTGCTGGCTGCGCTGCGCGAGGTCGCGTCAGACTGGGTGCGCTCGATCGATGTGTTCGATGACTACCGAGGAAAAGGCGTGCCTGAAAACAAAAAAAGCCTTGCCATACGGGTAGTTATGCAAGATACTGAACGCACATTAACGGATCAGGAAGTAGACGAGGCCGTGCAAAAACTGGTCGGAGCCGCGCTTCGGCAGTGCAATGCCAGCTTGCGTGCTTAACGCAAAACCAATTTTATTGGCGCGTGTTCGACCCTGTTTTCCACCAGTCCCCGACAACATACATGACCACCCTCACCAAAGCTGATCTGGCCGAACTGCTGTTCGAAAAAGTGGGCCTGAACAAACGCGAAGCCAAGGACGTCGTCGAGTCGTTTTTCGACGAAATCCGTTTGTCCCTCGAAAAAGGCGACATCGTTAAACTGTCCGGGTTCGGCAATTTCCAGTGCCGAGAGAAACCGCAGCGTCCTGGCCGCAATCCGAAAACCGGCGAAGAAATGCCGATTTCCGCGCGTCGCGTGGTGACCTTCCACGCCAGCCAGAAACTCAAGTCCCAGGTCGAAGGCGCCCAAGTTGGAACGCCCAGCGAAGAGTGAACTTCCGCCGATTCCGGCGAAACGCTATTTCACTATTGGTGAAGTGTCCGAGTTGTGCGCCGTCAAGGCGCACGTGCTGCGCTACTGGGAGCAGGAATTCACCCAGTTGCGCCCGGTCAAGCGCCGCGGCAACCGCCGCTACTATCAGCATCACGAGGTGCTGCTGATCCGCCGCATCCGTGAACTGCTGTACGAAGAGGGGTTTACCATCAGCGGCGCGCGGCAACGCCTGGAGCACGACAGTGAAACCCCACCCGAGGCTGCGCCCACGTCGGCCTCAAGTGCGCTGGATGTCGGGAAACTGCGCACCGAAATCACGGCCATCCTGAAAATATTGGCCTGACGGGCTTCCGTCAGGTGTCGCTCATCTGTTAGAATCGCGGGCTTGATCGGGGCGTAGCGCAGCCTGGTAGCGCACTTGACTGGGGGTCAAGTGGTCGGAGGTTCAAATCCTCTCGTCCCGACCAGTTTCCGTTGTGCGTGCGGCATGCACGCCACAACACACAGCCGGACAGACATCTCGTCCGGCCACATACAAGCCATCGTCGATCCCCCAGAGATACAACTTTGATGGGGCCGCCCCATCAGCTTGTCACGCTTGCTCGACACACTATATTGATTGCTGTTCATTCAATTCAGGAGAGAGTTATGGAACACACCTTGCCCGCACTGCCTTTTGCCATGGACGCGCTTGCGCCGCACATGTCCCAGGAAACCTTTGAATATCACTACGGCAAGCATCACCAGGCCTACGTGACCAACCTCAACAACCTGATCAAGGGCACCGATTTCGAGAGCAAGTCGCTCGAGGACATCGTCAAGAGCGCGCCTGCCGGTGGCGTCTACAACAACGCCGCCCAGGTATGGAACCACACCTTCTTCTGGAATTGCCTGTCGCCCAACGGCGGCGGCGTGCCCTCCGGCGCCCTGGCGGACGCCATCAGCAAGAAGTGGGGCAGCTTCGACGACTTCAAGAAAGCCTTCCAGACCAGCGCCGTCGGCAACTTCGGCTCCGGCTGGACCTGGCTGGTGAAGAAGGCAGACGGCTCGGTCGACATCGTCAACATGGGCGCCGCCGGCACCCCGCTGACCACCGGCGACAAGGCCCTGCTGTGCATCGACGTGTGGGAGCACGCCTACTACATCGACTACCGCAACCTGCGTCCCAAGTTCGTCGAAACCTTCCTCGACAAGCTGGTGAACTGGAAGTTTGCGGAAGCGAATTTCGCTTGATCCGTTCCACGCTGAGAAAATCAGCTTGAACAAAAAAGGGCCGCAGAACGCGGCCCTTTTTTATGCTCAGATGAATCCAGACTCGACGACTCGCCTGCAGGCCGCTACCTTCCAGTACCTGAGCAGGCGAAGTGGGGTCGACCCGGTGCGGTTTGCTGGGTCGTTGTGGCAAAGAACGCAGGCATAATCCAAGATGCTGCACCCGGAGCCCAGCCGCGATGAATCCTGCCAAAGTCGAACGTGACCGTGTGCGCCCGCTGCAGGACCTGCCGAATGTCGGTCCGGCCATGGCAAAGGATCTTGAACTCATCGGCATCGACGCGCCGGATCAGTTTGAGCAAGCGCCACCCGAGGCAAATTGGATGGCCCATATAGGCCGCGGCCTTGGCTCACCGCGTTGGCGGCCAGCTGTGCTGCCCGAAGGAATGAAGTGTCATTTGCCCGTATCGTCGCCCTGACATCGCTCGCCATGATTGCGTTCGCCGGTAATTCGCTGCTGTGCCGTGTCGCGCTGAAGGACACCGGCATCGACGCCGCGAGCTTCACGACCATCCGGCTGGTTTCCGGCGCGGTCATGCTCTGGTTGATCGTTCGAAAGAGCCGTGGCGGACGATCCGGCAGCGGCAACTGGCCATCGGCCTTTGCGCTGTTTGCCTATGCAGCGGGCTTTTCTTTTGCGTACGTGAGCCTGCCCGCGGCAACCGGCGCACTGCTGCTTTTCGGTGCGGTTCTGGCAACGATGATTGGCCATGGTATCTGGGCAGGCGAGCGCCTGCGCAAAATGCAGTTGGTCGGTCTTGTGCTCGCCCTCGGAGGACTGGTCGGCCTGTTGCTGCCGGGTCTTTCTGCGCCGCCCCTCACCGCTTCGCTGTTGATGCTGGGCGCAGGGGTCGCATGGGGGATTTATTCCTTGCGCGGGAAGGGCAGGGGGGATCCCACCCGAGTGACGGCGGGGAATTTCCTGCGCGCGGTTCCCATCGCGGCAGCATTGAGCCTGTTGCTGCATGAAGGCGCCTCTGTGGACAGCGCCGGATTCTGGTACGCGCTTGCATCGGGCGCGCTGGCTTCCGGAATCGGCTATGCCATTTGGTACACGGCATTACCCGCGTTGAAATCGACCCATGTCGCGACCGTCCAACTCAGCGTTCCGGTCATTGCCGCCCTGGGGGGCGTCGTCCTTCTCGGCGAGACGCTTACCCTGCGCCTGGTATTGACGTCGGTCGCCATACTCGGCGGCATTGCGCTGGTCATTCTGGAGAAACACAGGGCGCCAGGTGTCCAACAAGCGGCCCAAGCCGACACCGCTTCGCGGCGGCGCTGAGCTTCACTTGGCGATGCTGTTGCTGGCAGGTCAATAGGCTGAAAGCCCTGGTTTCAATCAGGGTCCGGGCTGGAATCCGCCAGCCTCGGGATCCCCCGATAGCCGTCCCGCGCCATCGCCTTTGCCGCGTGCAGCAGGGGGGCATCTGTTTCGGCCACCTCTTTGCCTGCGGCCGCGGCATCCAGCAGGCTCAGCAACTGCGTCCAGCGCGGGCGCTGGCTCGCCACCGTCATCGGGGCGGCAAGCCCCTTGCGGCGCAATTCGGCGGCACGGCCGACGAGGCGAAATTTCGCGGCTTCGAGTTGCGGCGGCAGCGGCAGCGACAAGTCGAACGCGATGTCGAGCCGGTATGTGTCGTTCGTCGGGCGATGTTCAGGGGCAGGCGGCGGGCGCCACGACAGTTCGTCTGGGGCGGGCGCGGTGCGGTCGGGATCGAGCAGGGAAGCAGTCAACAGGCGAGCGAGCAGGGCGTGGCTTCGGCTCACGAAGAGCAGCTTACCTCAATCTTCCTCGCCCAGTCAGGCGGTTCGGCGGCATAGGCTTCGTGTTCCGGCTGCTCGTCGAACGGCCTCGCCAGCAGCGCGTGCAGGCGGTTCACCTCGCTGTAGTCGCGCTCGTCCGCCGCGCGGCGGATGGCGATCTCGGCCAGGTGGTTGCGCAGGATGTACTTGGGATTGACGCGCCGCATTGCCGCAGCGCGTTCGGTGTCGACCGAGCCCTGCTCGCGCAGCGCGGCGGCATAGCGCGCCGCCCAGGCGTCGAAAGCCGCGCGGTCGAGGAACAGGTCGCGCAGCGTGTTGGGGGCATTTTCCCCGCTGTCGAAATCGCACAGGCGGCGCAGGAAGATCGTGTAGTCAACATGGTTCCGCGCCAGCAGCTGCAGCGCGTCCATCACCAGCGTGGCCGTTTCACTGCCCGGCGGCAGGCCGAACTTGGCGGCCATGCGCTCGAGGTAGGCGCGGCCGAACAGTTGCGGATATTCGCTGATCGCCTGCGATGCGGCCTCCACCGACATCAGCGGCACCAGCGTCTGCGCCAGCTTGGTGAGGTTCCACGCCGCCACATCGGGCTGCTGGTCGAAGGCATAGCGGCCGCCAGTGTCGGAATGGTTGCAGACGTAGCCGGGATCGAAGGCGTCGAGAAAGCCGAACGGGCCATAGTCGAGGGTGAGGCCGAGGATGGACATGTTGTCGGTGTTCATCACCCCGTGCGAAAAGCCCACCGCCTGCCAGTGCGCCATCAGCTCGGCGGTGGAGCGCGCAACCTGGCGCAGGAACTCGGGGTAGGGGTCGGCAAGCGCCAAAAGCTCGGGGTAGTGGCGCGCAATGACGTAATCGGCCAGCTGCCTGATCGGCTCGATCTGGTTGCGGTAGTAGAAGACTTCGAAGGAGCCGAAGCGCACGAAGCTCGGGGCGAGGCGCGTCACCAGCGCGGCGGTCTCCTGGTCCTCGCGGTAGACCGGTCGGTCGCTGCCGACGATGGCGAGGGCACGGGTGGTGGGGATGCCGAGCGCGTGCATCGCCTCCGAACACAGAAATTCGCGGATGCTCGAGCGCAGCACCGCGCGGCCGTCGCCGCCGCGCGAGTAGGGGGTGCGGCCGGCACCCTTCAGCTGGATTTCCCAGCCAACGCCCGCCGCATTCTTCACTTCGCCCAAGAGGATCGCGCGGCCGTCGCCCAGCTGCGGCACGAAATGGCCGAACTGGTGGCCGGCGTAGAGCGCGGCGACTGCGTCCATGCCGGGCAGCAGCTGGTTGCCCGCCATCGCCTCGATCAACTCGGGACGCGTCATTTCGCTTGCGTCGAGGTCGAGCAAGGCCAGCGCTTCCGGGCTGTAGCAGACCAGGTAGGGATCGGGAACGGGGGTCGGGCAGACGCGCGAATAATAGGCTTCCGGCAGACGGGCAAAGCTGTTGTCGAAGGCAAGCGATTCAAGTTTTGGCATGGGCGAATTTTAAGGCTTTGGCGTGGCAAGGCGACCTCGCCGGGCAGAGGGATAATTTGTGCTGTGCCTGGACGGTAGCGCACAAAGACCATAACTCGGCTGCGGTTTAGCCTCGGCAGAAACTGCCGTTAATAATGAATAACCAGCCCGGCCGCGGGCTGGCGCAAACCCGATTGCGCCCCAGGAGGCAAGCGTTCATGAGCCCTCTCGATATTCAGCCCACCACGGCGGTGGAGGTGCTTTCGCTTTCCGCCATCATCGGCTCCCTGAGCTACGCCCTCGATCTGACCGAAGGCTTGCCTGCCGGGCACAGCCTGCGCTGCTGCTGGGTGGGAATGCATGTGGGACAGCAGATGGAAATGGACAGCGAGGCGCTCTCGCATCTTTATTACACGATTACACGCTGCTGCTGAAGGACGCGGGTGCTGAAGGACGCGGGTGCTGAAGGACGCGGGCTGCAGCAGCAATGCCGCGCGCCTGTTCGAGCTGCATGGGAGCGACGACAGGCTGCTCAAGCGCGACTTCAAGCTGGTGGATTCCGACAGCCTGGTGCGCCTGGGAAGCTTCGTGCTGTCGCATGCCGGGGTCGGGAAATCGCTGCACGAGCGGGTGAGCCGCATCCTCAATCTGGCCCAGAACGGCGAGCAGTTCGCGACCGAACTGATTGCCACGCGCTGCGAACGCGGCGCGTATATTTCCATTCAGTTGGGATTTGGCGCCGAAGTGGCTGCCGGGATTCGCTGTCTGGACGAACACTGGAGAACACTGGAACGGTCGGGGCAAGCCGGCCCGCCTGGGCGGGGCGGACATCCCGCTCGGCTCGCGGATCGCGCTGCTGTCCCAGGTGGTGGACGTGTTTCATTCCGCAGCAGGCAAGGAACATGTGGTGGAGGAGGTGCACAAGCGCTCGGGGTCGTGGTTCGGTCCCGCCGTGGTGGAGGCTTTCCTGCAGGCGCGGCGGCAGCCCGGATTCTGGGAAGCGCTGAGCGACTCCGATCTGCAACGGCGCATCGGCGAAATCGAGCCGGCATCGAAAGTGGTCCGGATCGACGAGCAGCGGCTCGACACCATCGCAGAAGCCTTCGCCCAGGTGGTCGATGCGAAGAGCAATTACACCTACGGCCATAGTACCCGGGTGGCGGCCTATACCGAAGTCGTCGCGACCAGGCTCGGCCTGCCGCAGGAACGGGTTCGCTGGCTGCGTCGCGGGGCGCTGCTGCACGACATCGGCAAACTGGGCGTCAGCAACGCCGTGCTGGACAAGCCGGGGCGGCTGGACGAAGACGAATGGGCGCAGGTGAGGGCGCATGCCGCCTATTCCGAACAGATCCTGGCGCGGCTCCACATTTTCCCGGAGCGGGCCTTTGTCGCCGCGGCGCATCACGAGCGGCTCGACGGCAAGGGCTATCCGCGCGGGCTGGCGGCCGACCGCATTCCGCTCGAAACCCGCATCATCACCGTCGCCGACATCTTCGACGCCATCACGGCCGAGCGGCCTTACCGCGGCCCGATCCCGGTGATCGATGCGATCGCGATGATGGAGAAGGAGCGCGGCGCGGCAATCGACGGCGCCTGCCTGGATGCCTTGAAGCAGGCCCTGCCCGAGCTCGGATTCTAGTCGGCGTTCCCGTACAGCTGCACTGCGAAGCCGTCGAGTTCCCACTCGGCCTTCAAGGGCCAGCCGGCGTTTGCCGCAATGGCGCTGAATTCGTCGCGCCGGAACTTGTAGGAGTTTTCGGTGTGCAGCGTTTCGCCGAGGGCGAAGTGGAAGCGCTGGCCGGCGACGCTCACGTCCTGCTCGGCGAGGCTCACAAGGTGCATCTCGATGCGGCCCGCGGTCGGGTTGTAGAACGCGTAGTGGCGGAAGCGCGAGGTGTCGAAATCCGCATCCAGTTCACGGTTCAGCCGTTCGAGCAGGTTGAGGTTGAAGGCGGCGGTGACGCCGGTCGCGTCGTTGTAAGCCGCATGCAACTGCAGCGGATCCTTCTTGAGGTCGAAACCGATCAGCAGCTGGCCTGCCGCGCCGGCCAGCCGGCGAAAGCGGGTGAGCAGGGTGGCCGCCGCGTCGGGTGCAAAGTTGCCGATGCTGGAGCCGGGGTAATAGATGAGCCGCCGGCCTTCCGTCAGGTGGGGCGCCGCCGCTTCCAGGTCGCGGATGAAGTCCATTCCCAGCGCGGTGACGGCAAGCCCCGGGTGATCACGCGAAAGGGATTCCGCTGCGGCTGCAAGCGGTCCGCCGGCAATGTCCAGCACGACCAGGTGGGTGGGGTGGAGGGGCTGCAGCAACAGGCGCACCTTGGCGCACTCCCCGGCCCCCGGTTCGACGATGCAATCCACCGCGCCGATGGCAGCGGCGATGTCGCCGAGCCGCGCACGCAGCAGCGCGCCTTCGGTGCGGGTGAGCGCGTATTCGGGTTGCGCGCAGATCGATTCGAACAGCCGGCAGCCCGCTTCGTCGTAGAAGTATTTGGGTGGGATGGATTTGGGGCAGGCGGCCAGACCGGCCAGCACGTCGCTGCGCAAATCGTCGCGATCGGCGGGAAAGTTCTTGAAGGTAAAAGACACTCAGGCTCCGATCGAAACCTGGCTGCCGGCGGCCAGCCGTCCGATTTCCGCCGCCTGTGCGAAGCCGTGCCGGCTAAATATTTCGAGCACCGCATCCCTTGATGCGGGCGTGCAGCTCACCAGCAGGCCGCCGCTGGTTTGCGGGTCGGTCAAGAGGGCGCGTTGCCAGTCGGCGATGCCGTCGGCGAGCCGCACTTCGCTGCCGTAGCTCGCCCAGTTGCGCTCGCTGGCACCGGTGATGTGGCCGCCCTGCGCCAACTCGCCCACGCCGGGAAACAGGGGCAGCCGGGCCAGCTCGACGCGTGCCGCGAGTTTCGAGGCGCGGGTGATTTCGAGCAGGTGGCCGAGCAGGCCGAAGCCGGTGATGTCGGTCATCGCGTGCACCCCTGCGGTTGCGGCCAGATCGGCGCCGGGGGTGTTGAGCTGGGTGGTGGCGGCAATCATCGCCGCGTATTGATCCGGACGCAGCAGGTTCTTTTTCAGCGCTGCGCTGTAGATGCCGACGCCCAGCGGTTTCCCGAGAATCAGCAGATCGCCGGCCTCGCCGCCGCTGTTCTGCTTGACGCGGCGCGGATCGACCACGCCGATGCCGACCAGGCCGTAGATCGGCTCCGGCGCGTCGATGGAGTGGCCGCCGGCGATGGGAATCCCGGCGGCTTTGCAGACCGACTCGCCACCGGCGAGAATCTGCCGAATGACTTCGTTGGGCAGCTTGCCGATCGGCATGCCGACGATGGCCAGCGCGAACAGCGGCCGGCCGCCCATGGCATAGACGTCGGACAGCGCGTTGGTGGCGGCGATGCGGCCGAACTCGTAGGGGTCGTCGACGATGGGCATGAAGAAATCGGTGGTCGCCACGATGGCCTGCTCGTCGTTCAGGCGGTAGACCGCGGCGTCGTCGCCGTGCTCGATCCCGACCAGCAGGTCGGGATAGGCGGCTGCCAGGTGTGAAGAAAAGGGCGTATCGGACAGAATCTCGCGCAGCACCGAAGGCGCGATCTTGCAGCCGCAGCCGCCGCCGTGAGAGAACTGGGTGAGCCGGACGGGCTGGTCGAGAATAGAATCGTTCATGGTTCGAGTGCGTGTCAGGAATGGCGCCTGGAATGAATCGGCTAAAGTGCTTTATATAACATGAACCCAATATGAGCCCTATGAGCCCAGTCCGACCCATCAGCGGCTACACCGCGGACCAACTCATCGACCGGCTGGCGCAGGCGCGCGGCCGGCTGCGCGCGCTGACCGACTGCCTGCCGGCCGGCGGCTGGCTGGGGCCGCGCGCCGGGCATCTGAACCCGCCGCTGTGGGAGTATGGACACATCGTCTGGTTCCAGGAACGCTGGTGCCTGCGCGAACGGCCCGACGGCGCGCGCGCGCCCAGCCTGTTGAATGGCGCCGACGCCTTGTACGATTCCTCCGCCGTACCGCACGACATTCGCTGGGACCTGCCTTTGCTGGAACCGGCGGCAGTCGATGCCTACGCGAGCCAGGTGGCCGACGCCGTGGCCACCCGCCTGCGCAGCGGCCTCGATGCCGAAATCGCGTATTTCGCCGAGTTGTGCCTCTATCATGAACTGATGCACATCGAGGCATGGTGGATGGCCTTCCAAGATCTGGGCTATGCGCCGCCAGCCCGGCCCGATGTTGGCGGCGTGCTGCCCGCGCAGCGGCTGCTGATCGATGCGGGTGAGGTGGTGCTGGGGAGCGGGGCGGACGACGGATTCATTTTCGACAATGAAAAGTGGCGCCACCCGGTTGCGGTCGCGGCGTTCGACATCGACGCGAGCCCGGTGTCGGAAACGGCCTTCGCCGAATTCGTCGAGGCGGGCGGATACCAGAACAGGGCGGGATGGTCGGCTGACGGCTGGGCCTGGCGCCAGGCCAGCGGCGCGCATTATCCCCTGTACTGGAAGCAGGCAAACGGCGGCTGGCAGGTGCGCCGCTTTGACCGCTGGCTGCCACTGGGCGCAGCGGCGCCCATGCTACATGTGAACCGCTTCGAGGCAGAGGCATTTGCCGCATGGCGGGGCCGGAAGTTGCCAACGGCTGCGCAGTGGCTGCGGGCGGTGGCGCAGGCGGATTTTCATTGGGGCATGGCGTGGGAATGGCTGCGCGATCCGTTCGCACCGTATCCGGGCTTTGCGCCCGATCCGTATCACGATTATTCAGCGCCCTGGTTCCATACCCACGGCGAATTGCGCGGCGGCGGGCCGGTTACCGACCCTTCGCTCAGCCGTCCCGGCTTCCGCAATTTCTATCTGCCGCAGCGGCGCGATCCGTTTGTGGGATTCCGCACCGCAAGCTGATTAGAAATCAGCCGCCGGTCATCGACATGAAGCGCAGGATTTTCTGCGGTGATTCGTTGAATTCGTGGCGTTCCGGCTTGAGGTTGATCGCGCCGAGAATCGCCGCTTCCAGTTCGGCGTCCGAACAGCCGTCGCGCAGCAGTGGGCGGAATTCGAATTTCTCGTCCTGGCCCAGGCACATGTAGGCGGTGCCGTCGACGGCGATGCGGATGCGGTTGCAGGTCTGGCAGAAATGCTGCGAGATCGGCGTGATGAAGCCGACGTTGAAGCCGCCGTCGGCGGTGCCCAGGTAGCGCGCCGGGCCGGCGCCGGGCAGGGCGGTTTCGATCAGATCGAACTGCGTGCGCAGGCGTTCCTTCACCGGTTGCAGGTCGAGGTATTCGGCATTGCGGCCGGTGTCGCCCATCGGCATCGCCTCGATCAGGCGCAGCACGAAGCCGCGTTCCATGCAGAAAGCGACCATCTCGTCGATCTCATCGTCGTTGCTGCCGGCGAGCGCCACCATGTTGAGTTTGATCGGCGCAAAGCCCGCTTCCTGCGCGGCGGCGAGCCCCGCCATCACCTTGGCGAGCACGTCGCGGCCGTTGATTTTTTCCACCCGCGCCCGCTGCAGTGAGTCGAGGCTGACGTTGAGCCGCGTCACGCCGGCGGCTTTCAAGGCCTGCGCATGGCGGTCGAGCTGGGTGGCGTTGGTCGACAGCGACAGGTCGTCGATACCGGGCAGGGCGGCGATGCGCCCGGCCAGTCCGGCGATGTCGCGCCGCAAGAGCGGCTCGCCGCCGGTCAGTCGGATGCGGCTCACCCCGAGCCGGGCAAACGCGCCGATCAGGCGTTCGATCTCGTCGAAGTTGAGCCAGTGCTCGGGTTCTTCGAAGCCCGTGAAGCCTTCCGGGATGCAGTAGCCGCAGCGCAGGTCGCAGCGGTCGGTCACCGACAGCCGTACGTAGTCGATGCGGCGTTCGAACTGATCGGTGAGAACGGTGGCGTTCATGATGTCGGTGGTGGCTGGCAGGAATGGGTTATATATGGAAAAATATAACTCAATTACCCAATCCAGGCCAGTCGGACTGACAATACCCGTATGAAAATATTCGGCATCGCAGGCTACAGCGGCAGCGGCAAGACCACGCTGATCGAGCGCGTGCTGCCGCGGTTGGCGGCGCGTGGCCTCCGGGTGGCGGTGATCAAGCACACCCACCACGACTTCGACATCGACCCCCCGCCAGGGGGAGGCCGTGGTTGTAAAGGCGCTGAAGCGCCAACAACCACGCACCGCCCCGGCAAGGACAGCTGGCGCGCGCGCGCGGCGGGCGCGGCAGCGGTGCTGCTGGCGTCCGACCACCGCACCGCGGTGCTGACCGAGCACCGCGACATGCCGCCGCGGCTGGACGACCTGCTGGCGCAGCTGCCGCCATGCGACCTGGTGCTGGTCGAAGGCTACAAGCGCTGCGCCATCCCCAAGCTGGAAGTGCACCGCGCCGAGACCGGCAAGTCCTGGCTGTTTCCGGATGACCCGACTATTCTGGTAGTGGCGTCCGACGTGGACGCGCCCGACAGATTCCCCCGCATCGACCTCGATGCCATTTCCCAACTCACCGATTTCATCATTGACCATGCTTACAGCCGACCAACTGCTTGATGCCCTGCTCGAACGTGCGCACGGGGTCACCGGAACCAAGACCGTGTCCGTGGTGGACGCGCTCGGGCGCGTGCTCGCCACGCCACAGACTTCCGCCATCACCGTGCCGCCACTCGACAACAGCGCGATGGACGGCTACGCCGTTCGCGCCGCCGACGTGGTGGTGCCGGGCGTCAGACTCCCGGTGTCGCAGCGCATCCTCGCCGGCGCAGTCGGCACGCCGCTCGTGCCCGGCACCGCCGCGCGCATCTTCACCGGCGCATCGGTGCCGCCGGGCGCCGATGCCGTGCTGATGCAGGAATACTGCATGGTCGAGGGCGAATCCGTCGTCATCAACAAACTGCCGCAGCCAGGCGAAAACATCCGCCGCGCGGGCGAAGACATCGAGGCCGGCGCGCAGGTCCTCGCCGCCGGCACACGCATCGGCGCGGCGGAGATGGGGCTTGCCGCTTCGGTCGGGCTGGCCGAGCTGCCCGTGTTCAACAAGCTGAAGGTGGCGTGCTTCTTCACCGGCGACGAACTGGTGACGCCGGGCGCGCCCTTGCAGGCAGGACAAATCTACAACTCCAACCGCTACACGCTGACCGGGCTGGTGAACAGTCTCGGCTGCGAGCTGATCGACCTCGGCATCGTGCCCGATACGCTGGAGGCGACTGAGGCCGCGCTGGCGCAGGCCGCCAGCCTGGCCGACGTCGTCATCACCAGCGGCGGCGTGTCGGTGGGCGAGGCCGACTATGTGAAAGCGGCGGTCGAAAAGCTCGGCCGCGTCGAGATGTGGAAGGTCGCGATGAAGCCCGGCAAGCCGCTGGTCTACGGCCGTGTGGGTGAGGTCGACTTCATCGGCCTGCCCGGCAACCCGGTGTCGGCCTTCGTCACCTTCTGCCTGTTCGTGCGGCCCTTCCTGCTAAAGCGCATGGGCGTGGCCGACGTGCTGTACCGCGCCTTCACCGTGCAGGCCGATTTCGCCTGGACCAAGCCGGGGGTGCGGCGCGAATTCCTGCGCGCGCGCCTGCAGCCCAACGGCAAGCTGGGGCTGTTCCCCAACCAGAGCTCGGGCGTGCTCAGCTCGTGCGCCTGGGCCGACGGTCTGGTCGACCTGGCCGTCCAGCAGACCATCGAGCCGGGCGACTGGGTGCGCTTCATTCCTTTCTCCGAACTGCTTTCATGACCCTGCGCATCCTGTATTTCGCCCGCCTGCGCGAGCGCTTCGGCGTGACTGAGGAAACACTCGATTTCGCCGGCGCCACCGCCGCCGATCTGGTTGCGGCACTGCAGGCGCGCGGCGGCGCGTGGGCGGAGGAACTGGCGGCAGGACGCGCGTTCCGGATGGCGGTCAACCAGGACATCGTCGCGCTCGACGCGGCCCTGCCGGACGGTGCCGAAGTCGCGATCTTCCCGCCGGTGACCGGAGGCTGATGCAATGAAGATCCGGGTCCAGACCGAGGCCTTCGATCTCGGCGCCGAAGTCGACGCGATGCGCGCGGGCCGCACCGACATCGGCGCCATCGCCAGCTTCGTCGGCCTCGCGCGCGACATGAACGAAGGCAGCGGGGTGGCGGCGATGACGCTGGAGCATTACCCCGGCATGACCGGGAAGGCGCTCGCCAAACTGGTCGACGAAGCCTGCGCGCGCTGGACTCTGCTCGACGTCACCGTGATCCACCGCGTCGGCCGCCTGCTGCCGGGCGACCCCATCGTGCTGGTGGCGGTGGCCGGCCAGCACCGCGGCGAAGCCTTCGCCGCCTGCGAATTCATCATGGATTATCTGAAGACCCAGGCGCCGTTCTGGAAGAAGGAAGAAACAGCGGACGGCGAGCGCTGGGTCGAGGCGCGCGCCAGCGACGACGCGGCGGCGGCGCGCTGGAATCGCTCCTGATCGGGCACCAAGACCACGCTCCCGCTCCACTTTTTGCACTAAGTTAGTGCTGCTTGCCTCGCCCGTTCAGGGCTGGGTTCGCGTTCCGATAATTCCCGCCTAAGCCTTTATTCACAAGGCTTTCAAGCCTTCGCGCACGCAGTTTCTGTAACCTGGCACGCGCGTTGCATTGTCATTACTCGTCATAACAAGTTTTGGAGCGCGACGAGAAATGGAAAAACCTCGGAAGAAACCGCCTGCGCTGTTGCCGATGTCACCGGTTCCGCTGTACACGCAGATCAAGGACATCCTGCGCGACCGCACCCGCGAGGCCGGGAACTGATATGAGCAAGGACCAAAAGGGCCATGTCTCTGTCCGAAACCTGACCGTCGAGTTCACTAGCGACAGCGGCCCGATGGTCGCGGTTAGCGACGCCAGCCTGGAAATCCAACCCGGCGAATTCGTATCCGTGATTGGCCCTTCCGGTTGTGGCAAGTCGACGATTCTGAATGTGCTGGCGGGATTTACCCCACCCAGCAAAGGAACTGTAATCCTGGATGGATTGCCGGTAAAAGGGCCCGGCGCCGACCGGGGTGTCGTGTTTCAGCAATACTCGCTTTACCCATGGCTTACTGTCCGAAAGAATGTTGAGTTCGGTTTGAAGATGCAGGGGGTTGCCTCTTCCACCAGGGAAACGCAGGCGCGCACCTTCCTTGGCCTGACCGGCCTGCTCCACTTCGAGAATCACTATCCGGAGCAACTGTCAGGCGGCATGAAGCAAAGGGTCGGCATCGTCCGCGCACTGGCTACCAGCCCACAAGTGTTGCTGATGGATGAGCCCTTCGGGGCGCTTGACGCCCAGACCCGCGTCGTCATGCAGGAAATCCTGACGAACATGTGGCAGCGACTGCGGATTTCCGTGCTGTTCATCACCCATGACATCGAGGAGGCCATCTTCCTGTCCGATCGCATCTACGTCATGACGGCAAGGCCAGGCAGCATAAAGGCCGAACTGACCGTGCCGCTGGATCGCCCGCGCATTCCGGCCATGACGAACTCCACCGAATTCCTTTCCATGAAACACCAGATCCAATCGCTTATCAGAGAGGAGAGCCTGAAAGCGATGGGCGCCGAGATCAGTGAGGGCGGAACAAAAGGCCTCTCGGTGGAAGTAGGGTCCGAAGGAATGCAGCACCTTGTTTGATTTATCGCTATTTAACCTCCAGGAGCAAGCATGAAAACCTGTCATATTGCAAGAACACCTCTCCGTGCCTTTGCGGCGCTTCTATTCTCCTTTGGCCTGGCCGCGTCGGCGCTGGCTGCCGATGTGATCCCCGTAAAGATGGCGCTGAACCTCTCGCCGATCTCCGGGGTTGCCATCGTGGCCAAGAATCAGAAATTCTTTGAACAGCAAGGCCTCGACGTCACCGTCGTTAATTTCACCTCAGGCAAGCAGGCACTTGAAGCAACCCTGGGTGGCGGCGCCGACATCTGCACTACCGCCGAAGCCCCGGTCACTGCGGCGACGATGGCAGGACAGAAGATTGCGTTTCTGGCGCGGATGGAATACTCAGACTTAAAGACGCTGACTGATGCTTCGGACAAGATCAGTTCGATGAAGGACCTGAAGGGAAAGAAACTCGGATATACCGTTGGTTCCGGCAGCGAGGTCTACACGATGTCGCTATTGAAGCGCGCCGGACTTACCAAGGCTGATGTGACCCTCGTCGGCTTGCGTCCGCAGGACATGGCGGCGGCCCTCTCAAGCGGCGGTATCGATGCCATGAACACTTGGGAGCCCCATATCGCCAATGCCAAGAAGGCACTTGGTAACAAGGTTATGCAGATCGATACCAAGGGCATCTACTCGGAAACATTCAACATCGTCACCACCCAGGGCTACCTGAAGGCACAGCCCGCCGTTGCCCGCAAATTTCTCAAGGCCCTGATCGAGGCAGAACTATGGATGAAAAAGAATCCGCAAGAAGCCATCGGTGTTGTGGCGCAGACGGTTGGAATGAAACGCGAGGACCTCGCAGCGATCTGGGACGACTATGTATTCAACGTCGTCCTCGACGACAAGACGATGGACATCCTCAAGGCCCATGCGGCCTGGCGGCTTGAGAGCGGCAACGCGCCGACCGGTGCGGTCATGCCCGACTTCTCGAAGGTCATCTTTACCGCGCCGCTCAAAGAAGTTGCGCCCGATCGTGTTCTCATCTCCAACAAGTAAAGGATATGTCGGTGATGACCGCCCGTTTGGAAACAGTTGCACGGTGGACTTCGATTCCGGCAGTACTGCTGGTTTGGGAGTTCGTGGTGCGCGCCGGCACCGTCAATCAGGTGCTGTTTCCCCCGCCGACCGTGGTTGCCGCGTCGATGTACGACTATCTGGTATATGGAGAGTTGGTGGCCGACGTTGGCTGGAGCGTCTCGCGCGTCGTCGTCGGCTATCTCGCCGGCGCCATCGCGGGCGTGACAATGGGTGTATTGACCGGTGGCAATCGCATTGTCGCCAGCTTCTTCGAGCCGATCTTTCAGATGCTGCGCCCAATACCACCAATCGCGTTCGTACCGATCGTTATCGTCTGGTTTGGCCTTACCGAGTGGGGCAAATGGTTTCTGGTTTTCTGGGGGGTGTTTTTCACGGTATGGCTGTCCACGCACCTTGGCGTGCAGCGGGTCAACCAGACATTTTTGCGTGTCGCAGAATGCCTTGGCGCACCAAGGCACCGCATGCTGCTGGAGGTGATGCTGCCCGGTGCACTGCCGTTCATCTTCATGGGCCTGCGGACGGCAGTCGGCGTTTCCTTTTACACGCTCGTCGCAGCGGAACTCGCCGGTGCCTTCGCGGGCATCGCTTACCGGCTGGAAGTCACCCAGCAAAACATGCAGATCGGCCACATGATGGCCGGACTGATATTGCTGGGCATTGTTTCAACGATCGCCGACCGGTTGTTCGGGCTGTTGTCGGCGAAGCTTGTACATTGGCAGGACGTCTGATGGCCCGTGCATCGAATTCGCACGGGCATGGTGGACCATCGCACCCTAACCGTGCAAATTTATCCTCCGCGTACAGCGCCCAACGCAGACAGTCGCGCCGGAGCGATAGAGTAATCGCCGCGTAAACAAAGATCTAGGTTCGTTGAATTATCCATTGACGTTGATGGCACGGGCATTGCTAGGGTTTTGTTAACTTGTTACTACAAGTTGCGACCTTTTAATCTCTACAAAGGAGAACGTAATGAATAGATTTCTCATGGCAGCACTATTCGCCTTCATCGCAAGCGTTTCCAACGCGTTTGCAGAAACCAAGGTGCTTCGCGTCGGATTCCAGACCGGCGACGTAAATGTTCTCCTGATGTATGCCAGCAAATCAGGGCTCTTCGAAAAGGAAAACCTCGACGTTAAGCTTTCACCATTCCCAGCCGGCCCGGCGATGCTGCCGGCACTCGCCGCGGACGCAATCGACATGGCGTGGATGGGCGAATTTCCCGCGGTGACCGGCTATTCCAACGGTTTGCCAATCGAAATCCTGATGATGGAGCGTCTGGACTTCACCAATATCCGGCTCGTCGCCAGCTTGGCAAGCGGCGCGAAGTCGATCGCGGACCTGAAGGGGAAAAAGATCGCCGTATCCGTAGGATCCTCCAGCCATCACCACCTGCTTCGCGCACTATCGCAGGCCGGCATGACTCAATCTGACGTCACCATGGTCAACCTCTCACCCGCCAACATGCCCGCCGCATACGCGGCCGGCCAGGTCGACGCCGCACTGACCTGGGAACCGAATATCGGCATCATCCAGAAAAGCGGCGGAACGGTTATTGCAACGACCAAGTCCCTGGGCATGATTACAGGTGGTGTCTGGGTGGGCCAGCAAGCACTGTCACGCGAAAACCCCGAGGTACTGGAGGCATTTCTGCGCGTATGGCGCCAAGCGCAGCACGATTACGCGAAGGACCCTAAAAAGGTACGCCAATATGAGGCCGCCAGGATCGGACAGTCCGCCGCAGAATTCGATGCCCTCATCGCTCGCCAGACCGCCAGCCACTCGAGTTTTGAGCAGCTGACCACCGCGGACTTCATGGGAGCGCCAGGCAAGGAACTCGACTCCCGCCTGATGAAGCACCTTCAGGGTATCGCAGCCTTTCTGGTATCGGAAAAGCGAATCAAGGAAGCGCCGAGCGACTGGAAGAATATGTTCAACACCGCGCCCATGCTGCAAGTCATTGCGGGTGATAAGAAGTAGGCGCAGCCGTACTTGTCCGATAGGTGCCACCCCGGCGGCGCCATTCAAAAACACATCTAATTGTCGATCACTACGCCAAACGCACCCATGAAAAATCTGAGCCCCCTCCAGCAGTCCATTGTTTCAGCCATCTCCTACGAAGGGTGGCTTAAGCTGACCAGCGAACTGGTCGTCACCGGCCAGCCTGATTCCGAAAATCCCCTGGACCCGGACATGCCTTCCGGATCGGAAGAAGCCATCGCCTTATGTGTCGCAGGCAAGCTTCGCGCTTTGGGCCTTGAAGTTGAGATGCACGCGAAGGTGAAAGGCCGGCCCAACGTCATCGGCACATGGAAGGGTAGCGGCGATGGGCCGACATTAATCGTCAATGACCATCTCGACACCTATCCGGCAGGAAATCCTGCTGCCTGGACGATGACGGATGGCAATCCCTACAATCCGACAGTTCAGGATGACAAGCTCTATTCCCGTGGCACTTCAGATACCCGCGGCAATCTTGCCTGCACGCTCCTCGCGGTCGAAGCGCTCAAAAAAACGGGGGCTAATTTTTCCGGCACCCTGAAATGCATCTATACGGTCGACGAGGAAAAGCATGGGCCGAACGGGGCCATCTATCTTCTGGACGAACTTGGCATCAAGGGCGACTACGAAATCACGGCCGAGCCCAGCGGCTGGACGCGCAGCAAAACAGATTGGGGTATCGGCATCGCCGTCGCACACTCGGGAAACTGCCTTCTGGAATTGCGTACCGAAGGCACGAAGTCGCACCTCTGGCGCCCCGATACAGGCGTCAATTCGATCAGCAAGATGTGCAAGCTGCTCACTGCACTCGAGCAAATCCAATTTACCCACAAGACGCCACGCTATCCCGGTGGCACACGGCCGATGGTTTGCGTGACGCGTCTCACAGCCGGCGAGCCGCGCGAGCTGCAATTCACGCCAGGGGAATGCCGGGCCATCGTCGCCATCGTCGGCATTGTTCCCGGAATGACGCTGGAGTCGATTCTGGCCGACATCAACGCGGAGATCAGCGCACTTGCCGCGGCGGATAAGGATTTCAAGGCCACCGTGGGGCAAGTACCGAACTCACTGTTCGTGCCGGCGACCGAGGAAGTACCTGAGGCCGATGAGCCCGTCGCATCACTCACTCGCGCCTACAACAACGTTCTCGGCACACCTCCGGTCTACTATCGGAAGAACGCCTATTGCGACACCATCCGTTTCTCCCATGCCGGAATTCCATCGGTAACCTTCGGACCCGGCGAAGACGGGTGGCCGCCGGTCAACGAATACATCCACATTCCCAAAGCTGTCCCGGCCGCCCAGGTCCTGGCACTGGCGATGGCCGCCATCCTCGGACTTGCCTAGCGTGATGCAATACCAGGCGCGGACCGATATAGCTGCCCGTCGCACAAGGGAACGAACGACATGACCGGCCAGGCATTCACGAAACCCGTCGTCCAGTTCGAAGAGGTCGGGCTGCAATACGACGGACGCCCTGTTCTCGATTCCCTGAGCTTCCATATCGAGAAAGGCGAGCTGATAGCGGTGCTCGGCCCCTCGGGGTGCGGCAAGACGACGATGTTGAACATAGTCGCGGGCTTCCTTAAGCCGACGTCAGGGGTAGCATTAGTCAATGACCGCGAGATCGCAGGCCCCGGACCGGACCGGGGTGTGGTCTTTCAGTCCTATGCCCTTTTTGACTGGATGACGGTCGAAGACAACATCGCATTCAGCCTGCGTTGCGGCGGCAAGTCTCGGCAGGAGCAACGCAAGGTCGCCCATGCGATGGCCAACCTGGTCGGACTCTCGGGCTTCGAAAAGTCCTATCCCTACCAACTTTCAGGCGGCATGCGCCAACGCTGCGGCCTCGCCAGGGTTCTGGCTGCCAATCCAAGCGTGATGTTGATGGACGAGCCCTTCGCCGCGGTGGACGTTCAAACAAGGGAGTCGCTTCAGGAAGAGATCCTCAGGATCAAGGCCGAAACCCAATGCACGATAATATTCATTACTCACAGCATCGATGAGGCGGCCTTCCTCGGCGATCGTGTATTCCTGATGCGCAAGGGGCAACTCGGCGCCTTTGAGGAATTTCACATCGAGTTGCCCGCACCGCGGGCCTCGGCCGAGAATCGCCTGCATCCCGATTTTCTTGCCGCGCGGGAAAGAATCTACCGTGCCATGCGTGAAGACGGCCATTAGTCAGCCCTCCGTTCCTAATTGCACATCCATGAACCGAAAAAACTACCTCACCATCTCGATCGTCTCTCCCATCATTCTGTTTGGCGTGTGGGTCCTGCTCACACGCGACGGTTGGGTGAAGCCAGTCTTCCTACCCCCACCGCTGGAGGTTCTGAAGACTTTTATCGATATGGTCAGCAACGGCTATTCGGGGATCCCCCTGTGGGAGCATGTATGGGCGAGCCTTTACCGCGTCGGTACGGCCTTCGCCGCCGGTTCGCTGCTCGGCGTTTTCCTGGGAATGATCCGCGGGCGAGTCGCTGCCATCGATGCCATTTTTCTGGTGCCCAGCGAAGTGCTCAGACCCCTGCCGCCGCTTGGCCTGATTCCGCTTTTTATTCTCTGGTTCGGCATCGGCGAAACGTCCAAGATCCTGCTCATCGGCGTGTCCGTTTTCCTGATCATGATGGTGAGTGCCCAGGCCGGTACCAGCGGCGTCCCCGCGGATGCCATTCGCGCGGCTGAGACTTGCGGTGCGCGGAGACTCCAGATATTCAGGTATGTCGTCTTTCCTTCCGCACTACCCCATATCATGACGGGGCTTCGCATTGCATTGAGCTTGGCGCTGTCGATCCTGGTCGCCGCGGAGCTCATGGGCGGGGATCGGGGACTTGGCTTCATCATTCTCGATGCCGCTAATTTCTTTCGGACGTCCTACGTATTTGCCGGGATCATGCTCATTGGCGCAATAGGCCTGGCCAGCGATCGCGCCATCGCGTATGCGACGCGTCGCATCGTGCATTGGGAGGGTCGGCGATGACCGGTTCAGCCAGACGCGTCGCGTCACGCCCCATAGACAAGTCGGGGTTGGGCGCCACCAAAGCGTCGCTTCGCGTCCGCCCCTCGCCCGCTCCCTATTACGCGCAGGTTCGCGATGCGCTTCGCGCACGGATACTCGGTGGTTCCCTTGCCTCGCATGAACAACTGCCATCCGAAGCGCAGTTGACCGAACTGTTTGGCGTCAGCCGCGTCACCGTCAGACAGGCCTTGAAGGATCTCGAAAACGAGGGGCTGATCTTCCGGGTCCACGGTAAGGGGTCGTTCGTGTCGAAGCCCAAGGCCTTCCAGAACCTGACCGCCCTGCAGAGTTTCGGCGAGGCCATGCACCCGCAAGGCTACGAGACTTACTCAAAGCTTGTTGCGATCAAGGAAGTTGCCGCCGATGCGCCGGTGGCGGAAAAGCTTGCCCTGCCCATCGGCAGCCAGGTCATCGAAATCAAGCGCGTTCGTTATCTGAACCGTCAACCGATGGCGTTCGAGGTCAGCTACTTCCCGCTGGCGATCGGCCGAAGACTCTCCCGTGAGGACCTGTCTACGCGAGACATCATTGTGATCCTTGAAAATGATTTCCGAGTCGACGTGGGCTTTGCCGACCTGGTCCTGGGCGCACATCTCGCAGATGCCAGTCAGGCACGCCTGCTCAAAATCGAACCTGGTTCTCCCATGCTACACATTGAGCGGCTAACGATGGCAGTCGAAGGAGAGCCGCTTATGTACGAGCACTTGTTCCATCGCGGCGATTCATTCCGCTATACCGTGCGCGTCGCACGCGGCTAAGAGAGGAATAGCATGAACCTGACACAGACAAGTCTGGACTTCCATTCTCTGGGAGAAGCCTACAAGCAACGGGCCACGACGCCGGTGGCGGTAATCCGGGAGATTTACCGTCGTATTCGCAGTCGCGGCCAGGACTATGTCTGGACACACTTCGCAGCGGAAGAAGCTGTCATAGCCCAGGCGGAAGCATTGATGACCCGGGACCCGAAGACGCTACCATTATACGGACTTCCATTCTGCGTCAAGGACAACATCCACGTCGTAGGAATGCCGACAACCGCGAGTTGCCCCGCCTACAGCCACTACCCTGATGCGACGGCAACCGTGGTCGAAAAATTGATCTCCGCCGGCGCCTTGCTGATCGGGAAGAACACAATGGATCAGTTCGCCACGGGGCTAGTTGGCATTCGCAGCCCGGGGCACCCGGTCAATCCATTCAATCCGGAATACATCCCTGGCGGTTCGAGTTCTGGGTCCGCCGTCGCGGTTTCGGCGGGACTGGTCAGCTTTGCGCTTGGAAGTGACACCGGCGGTTCAGGCCGGGTCCCGGCTGGGCTCAATAATGTCGTTGGGCTCAAACCAACCCCGGGGCTTATTAGCACTGCGGGCATGGTCTACGCGAACCGATCATTTGACTGCGTGCCGGTCTTTGCCCTGACTTGTGCAGATGCACAGACCGTCTTCGATGTCGCGATCGGCGCCGACGCCAAAGATCCATGCCTGCGCCGCGATCCTCTCCACGTGGCGCGAGCGTCCATCCCGGAGAATGATTTTATCGTCGGCATCCCGGATCGGAACAACCGCAAGTTCTTCGGTGATCAACAGGCTGAGCACTGCTTCAATCGCGCGCTCGATACCATCGAAAAACTCGGCGGCACGATCCGGGAAATCGATTTCACGCCGTTTGCGGAGGTCTCACCGATGCTGTTCAGCGGTCCGATCCTGGCGGAGCGTTATGCCTCGGTGGGAAAGTTCATCGAGAACCACCGCGACGAGGTACACCCTGTCGTGGCTTCGATCATCGAGAAGGCAAAAACCTACACGGCGGTTGACCTGGTGCAGGAATACTACCGCCTCCTCGCCTTGAAGGCGGCCGCCTACAATCAACTGGAAAAGATCGACGCATTGATGGTTCCTACCGCCGGAACGATCTACAAGATCAAGCAGGTGGAAGATGATCCTGTCGCCACGAATGCCAACATGGGCTACTACACCTATTTCGCCAACCTGCTCCAGCTTGCAGTGCTGGCCGTGCCTGCGGGCTTTCGAGAAGACGGCCTGCCATTCGGGGTGTGTTTCATCGCCGGGCCGCAGGAAGACAGGGCACTGGTATCCCTGGGAACGCGCTTTCATGACGCGGCGAACGAAGTCCTTGGTGCAACGAACATGCGCATGACCGGCCGGGCGTGACCGGCAGGAACCCAACCGCGTTTCGGCGACCGGAAAGCCATGCGCAGTTCTGTCCCGCCAAGTAGCAATGGAGTTTCCTGAACACCTGGCGTTTCTGCTGTCCATCACCCTGCTGGCCGGGATCGTACGCGGCCTGACCGGATTCGGTGGCGCGCTGGTGATGGCACCGTTCTTTACAACTTCGCTGGGGTCCACGGCGTCGGTCGTCGTCATCGTTCTGGTGCATATGCTGACTTCGCTTCAGGGGCTCTCACATTCCCTGCGCGTGACTGAATGGCGCGCCGTTGCACCACTTCTAATTTCATCCTTCATTGCGTTGCCCTTGGGTATCTGGAGCCTGCATCTGATCGATCCAGTAGTGGTCAAGCGCCTTGCCGGTGCTACCTGTGTTGCGTTCTCGCTGGCCATGCTCCTGCGCATCGGTTTCAGGGCGCCGGCCACGCGTATGAAATCCATCTTCGTCGGCCTTGCGAGCGGCGCACTCAACGGGCTGACCGGGATGGGCGGTCCGCCGGCGGTTTTGTATATGCTGTCCTGGAACAACTCGGCGCGCGGCTATCGAGCCAATTTCATCAGCTTTTTCGCCATTTTGTACGGTGCGACGTTCGTCTTGCTCATGCTTTCCGGCGCAGTGACGTGGTCTACCTGCTTCACTGCGTTATTGCTGGGACCGGCCTACTTTCTTGCGACGATCCTCGGCTCGGCGATATTTCGGAAGGTCCACGGCGATGCGTTTATACCGATATGCAGCGTATTGCTGCTGGGAATCGGGGCGGGCAGCCGCTCTAAACTGAGGGGGACAATTTGAATCTGGAAGGGTGCGTCTTCCAAAACCGCTCGTTCGAACGCAATCCAATTTTGGGACGAAGCGTTTTCACTACCGGATTAGCGTAGCTACGCCTACCACTCCCCAGGACTACCGCGTTATTGCGGACCACTTTCCAAGCCTATGGCAGACGGCTATATCCGAGAAGTGAGGAGTCCAGCAATGGCGTCTAGTAGAAGCTTCCTGATCACTTACCTGCCATTGGATGCGCTCGAAATATCGCTGCTGCTATGCCCGCTTCTGCCGCCTGCGAGTTCATCATGGATTACCTGATATGCCTCTGAACCGTTTTCAGTATTCCCTGCAAAATGCTTTGAGATCAACGAGATAAGGAGTTGAATCATGAAAGCGACGGAAACCAACCTGCTGGACTGGCAGAAACGGTATGGAACGGAAGAAGCCTGCACGCAGGCGCTGGCGCGGCAACGCTGGCCGGAAGGATTCCGTTGCCCGCGCTGCGGGCATGATCATGGCTATGTCATCAGCACGCGCCATTCCTGCGAATGCTCCAAGTGCCATTACCAAGCCTCGCT
>JBAQND010000247.1:0-2288 GCA_049303455.1 Thiobacillus sp.
GGTCGATGACAGGCGGGTGTTGAACGGGATTTTCTGGCGGCTGCGGACCGGAGCGCCGTGGGCGGACATTCCGTCGCGCTACGGCCCGCACACGACCTGCGTGAACCGCTTCAACCGGTGGCGCAAAGCGGGCCACTGGGCGCGGATATTGCAGGCAGTATCAGCAGCGTATGAGGGCGACATCCAGATGATCGATTCCTCCTCGATCCGCGTCCATCAGCACGCTGCCAACGCCAAAAAAAAGATGGCCGATCCCGTTGCATGGCCCCACTTGAACACCGCCTCTGAGATAATCGAGTGATAATAATATCCTGTGGACGCGCGGAGGTTTGTTAGCACCACATTTTGATATTGATGTCGCGCCGGGCTCAGGCGGCGACGGCGTTCTGGAGGTTGGGCGGCAGGGCGACGCCCGCGGCCTTGAAGATGCTGCCGACCTGGCCGGTAACGGGCGTGCGGACGGTGATCGATTTGCCGTCTTTGGTCAGGGTAGCGATCTGCATGCGATCAAGATCGCGCAGCAGCGGCTGCCATTCGGGTTTGACGCCGGCGGCCTCGCAGTCGCGGGCAAGCTCCTTTTGCAGGACGAGCGCCAGGAACGAACAGAAGACATGACCGCGGATCGCGGCGTCTGAGCTGTGATAAATCGGACGCGTGTCGAGCGTCGCCTTGGCGGCCTGGAACAGGGTTTCGACCTGGAGCAAGTCGCGGTAGCGCAGCACCGCCTGGAGCGGTGTGATCCGGGCGTTGGTCCGGAGCACGAAGATGCCGTCGTAGCGCGCCTCCTCGGCGAGCTTGCCGGCATCGATCTCGAACGCCTTTTTGCCGGTGGTGCGCAGGTAGCGGCGATAGGCCGAGTTGCCGACCAGTGCCTTGTCACCCTTTTTCAGCTGCGCCTGGAGACCGGCGATGATCGTCTGACGCTCGGCCTTGTCCTTGGCCGCCTCGGCCTCGTTCCGGCAGACGATGTAGCGCTGCTTGCCGACCCTGACCTCCTTGATGAAGAGCTGGGTCTCGCCGCGCTGGCGGTCGATGGCGAGCGGCGTGAAAGGGGTATCGTCACCCAGCACGACATCGCGCACCACCGCGCTGGAGCGCTCGCGCGCGCCGAGGATATAGTCGAGCTTGCGCTCCTCGAGTGCGGTGATCGTCGCCTGCGAGATCATGCCGCGATCGGCGACCACGCAGACCCGGCCGATGCCGAAGCGGTGGCGCAGGCGTTCGACGATCGGGACCAGCACGGCGACGTCGGCGGTGTTGCCCGGCATCATTTCGGTGCAGATCGGGCGGCCCTCGCCATCGATCACCAAGGCCACGATCATCTGCTTGAGGTCGGGGCGATAGTCCTTGGAGTGGCCCCGCTCACCCAACGTCTCGCCGCCCTCGCCGTAGAAGGAGAGCGAGGTCGTATCCATGAACACGAGGCTCAGGTCGGTGAACAGGTCACGCCGCCGATCGAACAGCTTTTCCTCGATGACATCCTTGACCGTGCGCGGGGCAAACGGCGTCGCCCCGGCCTGCTCGTCGTCGGGCAGTTCCTCGCCCAGCCACGCCATCGCGCGGTAGAAGTGATGGAGCGCCAGATCGGCGCTGCCGGGGATGTCGTAATCGCGCATCCAGTTCACGCAGTCGCGATCTGATCCCGACACGAACAGTCGGTGCAACGTCGCCACCAGCACGCAGCGCTCGACCGCAAACTCGAAGCCGCGCGAGGCGAGAAGATCGTCCAGCACCTCGTGGATGCCGGTCCGCTCCCACAGCCGTCCGAACAGCAACGGCCCGCCAATCCGGCGCGGCGCGAACTCCCCCGCACCGCTCTCGATCCCCTGCAGGACGATGGCGCGTTCGGCATGCCGCCCGACCGACGCCGCCAACCGGTCGAGATCGCCCGACGCCAGCACCGCGTCCTTGCGGCCGAGGTTCTTGATGATGCGCTGTTTGGCGCGGCCATTCTCGCGCACGCTCTCGACCAGGTAGAGATAGGTGTAGCCGTTGATGGTCTTTTCACGGACGAACATGACGCTGAATTAGCAGTCATATAGCAGACCAGAGTCAAGTAAAAACAGCACTCACAGCGCATTATTTAGCACTACACCCTTTTCCAGCGGAAATTCGCCCTCTGTAAAATCAATCACTTGTACTGCCGTGTTCCGCGTTCGTTCGCGAACTACTGTTCAAGTCGGGCGAGGAGAGGCTTTGCTGAGCTTCAAAGCAGGGGATTATTCTGACGCCATCGCCCGATTTGGGCGGGCGATTGAGCAGGATCCCGATAATGCCTGGGCCTATTC
>JBAQND010000248.1:0-71100 GCA_049303455.1 Thiobacillus sp.
TCCTCTGCTCGAACTTCACCGGGCTGACATGGCATAAATGGGGTCAAACATGATTAATTGAATGTCAAGGAGAAATGGTGTCTGACCCCATTTTTTTTCTGACCGGAAATGGGAAAACGCGGGTCGATGATCTGGTCGATCTGGGCAAAGCGTTTGAGGTATTGCCCGACCAGCGACAATCCCGCCTGCGCTGTCAGATTGTAGGGCAGGCGTTTGATCTGGAAGTCGGTCAGGCGGCGGCGGGAAATTCAATGCCGCCATAATCCCAGGCCATCCCGCCGGCTTCACCCACCGGGTGCGGGTAAATTTGCCCACAACCCGCAGTGGCGCTGCGGTTCGCGCGGAAACGGGCACGGATTCAGGTTTTTGATCACGCTTTCCCATCATGTATGAGTCCATGCGTGAATGGAAAGCAATCAACCATTAATTATTTTTTGTTGTATAAATACAAACCACTTTCATTGCGCCTTGTTTAGGTAAGCGTCTGCAACAATCTGTTTTATAAGCATAATAAAAGTCAAGCCTATTGGGCACGCTTCTTGATAGGAGGTGATGTGTTTCCCATCCTGATTCCTTTTGAACCGGGAGCGCGGATGCCACCCACACCAATCAAGAGGAGACGAGTCCATGGTGGAAACCTTCTACGAAGTCATGCGGCGGCAGGGCATCACCCGCCGCAGCTTCCTCAAATACTGCAGCCTCACCGCCGCCTCGCTAGGCTTGGGCGCGGCCTTCGTGCCGAAGATCGCGCACGCCATGGAGACGAAACCGCGCACCCCGGTGCTGTGGCTGCACGGCCTGGAATGCACCTGCTGCTCCGAATCCTTCATCCGTTCCGGCCACCCGCTGGCCAAGGACGCGGTGCTGTCGATGATCTCGTTGGACTATGACGACACCATCATGACCGCCGCCGGGCATCAGGCCGAGGCCATCCTCGACGAGGTGATGACCAAGTACAAGGGCAACTACATCCTCGCGGTGGAGGGCAACCCGCCGCTCAACCAGGAGGGCATGAGCTGCATCATCGGCGGCAAACCCTTCGTCGAGCAGCTGAAGCACGTGGCGAAGGACTGCAAGGCGATCATCTCCTGGGGCTCCTGCGCCTCGTGGGGCTGCGTGCAGGCGGCCAAGCCGAACCCGACCCAAGCCACGCCGGTGCACAAGGTCATCCACGACAAGCCGATCATCAAGGTGCCGGGCTGTCCGCCGATCGCCGAGGTGATGACCGGCGTCATCACCTACATGCTGACCTTCGACCGCATCCCCGAGCTCGACCGCCAAGGCCGGCCGAAGATGTTCTACGGCCAGCGCATCCACGACAAATGTTATCGCCGCCCGCACTTCGATGCAGGCCAGTTCGCCGAAGACTGGGACGACGAGGGCTCGCGCCGCGGCTACTGCCTCTACAAGATGGGCTGCAAGGGGCCGACCACCTACAACGCCTGTTCCACGGTGCGCTGGAACGGCGGCGTGTCCTTCCCGATCCAGTCCGGCCACGGCTGCATCGGCTGCTCCGAGGACGGGTTCTGGGACAAGGGTTCGTTCTACGACCGTGTCACTGACATCAAGCAGTTCGGCATCGAATCGAACGCCGATGCCGTGGGCGGCACCGTCGCCGGGGTGGTGGGCACCGCGGTGGCGGCCCACGCGGCGGTCAGCGCCATCAAGCAGAGCCGGACCAAACAGGCCGACGACCAGGATAAGTGAGGGTGACGAACATGGCAGCTTACGAAACGCAAGGATTCAAACTCGACAACTCCGGCAAGCGGGTGGTGGTCGACCCGGTCACCCGCATCGAAGGCCACATGCGGGTGGAGGTCAACCTCGATGCCAACAACGTGATCCGCAATGCCGTGTCCACCGGCACCATGTGGCGCGGGCTGGAGGTCATTCTCAAGGGCCGCGATCCGCGCGATGCCTGGGCCTTCACCGAGCGTATCTGCGGCGTCTGCACCGGCACCCACGCGCTGACCTCGGTACGTGCGGTGGAAGACGCGCTCGACATCAAGATTCCCGAGAACGCCAACAGCATCCGCAACATCATGCAGCTGACGCTGCAGGTGCACGACCATCTGGTGCACTTCTATCACCTGCACGCGCTGGACTGGGTGGACGTGGTCTCGGCCCTCAAGGCCGACCCGAAGAAGACCTCGGAACTGGCGCAAAGTATCTCGTCGTGGCCGTTGTCCTCGCCCGGCTACTTTCGCGACGTGCAGAACCGACTGAAGAAGTTCGTCGAATCCGGCCAGCTGGGCCCGTTCATGAACGGCTACTGGGGCAACCCGGCCTACAGGCTGCCGCCGGAAGCCAACCTGATGGCGGTAACCCACTACCTGGAAGCCCTCGATTTCCAGAAGGAGATCGTCAAGATCCACACCATCTACGGCGGCAAGAACCCGCACCCGAACTGGCTGGTGGGGGGCGTGCCGTGCGCCATCAACATCAACGACACCGGCGCCGTGGGCGCGATCAACATGGAGCGCCTCAACCTGGTGTCCTCCATTATCGACCGCAGCATCGACTTCATCGACAACGTCTATATTCCCGACCTGCTGGCCATCGCCTCGTTCTACAAGGACTGGACCCACGGCGGCGGCCTGTCGTCCACCAGCGTGATGTCCTACGGCGACATCCCGGACCATGCCAACGATTACTCGGAATCGAACCTGATGCTGCCGCGCGGCGCCATCATCAACGGCGACCTCTCCAAGGTGCACGAGGTGGACCTGCGCGACCCGACCCAGATTCAGGAATTCGTCGACCACTCCTGGTTCAAGTATTCCGAGCCGGGCAAAGGCCTGCATCCCTGGGACGGCGTCACCGAGGCCCACTACGAACTGGGCAAGAACGCCAAGGGGACGTCCACCAACATCGAGCAGATCGACGAAGGCGGCAAGTATTCCTGGATCAAGGCGCCGCGCTGGCGCGGCCACGCCATGGAAGTCGGCCCGCTGGCCCGCTACATCATCGGCTACGTGCAGAAGAAGCCGGAGTTCAAGGAGCCGGTGGACAAGGTGCTCACGGACCTGGGCCTGCCGCTGCCGGCGCTGTTCTCCACCCTGGGTCGCACTGCCGCGCGCGGTCTGGAAGCCTCGTGGGCGGCGCACAAGATGCGCTACTTCCAGGACAAGCTGATGGCCAACCTCAAGGCCGGCGACCTCGCCACCGCCAATATCGAAAAATGGGAGCCATCCACCTGGCCCAGGGAAACCAAGGGCGTGGGATTCACCGAAGCCCCGCGCGGCGCGCTGGGGCACTGGATCCGCATCAAGGACACCAGGATCGACAACTACCAGTGCGTCGTCCCCACCACCTGGAATGGCAGCCCGCGCGACGCCAAGGGCCAGATCGGCGCCTTCGAGGCCAGCCTGATGAACACCCCGGTGGCCATCGCCGACCAGCCGCTGGAAATCCTGCGCACCCTGCACAGCTTCGATCCCTGCCTGGCGTGCTCCACCCATGTGATGTCACCGGATGGGCAGGAGATGAGCAAGGTTCGTGTTCGCTGAATGGCAAGCAGTAAGCGGTATGCAGCGAGCGGTTGTGGCGGGGGTTTTTCCCGCTCACTGCTTCCCGCTCACCGCTCACCAAGGAGATAGAAATGCTCTCAGCACAAGATATGCAGGAAGCCGAAGCCCACGGGCGCGCGGTCAAGGCGGTCTACGTTTACGAAGCGCCGGTGCGCCTCTGGCACTGGATCAATGCGCTGGCCATCACCGTGCTGGCCATCACCGGCTGGTTCATCGCCAGCCCGCTGCCGAGTCAGCCCGGCGAGGCCAGCGCCAACTTTCTGATGGGCTACATCCGCTTCGCCCACTTCAGCGCCGGCTACGTGCTGCTGATTGGCTTCCTCGGGCGGCTCTACTGGGCCTTCGTGGGCAACCACCATGCCCGGCAACTATTCGTGCTGCCCATCTTCAACGCCAGATGGTGGCGTGAGGTGCTGTTCGAGCTGCGCTGGTATCTGTTCATGGAGCGGCGGCCGAAGAAGTACGTCGGCCACAATCCCTTGGCCCAGCTCGCCATGTTCTTCCTGTTCCTCACCACGGTGCTGTTCATGATCGTCACCGGTTTCGCTCTCTACGGTGAAGGCGCCCAGGAAGGCAGCTGGGCCCACACCCTGTTCAGCTCCTGGGTGATTCCGCTGTTCGGCCAGAGCCAGGACGTGCACACCTGGCACCACCTGGGGCTGTGGGTGCTCGTCGTGTTCGTGCTGGTGCATGTGTATGCCGCGCTGCGCGAAGACATCATGTCGCGGCAAAGCCTGGTCTCCACCATGCTGTCTGGCTGGCGCATGTTCAAGGACGACAAGCCGTGAGCGTCGCCGCCCGCCAACCCTTTCCCCTGAATCGCAAGGAGTCCCCGATGAAATCTTTTTCCCCGTTCGCCGTGCTGGTCCTGATGCTGCTGTCCGGCCCGGCGCTTGCCCACCCCGTCCACGCCGACGGTCTGCTGGCCGGTCTCGGCCATCCCTATTCGGGCCTCGACCATGCCTTGGCCATGCTCGCCGTGGGGCTGTGGGCGGCCCAGCAACGCGGCCGCGATGCCGGCTGTAAAATTCCGCTGGCCTTCGTGGCAAGCATGGTGGTGGGCGGCCTGCTCGGCCTGGCCGGTTTCGCCCTGCCGCAGCTCGAAGCCGGCATCGCCGCCTCGGTTTTGATCCTGGGCCTGCTGGTGGCATTCTCGCTGCGCCTGTCCACCCCGGCCGGGATGGCCATCGTCGCGCTGTTCGCCTTGCTGCACGGCTACGCCCACGGCGCCGAATTTCCGGTGGGCGCCGGGCTGGGCGGGTTCGTCGCCGGCTTCGTTTTGGCCACCGCCTCGCTGCATGGCATCGGCATGGCCATGGGCTGGGTGGCCCGCCACCGCGCCGAACTCGCCTTGCGCCTCGGCGGCGTCGGCATCGCCCTGGCCGGGGCCTGGATGGCGCTGGGATGAACGCGATGCAGCGCATCGACGATCCGCTCGATTACGCCTGCGACACCCTGGTGCTGGGTATCGGCAACCTGTTGTGGGCGGATGAAGGCTTCGGCATCCGCACTCTGGAGGCGTTGCACGCCGACTGGTGCTTCACCCCCGGCACCCGCCTGCTCGACGGCGGCACCCAGGGCCTGTATTTGCTGCCCTATGTGGAAGGCTGCCGCCGCCTGCTGATCTTCGACGCCGTGGATTACGGCCTGGCGCCCGGCAGTTTGAAAGTGGTGTGCGACGACGCCGTGCCCGCCTTCATGGGCGTCAAGAAAATGAGCCTGCACCAGACCGGCTTCCAGGAAGTGCTGTCGGTGGCCGGCCTGCGGGGATGGCATCCCGACAACGTCACCCTGATCGGCTGCCAGCCCGAGATCCTGGACGATTACGGCGGCAGCCTGTCGGGCACGGTCAAGGCGCGCATGCCGGAGGCGCTGGCGTTGGCGCTCGACATCCTGCGCGCCTGGCAGGCGCAACCGCGGCGGCGTGCCGCGCACCCCGGCGTGGCGGAACGCATCACCCTGGACAGCCTCGACATCGCACGCTACGAAGGCCAGCGGCCGAGCGCCGAAATGGCCTGCCGCATCGGCGACGGGCGCTTTCTGCCGCCGGAAGGAACGCGCTGATGTGCATCGGCATCCCCGTGCAGGTCGTCGAATGCCACGGCTACGTCGCGCGCTGCCAAGGCCGTGGCGGGGTGCGCCAGCTCGACCTGGCGCTGGTCGGCGAACAGCCGCCCGGCACCTGGCTGCTGGCTTTCATCGACGCGGCGCGCGAAGTAATCGACGACGAAACCGCGGCGCGCATCAACGCCGCGCTGGACGGGCTCGAGGCTGTGATGGCCGGCGAGACCGATATTTCCCGCCACTTCGCGGACCTCATCGACCGCACGCCCGAACTGCCGCCGCACCTGAGAGGAAATCCGACATGAATCCACGCCACCCGTTGCTCGCCCGCCTCGTCGACACATTCGGCTACCCGCTGCTGGACGCCGGCAACCTGGACGCCTTCTGCGATGCGCCCGGCGACGCCGTGCTGTTCTGCGGCGGCGACCCCGCCCAGCATCCGGAATGTCTCGACGTCGCCGTGGTGCTGCCGGAAATCCTGCGCGCCTTTTCCGGCCGTTTTCGCACGGCGGTCGTTGCCTCCGAACTGGAGCCGGCCCTGCAGGCCCGCTTCGGCTTCAGTCGTTGGCCCACGCTGGTTTTCCTGCGCAGCGGTGCCTATGTCGGTGTGATCTCCGGCATCCAGGACTGGTCGGTCTATCTCGCCCGCACCAACGAATTGCTGGCCAGTCCTGTCACCCGGCCGCCGTCCATCGGCATCGCCGTGAGTTCCGCTGCCGCCATCTGCCACTGAGGGCTTCGCCATGCATGCTTTTCCCATTCCCGTCGTCGCCCTTGGTCCCGGCTCCCAGCAGGAGGACGAGGCCCTCGATTACCTGCCCATGCCCCACGAAATGCGCACCTATCAAGCCCCGATCCTGCCGGAGCTGGAGGAGATGGACGAACGGACCGATGCCAGCATCTGGATGGGCCGCTTGCTGCAGACGGTGCAGGGCTGGCGCGCCACCCGCAGCACGCTGAGCCTGGACATGAGCGGTCTGGCCGAAGCCCAGCGGCAACTGATCGACCAGATACTGGGCGAGGGCGAAGTCAGCGCCCAGGTGGTTGGCGAGAACGGCACCCTGACGATCCAGGAAAGCGTGTTCGCCGGTGTCTGGCGGGTGCGCGGACGGGATCACGCAGGCCACGCTTTCGCCGATCGGGTGGAAGTGGGCGACGTGCCGGTCACGGTTCGGCGTGCCAGGGAGAGCGGATTGCCCGCGCCGGTTTTTTCCCCACCCGGTCCCGGTGTCACCAATGCGCCGGCTCTGCTGGCGGAAATCGCCGAGCAGGTGGCACGGCCCAGCGCTGCCAGCCATGTGATCAACCTCTCGCTGCTGCCCTTCACGCCCGAGGACGGCGCCTGGCTCGATCAATGCCTGGGCCGCGGCCAGGTGACGCTGCTGTCGCGCGGCTATGGCAATTGCCGCATCACCGCCACCGGCGTCGCCAGGGTCTGGTGGGTGCAGTTCTTCAACTCGCAGGACGCGCTGATCCTCAACACCCTCGAGGTCGCCGACGTGCCCGAGGTGGCCTGTGCCGCTGCCGAGGATCTCGAAGACAGTGCCGGGCGGCTGGCCGAAGTGCTGGAGTGGATCGGCTGAGGCGTGCTCTCCTTTTCAAAAAGGGGAGACAAACCCCGCCATCCAGGGCCATGCTGTTGCAGTGCGAACCAACCTGACACTGAGTATTCACGGCCATGAACACGTTCGAAGGTTCCTTTCTCGGTGACGCCAGCCGCCTGCCGCCTGCCGCCCGCCTCGAATGCAAGATCTGCTGGCATGTCTACGATCCGGCGGAGGGCGACCCGGTGTGGCAGGCCCCGCCCGGCACCGCGTTCGCCGATCTGCCGTCGCACTGGCGCTGTCCCAACTGCGACGGTGCCCGGGAACAATTCATGGTGCTCGATGATTGACGCGCCCACCCAACACGACCCGGCGTTCCGGCTGGAAGCGATTTTCCGCGCCATCGCCGCCACCCGCATGGCCGGTATGGCCCTTCTCAATCCGGCCCTCGATGTGGAAGCCGTGGGGTTCCGGCGCAGGGGCGACGCCTGGGTGGGCGTGCTCATCACCCCCTGGTTCATGAACCTGATCTGCCTGCCGGACGGCGCGACCGCCGGAACCCTCCAGGCCAGCGGCACCCGGCGCGAAGTGGAACTGCCCTCGGGCACCTATGAATTCCTCAGTGCCCACGAAGATGAACTGGGCCCCTACCTGACCAGTTCCCTGTTCTCGCCCATGTTCGCGTTCCCGGACATGGCCCGGGCGCGCGAGATGGCGACGGCTGTCCTGACAGAAGTATTCAGCCCGGCTGCGCCCGACGCGGCGCCTGCGGTGGGCCTGGTCGCCCGGCTGGAGCAGCCGGTGAGCCGGCGCGGCTTTCTCGGCGCATTGCTGCGCCCCGGAGAGAAGACGTGAATTCCAGCCTGGAAGGCCGCATCGACATCCAGTTGACCCGCACGGGCGACGCGGTGACGGGAGTGGCGATCCGCTCCAGCCGGCCTCAGCTGGCCCAGAAACTGATGGCCGGGCGCGGGCCGGACGAGGCGGCCGATCTGGCCGGCTTCATTTTCAGCCTGTGCGGCAAGGCCCAGCGGGTTGCCGCTCAGGCCGCGTGCGAGGCCGCGCGCGGCCTGACGCCCGGGCGGGACGTGCTGCGGCAACGCGAACACACGGTTCGGGTGGAAGCCGCCCAGGAACACGCCTGGCGCCTGTTGCTCAGCTGGCCGGAGCAGGCTGGGCGCGCGCCCGACATGCCGAGCCTGCTGGCGCTACGCCAAGTTGCGATCGAACCGGCGCGTTTCGCCGATGCCCTGGACGGGTTGCTGGAGACCACGCTGCTGGGAGAGCCTCCTGTCGAATGGGCACGTCGCGACCTGGCAGGCTTCGATGCATGGCGACAGCGAAGCGCGACCCTGGTCGCCAAATTGTTTGCCGATCTGGGTGACGGCGCAGACATGGGCTTGAGCCGTGCGCCTTTGCTGCCTGCCCTACCCCATCTCGATTCGGCCCTGGCCGCCGGCCTGGCCCGGCAAGCGCTGGACGATGCGGCATTTTGCGCCGAGCCGCGCTGGCTCGGCGAACCGGCCGAAACCGGCGCGCTGACGCGGATGGCGGATCATCCCATATTGGCGGAGTGGACCGTCCGGCGCGGGCGTGGCGTCGGTGCGCGTTTGCTGGCCCGCCTGCTGGAACTGGCCGAATTGCCGCAACGATTGCGTGCCGACCCGGTCTCATCCGATAGGGCCGCAGTGGTTCGATCCTGGACGCTGGAGGACAATGTCGGCATGGCCGGCGTGGAAACCTCGCGCGGCCTGCTGCTTCATGTGGTGCGACTGCAGGATGGGCGGGTGGCGGATTACCGCATCATCGCCCCCACGGAGTGGAACTTTCAGGCCGGTGGCCCGCTCGCCCAGGCATTGGCCGGGCTGGCCGCCAGCTCCGGCCTGGAAGCCCGCGCCCGACTGGTTTCCCAGTCGCTGGACCCCTGCGTAGCCTATGGAGTCGAATTGAGCGATGCATGAAATGTCCCTGGCGGAAGGTATTCTGCAGATCGTGGAAGACACCGCTGCCCAGCAGGGTTTCCGCCGGGTCACCGAGGTGCGCCTGGAGATCGGCGCGCTGTCCGGCGTCGAAGTGGACGCGCTGAGCTTCTGCCTCGATGTCGTGCTCAAGGGCAGTGTGGCCGACGGCGCGCGGGTCGAACTGGAGCGTCTGCCCGGTCAGGGCTATTGTCTGGGCTGCGGCGAAACGGTTTTGGTGAGCGCCTTGTACGACCCCTGCCCGAAATGCGGCAGCTATCAGGTGCAGGCCACCGGCGGCACGGAAATGCGGGTCAAGGATTTGTTGGTCGAGTGAATTCAGGAGTCTGACTATGTGTACTGTCTGCGGCTGCGGCGAAGGCGAAACCCGAATCGAAGGACATGATCACGCACACCCGCACGAACATGGCCATTCCCATGCGCATCCCCACGGGCACGGCCATGATGCCCATGAACATGCGCATGCCGGCGCGCTGCGCTTCCGCGCGCCCACCGGCGATTTGCATTACGGCCTCGGTCCCGCCCATGCCCACGCGCCGGGGCTGAGCCAGGCACGCATGGTGCGCATCGAACAGGACATCCTCGGCAAGAACAACACGTATGCCGAGGGCAACCGCAAGCACTTCGCCGAACACGGCATCTTCGCGGTGAATCTGGTTTCCAGCCCCGGCTCCGGCAAGACCACGCTGCTGGTCAAAACCATCGAGATGCTGAAGGAACAGGCCCGGGTCGCCGTGGTGGAAGGCGACCAGCAGACGAGTAACGATGCCGACCGCATCCGCGCCACCGGGGCGCCGGCGATCCAGGTCAACACCGGCAAGGGCTGCCACCTCGACGCCCACATGGTGGGCCACGCGCTGGAAAGCCTGAATCTGCCCGACGACAGCCTGTTGATGATCGAGAACGTCGGCAATCTGGTTTGCCCGGCCGCCTTCGATCTGGGCGAGGCGCACAAGGTCGTTATCCTGTCGGTGACCGAGGGCGAGGACAAGCCGCTCAAATACCCGGACATGTTCCATGCCGCCGACCTGATGATCCTCAACAAGGTGGACCTGCTGCCCTATCTCGATTTCGACGTCGCCCGGTGCATCGACTACGCGCAGCGGGTGAACCCCAAACTCGAGGTGCTGCAGGTTTCCGCCACCCGCGGCCAGGGCATGGACGCATGGCTGGCGTGGTTGCTGGCGGGTCTTGATCAGGCCAGGACGGCACGCTTGCAGAGCGTCGATGTGCTGAAGCAGCGCATCGCCGAGCTGGAAGCGCAGTTGGCGACGGGTGGCTGAGTTTCCATGAATGGGCCGGCCCCTGCCCTTAGCCTGAATTCTGCTGAACGCTTGCAGCGCAGCCTGCGCGTCAGCGGCATCGTCCAGGGCGTCGGCTTCCGGCCTTATGTGTGGCATCTGGCGCGGGAGCTGCAGCTCGCCGGCTGGGTGCGCAACGATGCCGCCGGGGTCGAGATATGGGTAGAAGGCGAGGCCGAGCGGATCGAGGCCTTCACGCAGCGCCTGCCCGCAGAGACTCCGCCGCTGGCCCAGCTACGCGAACTGAGCTGGACCGATGCGCCGGCCAGCGGCGCGTTTTCCGATTTCAGCATCAGTGAAAGCGGGGCCGGCGAGGCCGCGACGATGATCGGCCACGACACCGCGGTCTGCCCGGATTGCCTGGCGGAAATGTTCGACCCCGCCAACCGGCGCTGGCGCCACGCCTTCATCAACTGCACCCACTGCGGGCCGCGCTACACCCTGACCCGCGGCCTGCCCTACGACCGCGCGCAGACAAGCATGGCGGCGTTTCCGCTGTGTGCGGATTGCGCGCGGGAATACCGCGACCCGGGCGACCGGCGTTTTCATGCCGAGCCGACGGCGTGCCCGGTGTGCGGGCCTCAACTCAACCTGGTCGACCCCGATGGGCACGCCATCGCCTGCACCGACCCCATCGCCGAAACCTTGCGCCGCCTGCGCGCCGGCCAGATCGTCGCCATCAAGGGCCTGGGCGGCTTTCATCTCGCCTGCGATGCGCGCAATGCCGAAGCCGTGCGTCGACTGCGCGAACGCAAGCAGCGCGAGGAAAAGCCCTTTGCCGTGATGGCGGCCAACCTCGCCTCGCTCGGCGACTGGGTCGAGTGGGACGCTGGCGAGGCCGACCTGCTGCAATCGCCGCAACGCCCCGTCTGCCTGCTGCGCAAGCGGCCCGGCGCCGACGCCGCCTTGCCAGGTATCGCGCCCGGGCTTGGCTGGCTCGGCGTGATGCTGCCCTACACGCCGCTGCACTGGCTGCTGTGGCATGAAGCCATCGGCCAGCCCGCCAGCACGGCGTGGATGACTCAGCCCCAGGATCTGCTGCTGGTGATGACCAGCGCCAACCCCAACGGCGAACCACTGGCGATTAACAACGACGAAGCAGTGGCGCGGCTGGCCGGCATCGCCGACGCCTTGCTGCTGCATGACCGCGACATCGTGGTGCGCTGCGACGACTCCGTTGTGCGGCAGGCCGGCGACCCGGCCCAGCCGGCCAGCCAGTTCATCCGCCGCGCGCGCGGCTATACCCCGCGCGCCATCCGTCTGCCGCATGCCGGGCCGTCGGTGCTGGCGCTGGGCGGCTATCTCAAGAATACGCTCTGCGTCACCCGCGGCGACGAGGCCTTCGTCTCGCAGCACATCGGCGGACTCGACAACCCGGCCGCGTGCGGCATGCTGACCGAAGTGGCGCAGCATCTGCTCGACATCCTGCAGGTCACGCCGCAGGCCGTGGCCCATGACCTGCATCCGGATTTCTTCAGCTCACGCCATGCCATGGCGCTGGCTGCGCAATGGGGCGTGCCGGCCGTCGCGGTGCAGCACCATCACGCGCACATTGCCGCGGTGGCGGCGGAACACGCGGTCAGCGGTCCGATACTCGGTCTGGCGCTGGATGGAGTGGGACTGGGCAGTGATGGCACCGCCTGGGGCGGCGAGCTGCTACATGTAGACGGCGATCAATTCAGCCGCCTGGGCCACCTCGCGCCGCTCTCATTGGCCGGCGGCGACACGGCGGCGAAAGAGCCCTGGCGCATGGCGGCGGCGGCCTTGCATCGGCTCGGGCGCGGCGCGGAAATCGCACAGCGTTTTCCCACTCAGCCAGCGGCGCAGCAATTGAATCAACTGCTGCAACGAAATCTGAACTGCCCGTCCAGCAGCAGCTTGGGGCGCTGGTTCGATGCGGCGGCAGGCCTGCTGGGGGTGCGTGAGGTCATGGCCTACGAGGGACAGGCGGCGATGCTGCTGGAAGGCCTGGCCGGGCAGGCCGGCGCCGTCGCTGCGCTGGAGAACGGCTATGTCCTGCATGACGACGGCCGTCTCGATCTCTTGCCGCTGCTGGCGCGGCTGACCCACGAATCCGACCCGATCCGCGGCGCCGGTCTGTTCCACGCCACGCTGGTCCAGGCCCTGGCCGACTGGACCGCGCGCGCCGCCCGCCAGCAGGGTGTGCGCCGCCTGGCCCTGGGCGGCGGCTGTTTTCTGAACGCCATCCTCAGCCGCAGCCTCGGCCGGCAGCTGCGCGCGCGCGGACTCACCGTGCTGGAGGCGAGTGAGGTGCCGCCGAATGACGGCGGCTTGTCTCTGGGACAGGCTTGGGTTGCAATACAGGCTATTCAGCAAAAAGGATCGTAATCATGTGTCTGGCCATCCCCGCCCGCGTAGTGGAAATCGCCGCCGAAGATCAAGCCATCGTTGACCTGGGCGGCGTACGCAAGGATATTTCGCTTGCCTTGGTGGAAGACGTAAGAGTGGGAGATTTTGTCATCGTCCACGTCGGCTACGCCTTGACCCGCCTCGACCCGGACGAGGCGGAGAAGACCCTGACACTGATGGCGGAGGCCGGTCTCACCGAACCGGCGGCGGCGGCGTCATGAAGTACGTGGACGAATTCCGCGATGGCGAGGTCGCCCAGGGGCTGGCCCGCGCCATCGCCGCCGAGGTTAGGCCCGACCACCATTACAGCTTCATGGAGTTCTGCGGCGGCCATACCCACGCCATCTCGCGCTACGGCGTGCCGGACCTGCTGCCGCCCAACGTGCGCATGATTCACGGCCCCGGCTGTCCGGTGTGCGTGCTGCCGATCGGTCGCATCGACCTCGCTATCCAGTTGGCGCTGGAGAACGGCGTCATCCTCTGCACCTACGCCGACACCGTGCGCGTGCCCGCTTCGAACGGCCTCTCGCTGATGCGAGCCAAGGCGCGCGGGGGCGACATTCGCATGGTCTACGCGGTGACCGATGTGCTGATAATCGCCCGCGACAACCCCGACAAGCAAGTGGTGTTCTTCGCCATCGGCTTCGAGACCACCACGCCGCCCACCGCGGTGGCGATCAAGCAGGCGGCCGCCGAACAGCTGCAGAACTTCAGCGTGCTGTGCTGCCATGTGCTCACCCCCTCGGCCATCACCGCCATCCTGGATTCACCCGAAGTGCGCGAACTGGGCACCGTGCCACTGGATGGCTTCGTCGGCCCGGCCCATGTTTCCACGGTGATCGGCAGCCGGCCCTACGCCGCCTTCGCCGAAACGTATCGCAAGCCGGTGGTGATCGCCGGCTTCGAGCCGCTCGACGTGATGCAGGCCATCCGCATGCTGGTGCGGCAGGTCAACGAGGGCCGCGCGGAAGTGGAAAACGAGTTCACCCGGGCGGTCACCCCGGACGGCAATGCCAAGGCGCAGAAGCTGGTGTCCGAGGTGTTCGAACCGCGCAGCAGCTTCGAATGGCGCGGCCTCGGCGAGGTGCCGTATTCCGCGCTGCAGATACGCGAGCGCTATGCCGCACACGACGCCGAGCGCCGCTTCAACCTGCAATACCGGCCGGTGCCCGACAACAAGGCCTGCGAGTGCGGAGCGATTCTGCGCGGCGTGAAGAAGCCCACCGACTGCAAGATATTCGGCACGGTCTGCACGCCGGAGAATCCGATGGGCTCCTGCATGGTGTCGTCGGAAGGTGCCTGCGCGGCGCATTACACCTATGGCCGCTACAGGGACGTGGAGGCCACGCCGACATGAGCGGCCAGGTGAAAAAAGGCTACGCCCGCCCGCTCGATCTCAAGCACGGCCGCGTCGACATGAGCCACGGCGGCGGCGGCCGCGCCATGGTGCAACTCATCACCGACCTGTTTGCCAAACATCTCGCCAACGAATATCTGGCGCAGGGCAACGACGGCACCTGCCTGCCCCAGGGTGAGGGGCGCCTGGTGGTGTCCACCGACAGCCATGTGGTGTCGCCGCTGTTCTTTCCCGGTGGCGACATCGGTGGCCTCTCGGTGCACGGCACGGTCAACGACGTGGCGGTGATGGGGGCGACGCCGCTTTACCTCACCGCCGGCTTCATCCTGGAGGAAGGCTTTCCGCTGGCCGATCTTGCCCGCGTCGTCGAATCCATGGCCCAAGCGGCCAGGGACGCCGGCGTCAAGCTGGTGGCCGGCGACACCAAGGTGGTGGAACAGGGCAAGGGCGACGGCGTGTTCATCACCACCACCGGCTTCGGCTTCCTGCCCGATGGCGTTCATCTTTCCGGCGACCTGGCGCAGCCCGGCGATGCCGTGCTGCTGTCCGGCAGCGTCGGCGACCACGGCATGGCCATCATGAGCAAACGTGAAAACCTGTCCTTCGATGCGCCCATCCTGTCCGACAGCGCCGCCCTCAACGGCCTCACTGCTGCCATGCTGGCCAGCGGCGCCACGCTCCGGGTGATGCGCGATCCCACCCGCGGCGGGCTGGCCGCCACCCTCAATGAGATCGCCCACCAGTCCGGGGTCGGCATCCATCTGGATGAAGCCGCGATTCCGGTGAAGCCGGAGGTGAATGCCGCGTGCGAACTGCTGGGGCTGGATCCGCTCAACATCGCCAACGAAGGCAAGCTCATCGCCGTCTGCGCGGCGGCGGACGCGCAGACCCTGCTCGCCGCCATGCGTGCGCATCCGCAGGGCCAGCAGGCCGCGGTCATCGGCACGGTGGTGGCCGACCCGCGGGGCTTCGTGCAGATGAAGACCTCGTTCGGCGGACGGCGCATGGTGGACTGGCTCTCGGGCGAGCAGCTGCCGCGCATATGCTGACCCACGCCCTCAACCGCGGATACTCTGCCTCGATCTGGGTGGTGCCGGCGGCGGACACGGCATGACCGCTCTGCCCACCGTCCTGGTCGTCGATGACGAGGTGCGCTCGCAGGAATCCCTGCGCCGCACCCTGGAAGAGGACTTTGAGGTGTTCACCGCATCGGGGGCGTCCGAGGCCCGGGCCATCATGGAGCGGGAAACCATCCAGGTCGTGCTCACCGACCAGCGCATGCCGGACGTGAGCGGCGTGGCCTTCCTCAAGGAAGTGCGGCACGACTGGCCGGATGCGGTGCGCATCATCATCTCGGGCTACACCGACAGCGAAGACATCATCGCCGGCATCAACGAAGCCGGCATCTACCAGTACCTGCTGAAGCCCTGGCATCCCGAACAGCTGCTGCTGACCCTGAAACGTGCCGCCGAGTTGTATCGCCTGCAGCGAGAAAACTGCCAGCTGGCGATGGAACTGCGCGCCGCCGAGCCCTCGCTGCGGGGGCGGGTCGAGACCAACCGGCAGCGCGTGAAAGCGGCCTTCGCCTTGGACAATATCGTCCGTGCGCCGGACAGCCCAATGAACGCCGTGTGCGAACAGGTGCAGCGGGCCGCCCGCTACGACGTCTCCATCCTGTTGCAGGGCGAGTCCGGCACCGGCAAGGAACTGCTGGCGCGGGCGATCCATTACACCAGCGGGCGGGCCGACAAGGCCTTCGTGGTGGAGAACTGCGGCGCCCTGCCGGACACCCTGCTGGAGTCGGAGCTGTTCGGCCACAAGCGCGGCGCCTTCACCGGTGCCTACGAGGAACGCGTCGGCCTGTTCCAGCAGGCCGATGGCGGCAGCCTGTTCCTGGACGAGATCGGCGAGACCTCGCCCGCTTTCCAGGTCAAGCTGCTGCGGGTGTTGCAGGAAGGCGAGTTCCGCCCGCTCGGCAGCAGTCGTTCGCAGCGCGTGGACGTGCGGGTGATTGCCGCCACCAACCGCGACCTCGAAGCTGAGGTGCAGGCCGGCCGCTTCCGCGGCGACCTCTACTACCGGCTGGCCACGGTGCCGCTGCGGGTGCCGCCCCTGCGCGAGCGGGCCATGGACATCCCGCTACTGGCCGCGAGCATCCTGGCGCGGGCCAGTGCGGGCCTGGGCCGGCCAGTGAAGGGCTTCGCCCCCGGCGTGCTGGCGCACCTGGCCGCGTACGCCTGGCCGGGCAACGTGCGCGAACTGATGAATGAGATCCAGCGCATGCTGGTGTTGTCCGACGGCCCGACCCTGGGCGCGGACCTGCTCGCCCCCGCGATCCGCCAAGCCGGCCCGGCAGCGGATCAAAACGCCGGCCTGCGCGGCCAAGTCGATGCCCTCGAAATCAAGCTGCTGCAGGACACCCTGGCCCGCCATCGCGGCAACATCTCGCGGGCGGCGCAGGAACTGGGCTTGTCCCGCCTCGGCCTGCGCAGCAAGATGCAGCGGCTGGGGGTGGAACGGCCCGCGCGACTCGCCAAGGTGGAAGACCATGACTGAACCCCTGAACCTGCTGTGGCTGCAGTCCGGCGGCTGCGGCGGCTGCACCCTGTCCCTGCTCAACGCGGAGCAGCCGCAATTGTTCGCCCTGCTCGAAGAGACCGGCATTCGCCTCTTGTGGCACCCCAGCCTGAGCCAGGAAAGCGGTGGCGAAGCGCTGGATATCCTGCGCGCCTGCGCCGAGGGCCGCGAGCGGCTGGACATGTTGTGCGTGGAAGGCTCGGTGATGAGCGGCCCCCACGGCAGCGGACGGTTTCACCTGCTGTCCGGCACCGGCCGCCCGATGATGTCCTGGGTGACCGATCTCGCCGCTCGCGCCCAACATGTGCTGGCGGTCGGAACTTGCGCTGCCTTTGGCGGCATCACCGCAGCAGGTGGCAACCCGGGTGGGGCGGTCGGGCTGCAATATAATGGCGATCATCCGGGCGGCCTGCTGGGGGTGGCCTTCCGCGCCGGCGCCGGCCTGCCGGTGATCAACGTGGCGGGCTGCCCCACCCATCCGGGCTGGGTACTGGATACCCTGATGGCGCTGGCCCTGTCACGCTTCGGCTCGGCCGATCTGGATCCGCTCAACCGGCCCCGGCTCTACACCGATCACCTCGTGCACCACGGCTGCCCGCGTAACGAGTATTACGAGTTCAAGGCCAGCGCCGAAAAGCCCTCCGACCAGGGCTGCCTGATGGAGAACCTGGGCTGCAAGGGCACCCAGGCCCACGCCGACTGCAACACCCGCTTGTGGAATGGCAGCGGCTCCTGCCTGCGTGGGGGCTACGCTTGCGTGAGCTGCACCGAACCCCGCTTCGAGGAGCCCGGCCACCCCTTCGCCGAAACGCCGAAGATTGCCGGCATCCCCATCGGCCTGCCTTCGGACATGCCCAAGGCCTGGTTTGTCGCGCTCGCCGCGCTGTCCAAGTCCGCCACGCCGAAACGGGTGCGCGAGAACGCGGTGGCCGACCACACGGTGGTGACGCCGGTGATCAAGAAAACGGGCTTGAAGTGAAAGGGCGTACCCCATGAGCACCCGCATCCTCGGCCCCTTCAACCGCGTCGAAGGCGACCTCGAGGTCAGCCTCGAAATCGCCGAAGGACGGATCGACGCTGCCTACGTGAACTCCCCTCTGTACCGCGGCTTCGAGCAGATGCTGCCGGGCAAGAACCCGATGGATGCGCTGGTGATCGTGCCGCGCATTTGCGGCATCTGTTCCGTCTCCCAGAGTGCCGCCGCGGCCAGGGCGCTGCGCGAACTGATGGGGTTGACACCGCCGCCGAACGGCGTGCTGGCCGAACAGCTGGTGACAGCCTGCGAGAATCTGGCCGACCACCTCACCCACTTCTACCTGTTCTTCATGCCGGATTTCGCCCGCCCCTCCTACCAGCACAGGGCCTGGTTCCCCCGGCTCGCGGCCCGTTTCAAGGCGGTGGCAGGCAGCGCGGCGGCCGACGTGCTGCCGGCGCGCTCAAGCTTCATGCAACTGATGGGGCTCATGGCCGGCAAGTGGCCGCACACCCTGAGCTTGCAACCCGGCGGCAGTGCCCGCCCGCTGGAACAGGCCGAGGTGTTGCGCCTGATCGCCCTGCTGCGTTCGTTCCGGCGCTTTCTCGAACGCCATACCTTCGGTGATGCGCTGGAGTCCGTTGCCGCACTGGACAGCCTGGCTGCGCTGCACCGGTGGCGGGCGGGACACAGCGGCGATCTGGCCCTGTTCCTGGAGGCGGCCTTCGAGCTGAAGCTGGAGTCAGTGGGCCGGGGCACCGACCGCTTCCTGAGCTATGGCGCCTACGAAAATTTCCCCGCCGGGATCTGGGATGCTGGGTTGGCCACTTTCGACGCCGCCGCCGTCGTGGAAGACCTCAGCTCTGCCTGGATGGCCGGCGGGACTCAGCCGCCCGCCCATGGCGTGACCGAACCCCTGCTCGACAAGCCGGGGGCCTATTCCTGGTGCAAGGCCCCTCGCTACAACGGCCAGGTGATGGAAACCGGCGCGCTGGCCCGCCAGATGGTGGCTGGCCATCCGCTGCTTCGGGAACTGGTGGCCGCCAGCGGCGGCAGCGTGCTGGCCCGGGTGCTGGCGCGCCTGCTGGAACTGGCCCTGGTGCTACCGCGGATGGAAGCCTGGGCCCAGCAACTGGCGCCCGGCCAGCCTTGGTGCGACCACGGCACGCTGCCGGACCAAGGCAGCGCCATGGGGCTGGTGGAAGCAGCACGTGGTGCCCTCGGACACTGGGTCAGTGTGCGGCAAGGCCGCATCCACAACTACCAGATCATCGCCCCCACCACGTGGAACTTCTCGCCGCGCGATGCGGCGGGCGTGCCCGGCGCCTTGGAGCAGGCCCTGGCCGGCATGACGGTGGGGCCGGACGATCCTATGCCGGTGGCGGTGCAGCATGTGGTGCGTTCGTTCGATCCCTGCATGGTGTGCACGGTGCATTGAAAGGGGACGGCATGCGGCATGGCAAACACAAGCCGGCGCCCGGCGGCGCATCCCCCATCCCCCGCATCAAGGGCCTCGATGCGCTGGGTGAGGAAGCCTGGATCGAAGTTATCCGGAAAATGGACGAGGTCTACAACGACCTGCTGCAGTACGAAGTGGCGCTGGAGGAAAAGAATGCCGCCCTCGAGGAATCGCAGCAGTTCGTCTTCTCGGTGTTGGCCTCCATGTCCGACATCCTGGTGGTGTGCGACCGCAGCGGCCGCATCGAAGTGGTGAACCAGGCGCTGGTGGCGTTTTCCGGCAAGTCCGAGCAGGCCCTCATCGGCACCCCCTTGTTCGAACTGTTCGGCGATGCCGATGCCCGTGCCAATGCCGAGCGCATGTTCGCCCAGCGCGGCATGAAAGGCCTGGCCGATTGCGAACTGCCACTGCGCGGGGTTGATGGCGGCGCCGTGCCGGTCTCCCTCAACTGCACGCCGCGCTACAACCACCAGGGCAGCCAGGTCGGCATGGTCATCACCGGCCGCCCGGTGGGCGAACTCCGCCGCGCCTACCAGGCCCTGCGCGAAGCTCACGAAGACCTCAAGCGCACCCAGCAGCAACTGCTGCACGCGGAGAAAATGGCCTCGCTCGGCCGGCTGGTGGCGGGGGTCGCGCACGAGCTCAACAACCCCATTAGCTTCGTGCTCGGCAACACCCACGCCCTGCAACGTTACGCCCAGCGCCTGGAAACCTACCTGGCCGCGATCCACGCCGACAAGCCCGCTGCCGCGCTGGCGAAGCTGCGCCTGGAGTTGCGCATCGACCACCTGCTGAAAGACTTGTCACCGCTGATCGAAGGCACGGTGGAAGGCGCCGAGCGCACCCGCGACATCGTCGACAGCCTGAAGCGCTTCTCGGCAGTGGACCGCAACGGGGACCACCCCTTCAACCTGGGCCAAGTCATCGAACAGGCAGTGCACTGGGTTACCAAGGCGGCAGCCGACAAGCTCAAGGTGAACATCTCGCTGCCCGAAGACCTCACCGTGGTGGGCTCACCCGGACAGATGCAGCAGGTCATGATGAACCTGGTGCAGAATGCCTGCGACGCCACCGCCGAAGAAGCCCAGCCCCGCCTGGAGATCACCGCCCGGCGAGTCCACCATGCTGAGGGCGATCAGGTGGAAGTCAATATTCGGGACAACGGTCCGGGCATCCCGCCAGAAAACCTGCCCCATCTGTTTGAACCCTTCTTCACCACCAAGCCGGTCGGCAAGGGCACTGGCTTGGGCCTCGCCATCACCTATGGCATTGTCGAGCGGCATGGCGGCAGTTTGACCGCAGCAAACGATCCCCGTGGCGGGGCGGTCTTCACCTTGAAGTTTCCGTTGACCAATCAAGCGCAGCAATAAGCTGGATTCCGGGCTGGAAAAACGCGAGGAAAGGTCAAGTCCGCTCCGAGTTGGGTTCATTTGTAGGAGTTCAGATTAGGCCATGAGAGCATGGGTCGGTTTGCTTTGTTCGAGGTCTATGTTCGCAAAGTTCGCACTTCGCTTCTTACTCCTCCGCCTCACCGCGGTGGAAGGTCGGCTGGATGATTCTCAGACCATGGTTTGACCGTCTGTTGAAGAGGTGGGCATCCCGTATCAGAGCCTGATCAATCTGTATCTGCGGGATTGCGCGGCTACGCACCGCAAGCTCGACCTGAACTGGAAGTAAGCGCGGAGCGGTCGACACGCCACGACCACCTGATATCGCCTTGCCATGCATTGCGCCCCCCCATCCACAATCCGGTTGAATTCACGCTGCCTGAGGAACAACGCCATGAACACCGCTAAGGAGTTGATCCAGAACCTGGTGCGGTCGCAGTCCGAGGATGCCACTTACGACGAGATTGTTCGCGGACTGGCGTTTGACCGCATGGTGCAGCGTGGTCTGGAAGACGCATGCAAGCGCCGCGTGGTCGGCAACGAGGACATGCTGCACCGGATCAAGACGTGGTCGAACTGCGATGGACGATGTTGGGCGGAAACTTCGATGGGACGCACATGAAGGGGGTCGAAGATGAAAACGGTTGACTTGATAGATGAAGTCGCTTCGTTGCCCGTGGAAGAACGGGCGCGTGTGGTGGATACGCTGCTGCGCAGTTCGAACACACCGGAAAGCGTAGTTGATTCGGCCTGGATGGAAGTGGCGCAGCGCCGCCCTGATGAGTTGCGCGCCGGCCAGGTGGACGCCATCCCCGGCGAAGCGGTTTTCGAGCGTATCCACCAGCGCCACGGAAAATGAGTTATGTCTTTCACCCGCAAGGGGCAGGCCGTGGTTGTAAAGACGCTTAAGCGTCAATAACCACGCACCACCCAGACGCCGAGGTGGAGCCGAATCAAGCCCACATTCATTCGTTGGGCACCAACTCCCGGAATACGCGACAATTAAACTTTCCCCCCGGAATTCAGCCATGGAACTGACAGCTGTTCTTACCCCCGCCGAAGAAGGCGGATACGTTGCCCTCAATCCCGAAACCGGCACCACCACCCAAGGTGAAACGGTCGAGGAGGCCATTGCCAACCTGACAGAGGCGACGGCACTCTATTTGTCCGAGTTTCCCCTACCTGCTTCCGGGCATCCGTTGGTCACCATGTTCAGCGTTTCCGTACATGCCTAAGCTGCCGCACGTTTCAGGAGCCACGATAGTCAAGGCACTTGAACAGTCGGGGTTTGTGAACATTCGCCAATCCGGCAGCCACGTCATCATGCGGCGTGGTTCCAAAGGCTGCGTCATTCCAATGCACAGCGAAGTCAAGGTTGGAACCCTTGCAGGTGTTCTGCGCCAAGCCGACCTATCGCCAGACGAATTCATCGCGGCGTTGTGATCTTGACGTCTAACCCCGCTGTCAACCGCAACGCCTGCAAGCTGCGCGCGCTTGTTGCCAGATGAGCCTCGACTACGCCACCCTCGACCTGCTGCGCCAGAGCCATCCGGCCTGGCGGCTGCTGCGCTCGGATCATGCGCCGCTGGTGGCGAGTTTACTGCAGCGCGTGTTCATCGCGCCCAATGTACGGGTAATGGCGCAGGCGGACTTGGCCGAGGCGCTGGAAGACGAACTGTTTGCGCTGCGCGAGCGGCTGGGCGCGGAGGCATTCCCCAAGTCCGCACTCGAATACCTCAACGACTGGGCGGCTCCCGAGAGGAGCTGGCTGCGCAAGTTCTACGCCCACGGATCGGACGAACCGCATTTCGACCTGACTCCGGCCACCGAGAAGGCGATTGCCTGGCTGGGGACACTCATCGAGCGCAGCTTCGTGGGCACCGAGTCGCGCTTGCTCACGCTGTTCGAGCTGCTCAAGCAGATGAGCGAGGGCTCCGAAACCGACCCGCAGACGCGCATTGCGGAATTACACAAGCGGCGGGACGAGATCGACGCCGAAATCGCCCGCGTTGTGGCCGGCGACATTCCGCTGCTGGACGACACGGCACTGAAAGACCGCTTCCAGCAGTTCATTCAGCTTGCGCGCGAACTACTCGCCGATTTTCGCGAGGTGGAGCACAACTTTCGCGGGCTGGACCGGCGTGTGCGGGAACGCATCGCACTGTGGGAGGGATCAAAGGGCGCGCTGCTGGAGGAGATCATGGGCGAGCGCGACGCGATTGCCGATTCCGACCAGGGCCGCAGCTTTCGCGCATTCTGGGATTTCCTGATGTCCAGCAGCCGGCAGGAAGAACTGTCGGCCCTGCTCGACCGCGTCCTGACCCTGCCCCCGGTCGCCGAACTCAAGCCCGATGCCCGCACCCGCCGCGTGCATTACGACTGGCTGGAGGCCGGCGAGCACACTCAGCGCACGGTGGCCCAACTGTCGCAGCAGCTGCGGCGCTTTCTGGATGACCAGGCCTGGCTGGAGAACCGCCGCATCATGGACATCCTGCACAGCATCGAGGCCAAGGCGCTGGCCGTGCGGGGGTCGCCGCCGCCGGGCGAGGTAATGGGTATTGCGGACACCGCTGCCAACATCGAATTGCCGATGGAACGGACGCTCCACATCCCGGCCATCAAGCCATTGATCGCCGATATCGAACTGGAACAGGGCGACGCTGAAGGGGACGCGGCAGCGCTGTACTCGCAAGTGGTGATCGACAAGGGCGCTGTGGCCAGGCATATCCGGCACGCCTTGCAGGACCGCTCGCAAGTCACCCTGCGCGAGCTATGCGAGATGCAGCCTCTGCAGCACGGCCTGGCAGAGCTGGTGGCGTATTTGCAACTTGCGGGCGACACCTTCAAGACGGTGGTGGATGAAGATGCGGCCGAGACGATTGTCTGGAGACGCGAAGGCCCGGATGGCCATAAATATGAGAAGCGGGCGCGTTTGCCGCGTGTGATCTTTGTGAGGTAATGATGGCAGAACAGGAATCCGGCAACACTGTGGCAACGAGCGACTTATCGGCTCTGGTCATCCTTTTGCTCAAAGGAGTGATCTATCGGGAAGCCGACGCCGGCCTCTGGAATGCTCTGCTCAACCTGCAAGCCCGGGTGCGCGACTACGTGGCGGTGCTGGGCCTGGAGTTGACGCTTGACGAGGCCGAGGGCTACGCCTTCCTGCGCTCGCGCCAGGAAGGCGAAGACGATGCGGCACCCAGGCTGCCACGTTTGGTTGCAAGGCGTCCACTGTCGTTTCCGGTGAGCTTGCTGCTGGCGCTGCTGCGCAAGAAGCTGACCGAGTTCGACGCGAGCGGCGGCGACACGCGGCTGGTGCTCAGCCGTGACGAGGTGGTCGAATTGGTCCGGGTGTTCCTGCCCGAAAGCAGCAATGAGGCCAGGTTGATCGACCAGATCGAGACCCATCTCAACAAGGTCGTGGAACTGGGATTCCTGCGCAAGCTTAAATCAGGCGCAGGTCAAACCGGAGTGTTCGAGGTGCGGCGCATCATCAAGGCATTCGTGGACGCGCAGTGGCTGGCTGATTTCGATGCGCGGCTGGCAACTTATCAGGCCCAGCTCGGTGCGGCCCCGGGGGGAACTTCCGGTGAATGATGCGCAAACCCTGGGGCTGGATTTCGCGGCTGACGATGCGCGCTCTGGCTTCCGCTTGCACAGCCTGGAAGTTTTCAACTGGGGCACCTTCGACGGCCGCGTGTGGGCGCTGAACCCGAACGGCAGGAACGCCCTGCTCACCGGCGATATCGGATCGGGCAAGTCGACGCTGGTGGATGCGGTCACCACGCTGCTGGTGCCGGCGCACCGCATCGCCTACAACAAGGCCGCCGGCGCCGAAAACAGGGAGCGCACGCTGCGCTCCTACGTGCTCGGGCATTACAAGTCCGAGCGCAATGAGGCGAGCGGCACCGCCAAACCCGTGGCGCTGCGCGACCACAACAGCTACTCGGTGATCCTGGGCGTTTTCCATAACGCGGGCTACGACCAGACGGTGACGCTGGCTCAGGTCTTCTGGATGAAGGATGCGCAAAGTCAGCCCGCACGTTTTTTTGTCTGCGCGGAACGCGCCCTGTCGATTGCGACAGACTTCGCCCGCTTCGGCTCGGACATCGCTCAACTGCGGAAGAAACTACGTGGATCGGGCGCAGAGGTGTTCGACAGCTTTCCGCCCTACGGCGCCTGGTTCCGCCGCCGTTTCGGCATCGACAACGAACAGGCTCTGGAACTGTTTCACCAAACGGTGTCGATGAAGTCGGTGGGCAACCTGACCGACTTCGTGCGCAGCCACATGCTCGAACCTTTCGAGATTGCGCCACGCATCACGGCCTTGATCGGCCACTTCGACGACCTGAACCGGGCACACGAAGCCGTAGTGAAGGCCAAGCGGCAGGTGGACCTGCTCTCGCCGCTGGTCAGCGACTGCGAGCGCCACGCCATGCTTGTCGCGCAGGCGGATGAACTCCGCGCCTGCCGCGAGGCACTCAGACCCTACTTCGCAGGCCTGAAACTCGGGCTTTTGGAGAAACGACTCGCCAGCCTTGCGGATGAATGGGGTCGGCAAAATGTCCAGGTCAAGCGCCTGGAGGCGCTACGTGACGCGCAGCGAGTCAGCGAAGGCGAACTCAAGCAAAGCATTGCCGACAACGGCGGCGACCGGATCGAACGATTGGCCACCGACATTCGCAGCAAGGATACAGAGCGGGAAAAGAGACAGGAAAAAGCCCAGCGATACGCCAGGCTGGTACGCGCCGCCAGCGAGGCTCCGGCCGAAACAGAGGCCGGGTTCCTGATGCTGCGCAGTCGTTTCACAGAGCTGGGCAACGGCTTGGAAGCACGTGAAGCGGATCTGCAAAACGACCTCACCGAGCACGGCGTGAGCTTGCGCCAGGGCAAGCAGGCGCACGAAGCGCTGACCGCCGAAATTGCCAGTCTGAAAGCCCGGCGCAGCAACATCCCCGCTGAACAGATAGCCATGCGCGCCGCACTGTGCAAGGCCCTCGACTTGTCCGAAGGGGATATGCCCTTTGCCGGCGAGCTGCTGCAAGTGCGTGACGATGAGCACGACTGGGAGGGGGCCGCTGAACGGTTGTTGCGAAGCTTCGGCTTGTCGCTTCTGGTGCCCGATGAGCATTACGCAGCGGTAGCTGACTGGATCGATAAAACGCACCTCAGGGGGCGTCTGGTCTATTTCCGGGTACGCCAGAGTTCACGGGGCGAACTGCCCAACCTGCACCGGGACTCCCTGGCGCGAAAGCTGGCCATCAAGCCTGATTCTCCTTTCTACGATTGGCTGGAACGCGAGCTGGCACACCGTTTCAACGTGGCCTGCTGCGCAACACAGGAGCAGTTCCGCCGTGAAACGCACGCCATCACACGCGCAGGCCAGATCAAGGCGCCCAGCGGGCGTCACGAGAAGGACGACCGCCACCGACTGGATGACCGCAGCCGCTACGTACTGGGCTGGACCAATGCGGCAAAAATCGCTGCGCTTGAAGCCAATTCAAGGAAGCTGGAGGCGAATCTGGGCGAACTGGGTGGCCACATCGCCAAGATCCAGGCCGAACAGAACGCACTCAAGGATCGCCTCACGGCGCTGTCGAAACTCGACGAGTACGCCGATTTCCGCGAACTCGACTGGCAGTCCCTTGCATTGGAAGTGGCCAAGCTTACGGACGAGAAGCAGAGGCTGGAGTCTGCCTCCGATGTGCTGAAGCAGCTGGCCGAGCGGCTGGATGAGGTCGTTGCGACATTGAAAACCACCGAAGCCGAGCTGGAGGAACACAAGGACAAGCGCTCCAAAGCCGAGCAGAAGAAGACCGATGCCGAAGCCTTGTACGCCCTGACGCAAGCGGCAATGGACGAGCCGACTCTTGCCGCCCACTCCGCGCACTTCGAGCGACTCGATAGCGTGCGTGGCGAGGCGCCGGGCGGACATCAACTCACGGTCGAATCCTGCGACAACCGCGAGCGCGAAATACGCGACTGGCTGCAGACCCGAATCGATGCCGAGGACCAGAAGCTCAAACGCCTGCGCGACAAGATCATCCAGGCGATGGCGGCGTACAAGGAAGCATTCAAGCTGGAGACCGCCGAGGTCGATGCCAGCATCGAAGCCGCCTTCGAATATCGCAGCATGCTCGACTCGCTTCGCGCCGACGACCTGCCGCGCTTCGAAGCGCGCTTCAAGGAGCTGCTGAACGAGAACACCATCCGCGAGGTGGCGAACTTCCAGTCGCAATTGGCTCGCGAGCGGGAAACGATCAAGGAACGGATCGCGCGCATCAACGAGTCGCTGACCCAGATCGACTACAACGCCGGCCGCTACATCGTGCTGGAAGCCCAGCCGACGCCGGATGCCGACGTTCGGGATTTCCAGACCGAACTGCGCGCCTGTACCGAAGGCGCGCTGACCGGCTCTGAAGATACCCAATATTCCGAAGCCAAGTTCCTGCAGGTCAAACACATCATCGAACGCTTTCGCGGGCGCGAGGGGCAATCCGAGCAGGACCGCCGCTGGACCGCCAAGGTCACCGACGTGCGCAACTGGTTCGTGTTTGCCGCCAGCGAGCGCTGGCGCGAGGACGACAGCGAGCACGAGCACTATTCCGACTCCGGCGGCAAGTCGGGCGGGCAAAAGGAGAAGCTGGCCTACACCATTTTGGCGGCGAGCCTGGCGTATCAGTTCGGCCTCGAATGGGGAGAAGTGCGTTCCCGATCCTTCCGCTTCGTGGTGATCGACGAGGCCTTCGGGCGCGGATCGGACGAATCCGCGCAATACGGCCTGCGGCTGTTTGCCCAGCTCAACCTGCAGCTCCTGATCGTCACGCCCCTGCAAAAAATTCACATCATCGAACCTTTCGTCTCCAGCGTGGGGTTTGTCCAAAACGAGGAAGGCAAGGCTTCCATGCTGCGCAATCTCTCGATCGAGGCGTACCGCGCGGAGAAGGCGAGGATGGCCGGATGAACTGGACCAGACCGGCAGACCTGCGCGCCCAGGTGCAAAAACTGTGGGATCGGGGGGAGCTGCTGGCCAGTCTGGTCACCGGTGACTCGCTATTTCCGAAGCGTCTGGCGCTCAAGCGCCCCTCGTCGGTCGAGATGGCTGACCGTTTTGACGAGGTGCGCGCCTGGATAGTCGAGATTCGGGCGATGCCTCGCTGCCGGGTGGAGATGCGGGAATTCAGGCACCGGGTGTTCGGCGCAAACGCGGTGCCCCAGGAAGCATGGATCGATACCGTCGAAGATGCCTTGGCGCTCATCGGCAAGCAACGGGATGCCGTGCGCTTCACGGCCTTGCTTGAGGTGACACGCAAGCGCCAGCCGCCATTGTTGGGCTGGCTGGCCAAACGGCCACTGTGGGCGCTGGAGCTTTCCGGCGAGTGGAGTCGGCTGCTAGAAATCGTCGCTTGGCTGCAGGCCCATCCGCGTCCTGGCGTGTACCTGAGGCAGGTAGACATCCCAGGCGTACACAGCAAGTTCATCGAAGGCCATCGTGGCGCGCTCTCAGAGTTGCTGGATAGCGTCCTGCCGCCGGAGGTAATCGATCCGACAGCATCCTGCGCTCCCCAATTCGCACAGCGATATGGGTTTCGCGACAAACCGGTGCGCATCCGCTTCCGCGTTCTTGATCCAGAGTACGCCCTATTGCAGGGTGACCTCATACAGGACATCACCCTCGATGCCGAGAACTTTGCCCTGCTCGATCCAAAAGTCTCACGGGTTTTCATCACCGAGAACGAAATTAACTTCCTGTCCTTTCCGAAGGCCAAGGACAGCTTGGCCATCTTCGGTGCGGGATACGGTTTCGAGATGCTGCGCAAGGCCGAATGGCTTTCGCGCTGCCGCATTCACTATTGGGGTGATATCGACACCCACGGCTTCGCGATCCTTGATCAGCTACGCAGCCAGTTCGACCACGTGGAGTCGTTCCTGATGGACCGCAACACTTTGCTGGCATTTGAAGCACTATGGGGTGAGGAAGAGAAACAGACGCTGCGCGACTTGCCCAGGCTGAATCCTGAGGAAAGGGCACTCTACGATGATTTGCGAGACAACCGGATACGCAAGAATCTGCGTCTTGAGCAGGAAAGGATCGGCTTCGGCTGGGTGGAATCCGCGTTAGCAGCGCTCAAGTAGATTCAATAGGCCTCAGCCCTCCGCCACTACCGCCAGCACCGCTTCGCCGTAGGCCTCCAGCTTCTTCGTCCCCAGTCCCGAAATCTCGCCCAGTTCCCCCAGCGTGACGGGGCGGCGCGCGGCGATCTCGCGCAGGGTGGCGTCGTGCAGGATGACGTAGGCGGGGACGCCCTTCTCGTTGGCGGTTTCGCGGCGCCAGGCGCGCAGGGACAGGAACAACGGGTCTTCGTCGTTGTGGACGCCTTCGCCGGAGCTGGGCGCGAAGCGGGATTTCCTGCTGCGCGCAGGCCTCACTTCGATGGCGCGCAGCATGACGGTTTCCTCGCCCTTCAGCACCGGCTTGGCGGCTTGGGTGAGTTTGAGCGCACCGTAGGCGGTGTGATCGACTTCCAATAACCCGCGCACCACGAGCTGGCGCAGCACCGTGCGCCAGACCTTGTCGGTTTGGCTCGCGCCGATGCCGAACACGCTCAACCGGTTGTGGCCGAAGCGGTCGATCTTTTCGGTGGTCTTGCCGAGCAGCACGTCGAGCACGTGACCGGCGCCGAAGCGCTGGCCGGTGCGGTAGACGGTGGAGAGCAGCTTTTGCGCGGCTTCGGTGCCGTCCCACAGGGTGGGCGGATTGAGGCAGACGTCGCAGTTGCCGCAGGCCTGGCTGGCTTCGCCGAAGTAGCTCAATAGCGCGACGCGGCGGCAGCTGGCGGCTTCGCACAGGCCGACCAGCGCGTCGAGCTTGGCGTGGCCGACGCGCTTGTGCGCGTCTTCGGCTTCGCCCTCGTCGATGAAGCGGCGCTGGGTGACGACGTCCTGCAGGCCCCACGCCATCCACGCTTCGGCCGGCTCGCCGTCGCGGCCGGCGCGGCCGGTTTCCTGGTAATAGCCTTCGACCGATTTCGGCAGATCGAGGTGGGCGACGAAGCGCACGTCGGGTTTGTCGATGCCCATGCCGAACGCGAGGGTGGCGACCATGACGACGCCGTCCTCGCGCAGGAATTTTTCCTGGTGGCGGCGGCGCGTTTCGTTGTCCATGCCGCCGTGGTAGGGCAATGCGGTGAGGCCGGCCTGCTTGAGCGCGTCGGCGGTTTCCTCGACCTTCTTGCGCGTGCTGCAGTAGACGATGCCGGCTTCGCCTTTATGCTCGCCGAGAAAATCCAGCAGCTGGCGGCGCGGCTCGGATTTTTCGCTGATGCGGTAGCGGATATTGGGGCGGTCGAAGCTGGCGACGAACACGCGCGCGGCGCCAAGGTCGAGCCGGGTGAGAATTTCCGCGCGGGTGGCGGCGTCCGCCGTGGCGGTGAGCGCGATGCGCGGCACCTTGGGAAAGCGCTCGTGCAGCGCCGATAGACCGAGGTATTCCGGGCGGAAGTCGTGCCCCCATTGCGACACGCAGTGCGCTTCGTCGATGGCGAACAGCGCGACGCGCGCCTGTTCGAGGAGGGACTGGAAGCGCGGCGTGAGCAGGCGTTCCGGGGCGACGTAGAGCAATTTCAATTGCCCGGATGCGAATTCGCGCTCGACCCGCATCGCCACCGCGCCATCCTGGCTCGAATTCAGAAACTCGGCAGCGATGCCCAGCTCTTTCAGCGCCGCGACCTGATCCTGCATCAGCGCGATCAGCGGCGACACCACCACCGCACAGCCCTCGCGCAGCAGCGCGGGAATCTGGAAGCACAGCGACTTGCCGCCGCCGGTGGGCATCAGCACCAGCGCGTCGCCACCCGCCGCGACGGTGTCGACGATGGCCGCCTGCTCGCCGCGGAACGCGGGGTAGCCGAAGACACGGTTGAGCAGATCGAGGGCGGAATCAGGCGGCATGCGGGTAGAAATCCTGGGCGGGGCGGGTTGAATCCGGTTTTCCGGCTGGAAAATCAGTGTGTCACATCAGCTATAATTGTGTCACGTTTTGCGCCTGGAGCGTTCCATGAAAACCATGACCATCCGCGAAGCCCGCGAGGGCCTGTCGCACCCCGACCAGATGTTCGCCGACAGCGACGAGGTGCTGGTGGTGTGCCGCGGCGAGCCGGTGGCGCGGATTCTGCCGGTCACGCCGGCCACACCTGCGCGCAAGCTGCCGTCACTCAAGTGGCTGCGTGACCAGTCCCCGTATCAGGAGATCCCGAGCGAGGTGTTGATCCGCGAAGATAGAGACGCGCGTGACTGAGGTTTATCTCGATACCAGCGCACTCATCAAGCTTTACGTGGCCGAGGCGTTTTCCACCGAGGTGGAGCGGCTCGTGGCGGAGGTCGATGGACTCGTCATCAGCCGGCTCAGCATGCTGGAATGGCATTGCGCCATGGCGCGTCGGCTGCGCACGGGACAGATCACCGAGGATTACCTGAACCTTGCACGCACCGAGTTCACCCGCCACCTGGCCGAGGGCTATTTTCGCATCGTGCCGTTCGACGACACCTTGCTGATCGACGCATTGCGCGTGCTCGACAGTGTCAAGCCGGTGCCCTTGCGCACGCTCGACGCCCTCCATCTGACCGCCGCACGCAATGCCGGCGTTGCCCGCCTCGCCACCGCCGACCGCGTGATGGCGGGTGCGGCAAACCAACTCAATCTCGCAGCAGACACTTTTTTTGTATGACCTTGCCTACCATGAACAACGAAACCGCCCCCGCCCTCGACGAAAACCAGATCATCATGGAGCGCCGCGCCAAGCTCGCCGCGATCCGCGAGATGGGCGTCGCCTTCCCCAATGATTTCGAGCGCCACGACTACGCCGGCAAGCTCGCCGCCGCCCATGGCGAAAAATCCAAGGAGGCGCTGGAGGCCGAGGCCATCCCGGTGCAACTGGCCGGCCGCATGATGTTGAAGCGCGTGATGGGCAAGGCCAGCTTCGCCACCCTGCAGGACATGAGCGGGCGCATCCAGATCTACCTGTCCAACGACCTCACCGGCACCGAATCGCACGACGCGTTCAAGCACTGGGACCTGGGCGACTTCATTGGCGTGACCGGCACCCTGTTCAAGACCAACAAGGGCGAGCTGACCATCCAGGCGAAATCGATCCGCCTGCTGTCCAAGGCATTGCGTCCTTTGCCGGAAAAATTCCACGGTCTGGCCGACCAGGAGCAGAAATACCGCCAGCGCTACCTCGACCTCATCACCAACGACGGCACGCGCGAAACCTTCATGCGGCGCTCGAAGATCATCCAGGCGATCCGCACCTTCATGGTCGAGCGCGATTTTCTGGAAGTCGAAACGCCGATGATGCATCCCATCCCCGGCGGCGCCACGGCCAAGCCCTTCGCCACGCACCACAACGCGCTCGACATGGAGCTGTTCCTGCGCATCGCGCCCGAGCTGTATCTGAAGCGGCTGGTGGTCGGCGGCTTCGAAAAGGTGTTCGAGATCAACCGCAACTTCCGCAACGAGGGGCTTTCCACGCGGCACAACCCCGAGTTCACCATGATGGAGTTCTACGAGGCCTACCGCGAATACCGCTATTTGATGGACTTCACCGAGGCGCTGATCCGCCACACCGCGCTCGCCGCCACCGGTTCGACCACAGTCACCTATCAGGGCCACAGCATCGAACTCGGCACACCGTTCGACCGCCTCACCATTGTCGAGGCGATCCGCAAGTACAACCCGCACTACACCGTCGAGCAGCTGAACGACCGCGACTGGCTGGTCGGCCAGTTCGTCGCGATGAAGGCGAAGTACCGCCCCCAGGACGGGCTCGGCGGCCTGCAGCTTTCCTTCTTCGAGGAAACCACCGAGGCGCTGCTGATTCAGCCCACCTTCATCATCGACTACCCGGCCGAGGTCTCGCCGCTGGCGCGTCGATCCGATGCCCAGCCCGACATCACCGAGCGCTTCGAGCTCTTCATCACCGGGCGCGAAATGGCCAATGGCTTCTCCGAGCTGAACGACGCCGAGGACCAGGCCGAGCGCTTCATGGAACAGGTGCGGGCGAAGGAAGCCGGCGACGAGGAGGCGATGCACTACGACGGCGACTTCATCCGCGCGCTGGAGCACGGCCTGCCGCCCACCGGCGGCTGCGGCATCGGCATCGACCGCCTGGTCATGCTGCTGACCGATTCGCCCTCGATCCGCGACGTCATCCTGTTCCCGCAAATGCGGCGGGAAGCTTAAAGACCGCCCGCAGATGCGGCGCGAAGCCTGAGCGGCTTCCGCTAAAATCGACCTCATACGTCCACTATTTTTCAGGCCACGCCAACATGACCGACGCTTTCAACACCTTCGATTCCATCCCCACCGCCAGCGGCAAGGCGCAGTTCGCCTCGCTGAAGAAGCTCGAAACCACGCTGGGCGCGTCGGTGTCACGGCTGCCGGTGTCGATCCGCATCGTGCTGGAGTCGGTGCTGAGGAATTGCGATGGCGTGAAGGTGACGCCGGAACATGTGAAGCAGCTGGTGAACTGGCAGCCCAACGCCGAGCGAACCGATGAAATCCCCTTCACCGTGGCGCGCGTGATCCTGCAGGACTTCACCGGCGTGCCGCTTTTGGCCGACCTGGCCGCGATGCGCTCGGCCGCGCAGAAAATGGGCCGCGACCCGCAGAAGATCGAGCCGTTGGTACCGGTCGACATGGTGGTCGACCATTCCATTCAGGTCGACAAATTCGGCACCCCGGACGCGCTCGACCTCAACATGAAAATCGAGTTCGAGCGCAACCAGGAACGCTACCAGTTCCTCAAGTGGGGCATGCAGGCATTCGACACCTTCAAGGTGGTACCACCCGGCGTCGGCATCGTGCATCAGGTCAACATGGAATACCTGGCGCGCGGCGTGATGGAAAAGGACGGCATGGCCTATCCCGACACGCTGGTGGGCACGGACAGCCACACCACCATGATCAACGGCCTGGGCGTGGTCGCCTGGGGCGTCGGCGGCATCGAGGCAGAGGCGGCAATGCTGGGCCAGCCGGTGTATTTCCTCACCCCGGACGTCGTCGGCGTCAACCTCACCGGCAGCGTGAAGCCGGGCGTCACCGCCACCGACGTGGTGCTGACCATCACCGAGATGCTGCGTCGCGCCAAGGTCGTCGGCAAGTTCGTCGAATTCTTCGGCGAGGGCGCCGCCGCGCTGCCGGTGACCGACCGCGCGACCATCGCCAACATGGCGCCGGAATACGGCGCGACCATGGGCTTCTTCCCGGTCGACGAGGCCACTTGCCAGTACTTCGCCGCCACCGGCCGCGCGGCCGCGCAGGTCGACCTGATCCGCGACTACTACCAAGCGCAGGGTCTGTTCGGCATCCCCAAGGCCGGCGAGATCGACTACTCGCAGACGCTCAGCCTCGACCTCTCGACCGTTGAACCCTCGGTCGCCGGCCCCAAGCGGCCGCAGGACCGCATCGCGCTGTCCGCGATCGATACGGCCTTTGATTCGCTGATGCAAAAGCCGAAGGCGGAAGGCGGCTACGGCAAGACCGCCGAGGACCTGCGCCGCACCTACGCGGTCGAGGGCGGCGACGAGTTGCGCCACGGCAGCGTGGTGATCGCGGCCATCACCTCATGCACCAACACTTCCAATCCCGGCGTGATGATCGCCGCCGGCCTGTTGGCGAAAAAGGCGGTCGAGCTCGGCCTCTACACCCCGTCCCACGTGAAAACCAGCATGGGCCCCGGCTCGCGCGCGGTAACCGAATACCTGAAGGCCGCCGGCCTCTTGCCCTACCTGGAGCAACTCGGCTTTTCCGTGGTCGGCTACGGCTGCACCACCTGCATCGGCAACTCCGGCCCGCTGCCGGAAGCGATCGAGAAGACCGTGCTCGACAACGACCTGGTCGCCTGCTCGGTGCTCTCGGGCAACCGCAACTTCGAGGCGCGCGTGCACCAGAACGTCAAGGCCAACTTCCTGATGTCGCCGCCACTGGTGGTGGCGTTCGCGCTGGCCGGCCGCGTGCCCTTCAACGTCGAGAAGGACCCGATCGGCGCCGGCAAGGACGGGCCGGTGTACCTGAAGGACATCTGGCCAAGCAACGAGGAGGTCGCCGCATTGCTGCATCACTCCACCGACGCCAGTGCCTACAGGCGCTATGCCGACGTCGGCGCCGACAACCCGCTGTGGGACGGCGTGGCGGCGCCGGCCGGCGCGGTGTACGAATGGGACGAGCAATCGACCTACATCCAGGAGCCGCCATTCTTCATCGGTGAAAAGGCCGCCAGCATCGCCATCCGGGGGGCGCGCGCGCTGGCGATCTTCGGCGACTCGGTCACCACTGACCACATCAGCCCCGCCGGCGGCATCAAGCCGACCTCGCCGGCCGGCCTCTATCTCAGCGAGCACGGCGTCGAGAAGGCCGACTTCAACAGCTACGGCGCGCGACGCGGCAACCACGAGGTGATGATGCGCGGCACCTTCGCCAACGTGCGCATCAAGAACCTGATGATTCCCGGCTCTGAGGGCGGCATTACGCTGAAGGACGGCGAGGAGAAGCCGATCTACGACGCCGCCATGGCCTGGCAAGCGGAAGGCATGCCGCTGATGATCTTCGCCGGCGAGGAATACGGCACCGGCTCATCGCGCGACTGGGCGGCCAAGGGCACCACACTCCTCGGCGTGAAGGCGGTCGTCGCCAAGAGCTTCGAGCGCATCCACCGTGCCAACCTGGCTGGCATGGGCGTGCTGCCCTGCCAGTTCAAGGACGGCGTCGACGCCGCCACGCTGAAACTCGACGGCAGCGAGACCTTCGACCTCGAAGGCACCGAATCCGGCATCACGCCCCAGCAGGACGTTACGCTGATCATCCACCGCGCCGACGGCAGCACGGAGCGGGTTGCGCTCAAGCTGCGCATCGACACGCCGATCGAGGTCGAGTATTACAACAAGGGCGGGATCCTGCCTTTTGTGCTGGGCCAACTGCTAGACTGACCATCAGGGCGATCAGCCCGGAGGCGATCAGCCCGGATCAGCCCGGAATTGAAGCGCTGATCGTTGTTACACTAATTTTTTCTTGGGCCGCACTTACAATACGTGGCCTGACGCGTGTGGCTTGAAGCCCACAGCGCCAGGCAAAAAGATAATAAAAATACCTTTAACTCTTGAATTTGTCCGACCCATACATTAGCATTTACTCATAAACACACATTACACGGGAGCCCATCATGTCTAAACGCGCTGTTCTGCTTACTTTTTCCGCCTTGGCCGTTGTCGCACTGCAAACCGGTTGCGGCGAAAAAGCCTTGACCTACCAGACCAACATCAAGCCGATTCTGGAAGCCAACTGCGTGTCGTGTCATGTGGCCGGCAACGAAGGCTATAAGAAGTCAGGCCTGCGCCTGGACAACTATGAAATGCTGATGAAGGGCACCAAGTTTGGCCCGGTGATCGTGCCGGGTTCCAGCGTGGGCAGCACGCTTTATCGTCTGGTGGCCGGTCAGGCCGATCCGTCGATCCGCATGCCGCACGGCAAGGCCGCGTTGTCCGATGAGGATGTGGCCACGATCGCCGCCTGGATCGACCAAGGCGCGAAGAACTGAATTTCATTTCCCACGTGGAGCAACCACTAATGAGCAATCGCGGCTTCTTCCATTTCAGCGCCCTGCCGATGTCGACGCGCATGGTCTACACCATGACCCTGCTGGTGCTGGGCACGGGTTATCTGTTCGCCATGCTGCAGGTGTTCTACAGCCATGCGGGGCTGGACGGCAACGCCAAGAACATCTCCGCCCAGGATATCCGCATCGCCTATCACGGCAGCGAAACCGACACTCGCCTGGTCACCGCGCTGAAAGGCCCGATGGCGGGGATGCTGCCGGAAGCGGAACGGGCGGTCATTTTCAAGTGGGTGGATTCGGGCGCCCAGCAGGACGCCTTTGAAAGCGACGTAAAGCCCATCATGGAAAGCCGCTGCCTGGCCTGCCACGACGGCAGCAACCCGCATATCCCGCTCCTGACCAGCTTTAATGAAGTGACGAAAATAGTAGCCAAGGATACCGGCGCAACCATCCCCACCCTGGTTCGCGTATCGCACATCCACCTGTTCGGCATCACCTTCATCTTCTTCATCGTGAGCAGCATTTTCACCCACGCCTACATGCGCCCGCTGTGGCTGAAATGCGTGATCATCGTGCTGCCCTTCCTGACCATCCTGACCGACATCTTCTCCTGGTATCTGACCAAATGGATCCCCGGATTCGCCTGGTTCATTATCGGCAGCGGCGCCTTGATGGGCATTTCGTTCACGGTGCAATGGGTCGTCTCGATGTGGCAGATGTGGTTCTACTCATTGCCTGACGAAATCGAGGAATGTGGCGGCGCCTTGCCGGTATTAGGCCAAAAGTCGAGAACGCAGAATAAGTAGACCTGTACCATTGGGTCACGTCGAACAGGGCGTGTGAACAGTGTTCACACGCCCCGTTTGTATTTGATGGTCAGTACCCGGGAGCACGCCTGCACGAACGCGATTCGCTTATGGCGCGGGCGTCGGTCAGAAAGTGTAATCCAGTGCAAACAGCTCGCTCACCTTGCCGGACGGCAGCGGTTTGCTGATGACATACCCCTGAATCTCGTCGCAGCCATTCTGTTTCAGAAACGCCACCTGCTCCAGCGTCTCGACCCCCTCGGCCACCACGCGCAGCTTCAGTGCGTGCGCCAGACGGATGATGGCGTTGGCGATTTCCGCGTCGTCGCTATCGGTCAGCACGTCTTTGACAAAACTCCTGTCGATTTTCAGGGCGTCGACCGGCATGCGCTTTAACTGGCCCAGATTGGAATAACCCGTGCCAAAATCGTCGATGTAGACATGCAGCCCGCGCTGACGCAGTGCATCGAGTATGTCGAAGGTGCGCGCCGGGTTCTCCATCGCGGCACTCTCGGTCACTTCCAGCTGCAAATACGCGGGATCCATCCTGGTGTCCTTCAGAATGGCATCGATATCCTCGATCAGGCGCGCGTCGGAAAGCTGCCGCGGCGACAGGTTGACCGCCACCGGCGGCGGGTTGAGCCCGGCGGCGCGCCAGGCAATCCACTGGATGCACGCGGCCCGCACCCCCCAGCGTCCAATCGGCACGATCAGGCCGGTCTCCTCCGCCACCGGGATGAACTGATCCGGTCCGATGATGTTGCCCGAGCGGGGAAGCCAGCGTATCAGGGCTTCCAGCCCCACCACCCGGCCGTCGGCAAGATCGACCTTGGGCTGATACAGCAGTGCCAGCTCATCGCGTTCGAGCGCCTGGCGCAGGCCGTTTTCCAGGGCCATCTGCTGCTGCGCCACGGTATTCAGTTCATTGCTGAAGTATTCAAATCCGCTGCGGTTATGTTTGGCCTGGTACATCGCCAGGTCGGCCTGCCGAAGCAGGGTATTGGCGTCGAGACCATCGTCCGGGTACACGCTGATGCCAATGCTGGCGCCGATCGCATAACGCCGCTGCCCCAGCTTGAACGATTCGGCCAGAACCTGGTTCAGCTTGCGTGCGACCCGGCTGGCGGCGCGCGAGGCCGGGGGATGGATCAGGATGACGGCAAATTCGTCGCCGCCCAGACGGGCGACAAAATCATCGGCGCGCAACTGGTCGGCCAGCCGGCTGGCGACGATGCGCAGCACCTGGTCGCCCACTTCGTGCCCCTGTGAGTCGTTGATGTGCTTGAAGCGGTCGAGATCGATGAACAGCAGCGACACCTGGGATTTGTCACGCTGCGCGCGCGCCAGCGCATGGCCGAGGAAATCCTGGAAATACGAACGGTTGGGCAAGCCGGTCAGCGGGTCGTGGTTGGCCAGCATGTCCAGCCGCATTTCGGAATAGCGGCACTCGGTCAGCGCCGCCGACACGAACAGGCCGCCCAGCGCCATGGTCATCATGCTGATCTGCAGGGCAAACACGTCGCCCGGCGTGGTGGCGCCGGTGATCCCGCCGGAGGAGACCAGGACGGCGCCCATCACGATGAGCGCCGCCAGAAAAATGGCCAGGCTCGCCCCGATTACCGAAAACCGCAATGCCGCCCACAGCACGGCCGGTATCATCACGAACAGGACGATTTCGGCAGGCCGCAGGGGATCGGCGTACGCCATCATCACCCAGGTGAGCGCCAGCATGCCAAGCACCAGCACCAGCCCTTCCAGTCGCGCCCCCCGGTTGGTCGGCAGCATATCCCAGCGCGGCGCCGTCAGCAGCAGCGGCGCAATCAGGTACACCCCCAGCAAATTGCCCAGCCACCCCACCCACACTCCGCGCAGCAGCAGACCGGCTGGCAGGTCGTTAAAGAAATACAGGCTGAACACGCCCACCAGCGCGCCCACCGCGCTGCCCAGCGGAACCGCCACCAAGGCGAACTTGGCGACGCTGGATACATAATCGAGGGTGGCGCTGAAAGGCTGCAGATAGCGCGGCAGGGTGCCGATGATCCACGCCGCGGCGGTGGCACCGAGCGCAATGCGGAATGCGTCTTCCAGTGGCAGGATTGAACTGTAGATCGCAAACGATCCCAGCAGCACGCCCACCGCGCCCGCCGCGCCGAAACGCAGGCTCGCCACGGCGCCGATCCCGGCCGCCAGCCAGACGGCGGCGATGACGCCCGATACGTACGCGGCGAGCTTCAGGCTGAGCCAGCCTGCCAGCGCATACACCAGCGCCGTCAGCCCGACGATCAGCGCAAAGCGCCCGAATTCAGCAGGGCCTGGCAGAGTCAAACGGGCCAAGAGGTAAGCCCGGCTTACTGAGTGGGATTGACTTCGGCGCGCACGGACTCCAACGCATCCTTGAGGGTTTCCTCGGACAGCCCGTTGAGTTGTTCGGCCAGCATTTCAGCCGCATCGATGGTGTCGGCGTCATCGGGCAGGGTGTCGGTGTCGAGATTGGCGACGAACACCGCCGCCGCACCCGTGACCTGCAACAGCTGACTGCGTTCGTTCATCAACATTTCTATTTCACCGCGCAGCAGGCGGATTTCGTCTTCTTTCATCGCATGCAAGGGCATATTTGTATCCTCATACTGGTCAGCCAAACAGGGTCAACACCCCGGTGTAGCCATATAAACGATTGTGGGAAATCTCGCCGTTGGCAAAAAAACCCACCAGCGGAAAATCGCCCAGGGCATCACGAATCAGCTCCATTTCACGATTCTGCACGCCGAACATGTGCTGGCCGCGTCCCAGGCAGGAATAATACACGCCGCCCCGGATCGGCGCGTTCAATTGCGCCCCGATGGCGGCCAGCATCCGCTGCAGATCGTCCTCGGCCGATTGCTGGTCGCGACGGCAAAACAGCAACTCGTCCCCCGGCGCGACGATTTCGCCGACCGCCACCAGGTTGTTTTGCGGGTCGACTCCCAGAATGTTGCGCACCAGGTAGTCGCCGGTGTCCGAGCCGCGTACCGGCAGGCCGACAAAAATATAGCCGGCCGCGCGCCGCAGGTCGCGTGCGAGCACCTCGCCGATTTCGTCCTTCATCACGTCGAGCGCCGGGCGATGATCGAGGCTGCCGACGACGTTCTTGTTGGCTGCGGTGATGCGGTGGCGCGGCCCCAGCGGCGAAACGCCCTGCGTCAGCCGCGTCGCCAGTTTCACCCGCTCGCTGAACAGCACGCCGGAGAGACCACCGCTCACCACGCCATCGCTGATCTGCGCGGTCTCGCCGCGCGAGCTCGACAGGCCGCCGACGACAAAACCGCTCGATACGTGCGCACTCAGGTCTTCGATCAGCTCCTGGATGCGGGCGTTGGCCGGGTCGCCATGGACCATGGCGAAGTAGGCATCCGACAAAGCCGCCGCATCGATATCCCGCGGGGCTCGCAGCAACGGCAGCATGCTGAAGTCGGCCGGCTCGAACTCGCCCAGCATCACCGCCATCGCCGGCGCTTCCAGGTATTCCACACCGCTGGCGCAGACCCCCACACCCATACTGCCCGTCCAGTGCGGCACGCCGGTCGCGCTTTTGAAGAAAGCCAGAATTGCGTCGAGTTCGCCCGCGAAGGCGTCCGACACGTAGAGGAACCCCAGCGTCGCCGCCGATGGAATCGCGCCGAGCTGAGTCATGCAGGCCTGCGCGGCGCGGGTCCAGTCGGCGTCTCCGGCGTGGGCAAATTTGAAGGGGGTAGTCATGGCATCAAATAATAATCACACCAGGCTCGGCAGTCCGCCCTGCATCAGTAGCCCGTTTGGGCGCTGTGCGGCAATTCACCTTCACCAAAGAAACTCCACAGCAGATGGGCGACCACTTCGGGCGCAATCACGGTGTGCTGGTTATGCGTTTCCTGAAGCGCGGCACGCAGCTTCTTGCGCAATTCCGGGTCGCCGGTCAGGTCGAAAATAATGTCGACTTTCGCCCCCATGGTCACCACCTCCATCGCGTCCTGGAACACCGGCACCTTGCTGTGAATGAAGCCCAGCGCAACCGGTGACTCCAGGTCGCGGGAGGCCACGGCGACAATTTCCACATTGACATGCTCTTCCTGAATCTTCTCCAGGAAATGCTCCGCAAACTTTTCCCCGACTTCACCCAGCCCCAGCAGGGCAACTTTAACAACATGGCTCATGGAACGACTCCGCTTATTCATTATGGTTGGCAACGATAGAACCCGTTGTTCTCCCCCCTGCGCCCCAAGCACCGGATGTCGGCTGGCGACTGCAATCGCACTTGAAGCATACGGTCCCGGCCCCCGCCTGTCGATACCGGCCAGCTTGCCGGCAGACGCGCGGCCCTCGCCTGTTCATGCCCGACAGCACAGGCGATATGATTCGGACTTCGACCCAGGATCCACCCATGTCAGCCATTGCTCCGCTCCACCCGCCGATCACCCCCTACGCCAGCGGCATGCTTGAAACGGCGGGCGTCCACCGCCTCTACTGGGAGACCTCCGGCAACCCCGAGGGCATTCCGGTGCTGTTTGTACATGGCGGACCCGGCAGCGGCACCTCGCCGATCCAGCGGCGTTTTTTCGATCCGGCGCGCTACCGCATCGTGCTGTTCGATCAGCGCGGCAGCGGCCGCTCGACTCCGCACGGCGAACTCACCGACAACACCACGCCGCATCTGATCGCCGACATGGAAGCGCTGCGGGCAGCGCTAGGCATCGAGTCCTGGCTGGTGTTCGGCGGGTCGTGGGGGTCGACCCTGGCGCTGGCCTATGCCGAGGCGCATCCCGGGCGCTGCAGCGGGCTGGTGCTGCGGGGCATTTTCCTCTGCCGCAAAAGCGAGATCGACTGGTTCCTTGACGGCATCCGCGCGCTGTTTCCCGAGGCGCAGCGGCAGCTGGCGGAATTCATCCCGGCGGCCGAACGCCATGACCTGCTCACCGCCTATCATCGCCGCCTGATCGATCCTGACCCGACGGTGCACCAGCCTGCCGCATTCCAGTGGGCCACCTTCGAGGCGTCCTGCTCGACCCTGCAGCCCAACCCCGAACTCGTCTCCGCGTTCTGCAGCGAAAAAACCGCGCTCTCGCTGTCGCGCATCGAGGCGCATTATTTCGTCAACCACATCTTCCTGCCCGACAACAGCCTGCTCGCCAACATCGACCGCATTCGCAGCATCCCGGCCGTGATTGTGCAGGGGCGCTACGACGTCGTCTGCCCCATCGTGTCGGCCGACGAACTGGCGCGCGCCTGGCCCGAGGCGCGCTATGTGATCGTGGCGGATGCCGGCCATTCGGCGTTCGAGCCGGGCATCGCACGCGAACTCGTTGCCGCCTGCGACTGCTTTGCCGAGACCGGAGCATTCGAGCCATGAGCCTGTCGCCTTATGTGTTCGATGCCAGCGCGGAGAACTTCAACCGGCTGGTGCTGGAAAACTCGCACAAGGGGCCGGTGCTGGTGCACTTCTGGACCCCCAAGGCCGGCCCCTGCTTCATCCTGATGCCGCGCCTGGTCAAGCTCGCCGCCGAATACGGCGGCAAGTTCCTGCTGATCATGCTGAACACCGACGACCTGCCCGAACTGGCGCGGCGCTTCGGCGTGAATTCGGTACCCACGGTGAAGTTCTTCTGGCGCGGCGAGGTCGCCCACACCATCCACGGCGCCGATCCCGACAGCAGTTTCCGTGCGGTGCTCGACCGCTTCATCGCCGGCGATGCCAATCGCGCCCACGCGCTGGGGGTGGCCGCCTGGCAGTCGGGCAACGTCCAGCAGGCGCGCATGCTGCTCGCCAACGCGGCGATGGCCGAACCCGACAACCTCGCGATCCCGCGCGACCTCGCCAAGCTGCTGTGGGCCGAGGGCGCAGGCGCGCAGGCGCTGAAGCTGCTCGACAGCCTGCCGCCGGACGCGCGCGCGGAACCCGAAATCGCCCGCCTGCACGCGCATCTGAACTTGGCCGAGGCCGCGCGACAGGCGCCGCCGCTGGCCGAACTCGACGCCGCCGTCGCACGCGATGCCGGCGACCTCGCCGCGCACTACCAGCGCGCGGCCGTGCTGCTGGCGGCAAACGATTTCGCCGGCGCGATGGAGGAACTGCTGTTCATCGCACGCACCGACCGCGGCTTCCGCCACGACATCGGCCGCACCAGCCTGCTGGCGCTGTTCGACCTGCTCGGCAGCGCGCATCCGCTGACGCGGCAATACCGCCAGGCGCTGTCCGAATCGCTGCATTGAACCTGGAAACCGCAGTTGACCGCTCATTTCCCTCAGAGGAACCGCATGAATACGGCTTTCCACGCCTTCGTTCATGCTCACCTTTTAGGTGGCACCGCTACGTGCCCGTTGGCACGCCTGGTCACGCGCCTGCCTTTGTACCCGCAAGGGGCAGGCCGGATTCGTAAAGCCGCTAAAGCGGCAACGACTCCGCTCTCGCGCCTCGTTGCAGGCCCCGGCTTGCCGCCTCGTTGCTTCGCCCTCAAGGACTCCGATCCACTACGGGCTAAAGCCCGTGTGGAATCGTATGCGGCAGACACACGCCCAGACGCATCATCGGGCGCGTCCAACTGCGGTTTCTAGGTTGAACTTCGACCACCCCGCCTTCGCGCCCTATCGGGCGTTGATCGACGCGCTGGGACTGACGCGCGGCCTGCCCTCGCTGGACGCCCTCAACGCGCTGGCCGCCACCCGCGGCACGACCCAGGCGCGCGGGCTGTCGCTGCGTTTCTTTGTCCCCGATGGCCGCCTGTCGGCGCGCGATTACGAAACCCACATCCTGCACACCGGGCAAGTGCCGACCCGCGCCGCCACTTGGCATGACGTGCTGAACGCGCTGGTGTGGCTGCGCTTTCCGCGCTTCAAGGCGGCGCTGAACGCGGCCCACGGCGAGGCCCTCGCAGGCGAGACGGACACTCGGCGCGGGCGTCGCCGAGACGCGTTGACGGTGCTGGACGAGTCGGGCGTGTGGGCGATCAGCCGCGACCCGGCCTTGCCCGAACTGTTGGTTGGACATGAATGGCACGCACTTTTTTGGGAAGCCCGCCCGCGCGTCGAGGCCGACATGCGCTTTGTGGTGGTGGGCCATGCGCTGCTGGAAAAGGCGCTTGCGGCCTACCCCTCGATGACCGGCAAATGCCTCATTTTGATTTCGGACACGCTCGATCCCGATGCCGCGGATGCGCAGGTGGCCACGTCCCTTGCGGCCATCGACACCCCGCGCCAGCTTGCCCCGCTGCCGGTGCAGGGGATTCCCGGCTGGGATGCGGCCAACGCCAGCGACGCGTATTACGCCAACCTGGAGATATTCCGGCCGGCACGCCGAGGATAAAAACAGCCGGGCGGCTTCAGTCCGCCGCCACCGGCAGATCAGCGCCGGCCACCCAGGCCTGCGCCAGCTCCAGCTCGTCGAACAGCCGGATGTCCGCCAACATGAACAGGCGGTTGACCCACATGCTCCACGCAACCCACTGGTCGCCGGTGAGGATGGCGATGCGGCCGAAATCGTTCTTGTGCTCACGCGAAAACTTCAGTTCCTCCCATGCCACGTCGACGCTGTACGACAGCATGTCGCGCAGGTCGAACAGCAGGTTGACCTTGCCCTGAAACTGGATGCCGTAGCACACCGCCTGCTCGAGTTCACGAAAATCGTCCAGCGTGAACTGTCCCATCACGGTGACGGCAATCTGGTTGTCCTTGGTATTCAGGCTGATCATGCTGCGCTCCTCATTTAGGTGTTCTCACTATAGCGGATCGGGCGGCGCGGGCGGCGATGCGCGCACCGCCCAGACGCCGGCCGCCGCCACCACAGCCATGCCGATCCAGGCCAGCAGCGGCAGCCGTTCGTCGAACAGCAGCACGCCGTAGAGGGCGGAAAACCCCACCGTGGCGTAGGCGAGTGAGCCGACCATGAGCGTGCGGCCGCGATGGTAGGCGCGCGTCAGCGCCAGTTGCGCCAGCGTGGCGGTGACGCCGATGCCGGCGAGCCACAGCCAGTCGCCCGCCAGCGGACGGTGAAAGCCGGCCACCGCCATCCATGCGCCGCCGCCCACGGTCGCCAGCAGGATGAAATAAAACACCACCCGCCATTCGGGTTCGCCCAGCCGGCCCAGCTGCTTGACGTTGACATAGGCCACCGCCGCCAGCATCCCCGACACCAGCCCGGCCAGCGCGGGCAGCCAAGCCTGCTGGCCCTGCACCTGCGGACGCAACAGCAGCACGATGCCGACAAAGCCCAGCAACACCGCGCCAATCAAGCCCCGCCCGTGGCGTTCGTGCAGCCACCAGGCCGACAGTGCCGCCAGAAACAGCGGGGCGGTGTAATTGAGGGTGACCGCGGTGGCCAGCGGCAGCCGACCGATGGCATAGAAAAACAGCACCAGCGCGACGAAGCCCGACAGGCCGCGCCAGAAATGGGCCCGCCAATGGCGCGTGGCGAGCGGCGCCAGCAAGCGGCGCCGGCCGAGGGCGATCACCCCCCAGATGGCGAGCAGGCCGAACGCCGAGCGGTAAAACACCAGCTCGGCGGGTGAAAAGCTGGCGGACGCATGCTTCACCAGCACGCCCATCAGCGCGAACAGCGCCGCCGCCGCCAGCATCCGGCTCGACTTCATTGAGAGCAGGCCATCGCGGAAGGGCAAAAAAAGGGGCGGTGTGCGCCGCCCGCTGGGGGAATCAAAATAAAACCCATTTCACATTTCAGATGCCGCTCGTTTCGACGCAGATAAGCATGAAATTGCATCATGCCATCTTCCAGCGCCGCCAGATACGGCCCGGTTTCAGGGCCTCGCTGGGTGTGCCGCGCGAGCCGGCCACGACGGCGATGTTAAAGCCAGGCACGCATAAACTTCGAGCAGGCCTGCAGCCGGAAAGGCGCCGACATGCTGATTACTGTTAAAGCAGCGGGCTAAATTTGTTAAAGTGTCGGTCTTTCTCCGCCGGGTCCGAGTTCATGGCCAAATCCCGCGCCACCCCCCCCAAGGATTACGAATCCGCACTGGCCGAACTGGATGCCATTGTGTCCGAAATGGAATCCGGCCAATTGCCGCTGGAGGCTTCGCTCGCCGCCTACAAGCGCGGCGCCGAACTGCTGCAATATTGTCGCCAGCAACTGGCCGATGCCGAGCAACAGGTGAAGATTCTGGAAAACGGCGCCCTGCTCCCGTTCAAGGCCGCGCAGCCTTTCAAGACTGAAGAAACCGATGACTGATTTTGCCGCATGGACGCAAGTCTGCCAGACCCGCATGGAAAGCGTGCTGGCCGAGTGGCTCCCGCCTGCCCACATTGCCCCGCAGCGCCTGCACGAAGCGATGCGCTATGCCGTGCTGGACGGCGGCAAGCGGGTGCGCCCGCTGCTGGCGTTTGCCGCCGGCGAAGTCACCGGCGCGTCCCCCGAACGCGTGCAGCACGCCGCCGCCGCGGTGGAACTGATCCACGCCTATTCGCTGGTGCACGACGACATGCCGGCGATGGACGACGACGCGCTGCGTCGCGGCAAGCCCACGGTGCATGTCGAGTTCGACGAGGCGACCGCCCTGCTGGTGGGCGACGCCCTGCAGAGCCTAGCATTCGACATCCTCGCATCAACGCCATTGGCCGCCGATGCGGCCACCCAGCTCAACATGGTGAAGCTGCTGGCGCAGGCAGCCGGCTCGCGCGGCATGGCCGGCGGCCAGGCGATCGATCTCGCCAGCGTCGGCAAGCCGCTCAACCTGACCGAACTCGAATTCATGCACATCCACAAGACCGGTGCGCTGATCCGCGCCTCGGTGCTGCTCGGCGCGCAATGCGGCAGCGTTCCCGACACCACCCGCACCGCGCTCGACCATTACGCCAAGTGCATCGGCCTCGCCTTCCAGGTGGTCGACGACGTGCTTGACGCCGAAGCGCCCACCGCGACGCTGGGCAAGACCGCCGGCAAGGACGCCGCCAACAACAAGCCCACCTATGTCAGCCTGCTCGGCGCGGCGCGCGCGCGCGAACTGGCGCAGGAACTGCGTGCCGACGCCCACGCCGCGCTGGACAGCCTGGGGACGCCCGCCGCGCGGCTGCGCCAGCTGGCCGACTTCGTGGTCGAGCGGACGTTCTAAGATGACGACTTTCCCCCTGCTCGACACCGTCGACACGCCCGCCGACCTGCGCGCCCTCTCGCCTGACGCCCTGCCGACACTTGCTGCCGAACTGCGCGAATTCCTGGTGGAATCGGTTGGCCGCACCGGCGGCCATCTGGCATCCAATCTCGGCACGGTGGAGCTGACCCTGGCGCTGCATTACGTGTTCGACACCCCGGCGGATCGCATCGTGTGGGACGTCGGCCACCAGACCTATGTGCACAAGATTCTGACCGGACGCCGCGCAGCGATGGCCGGACTGCGCCAGCCGGGCGGCATCGCCGGCTTTCCGCGGCGCGCCGAAAGCGGGTACGACGCCTTCGGTGTCGGCCATTCCAGCACCTCGATCTCGGCCGCGCTCGGCATGGCCGAGGCCTTCCATCAGCTGGGCTCCAGCCAGCGCGCGGTGGCGGTCATCGGCGACGGCGCGATGACCGCCGGCATGGCATTCGAGGCGCTGAACAACGCCGGCACCACCGACCTGCCGCTGCTGGTGGTGCTGAACGACAACGACATGTCGATCTCGCCCAACGTCGGCGCGCTCAACAACTACCTGGCGCGGCTGATGTCGGGCAAGTTCTATGCGGCCGCGCGCCGTGCCGGCGAGAAAGTGCTGTCGGTCGCACCGCCGATCCGCGAGCTCGCCAAGCGCGCCGAGGAACACATGAAGGGCATGGTGACGCCGGGCACGCTGTTCGAGGAATTCGGCTTCAACTACATCGGCCCGGTCGACGGCCACGACCTCGACGTGCTGCTCGACACCCTCTCCAACATCAAGCAGCTGAGCGGCCCACAGTTCCTCCATGTGGTCACCAAAAAGGGCAAGGGCTACAAGCCCGCCGAAGCCAACCCCTGCCTCTACCACGGCGTCTCGCGCTTCGACCCGGAGGACGGCGTCGCCGAAAAGACCGGCGGCAAGCCGACCTACACGCAAATATTCGGCGACTGGCTGTGCGACATGGCAGCGGCCGACACCCGGCTGGTCGGCATCACCCCGGCGATGCGCGAAGGCTCCGGCCTGGTGCGCTTTTCGCAGGAATTCCCGAAGCGCTATTTCGACGTCGGCATCGCCGAGCAGCACGCGCTGTCCTTCGCCGCGGGCCTTGCATGCGAGGGCGTGAAGCCGGTGGTAGCGATCTATTCGACTTTTCTGCAGCGCGCCTACGACCAGTTGATCCACGACATCGCCCTGCAGGACCTGCCGGTGATGCTGGCGATCGACCGCGCCGGGCTGGTCGGCGCCGACGGCCCCACCCACGCCGGCAGCTTTGATCTGTCCTTCCTGCGCTGCATCCCCAACATGCTGATCGCGGCGCCTTCAGACGAGAACGAGTGCCGCCGCCTCTTGACCACCGCGTTCCTGCACGACGGCCCGTCGGCGGTGCGCTACCCGCGCGGCCGCGGCGCCGGCGCCGCCATCGAGCCCGGCCTCGACCCGTTCGAGATCGGCCGCGGCGTGCTGCGGCGCAGCGGCCGCGACGTGGCGATGATCGCCTTCGGCAGCCTGGTCGCGCCCGCGCTGGCCGCCGCCGCGGTGCTCGACGCCAGCGTGGCCGACATGCGCTTCGTCAAGCCGCTGGACATCGACCTGCTGCGCGAACTGGCGCAAAACCACCGCCTGCTGGTCACGCTGGAGGAAAACACGGTGGCGGGCGGCGCCGGCGCCGGGGTGGCCGAGGCGCTCGCCGGACTTGGCATCCAGGTGGCCGTGCTGCACTTGGGCCTGCCCGACCGCTTCATCGAGCACGGCGATGCGGTCAGGATGCTGGCCGGCTGCGGCCTTGACGCGACGGGGATCGAAGCCGCCGTGCGCGATCGGATAACCCTATTACCCGAGTAGTTTACTCAACTATTCTGCCAGTTTATACTTGGTCTAAACTGCATTCAGCCATCGCTGATATCACATCAAGGAGCCTGCCATGAACCAGATTTGCGACACTGCCGTATGCATGCCAGACGTGCAAAGCTCGGCTGACACGCGTCAGATCGCCATCGACAAGGTCGGCATCAAGAGCATCCGCCACCCGGTTCGCGTGGCAGACAAGAGCGACGGCGTCCAGCACACCATCGCCGACTTCAACATGTACGTCTATCTGCCGCACAACTTCAAGGGCACGCACATGTCGCGCTTCATCGAAATTCTCAACACGCGCGAGCGCGAGATTTCAGTCGAGAATTTCGAAGGCATGCTGCGTCAGATGGTCGAGCGCCTGGAGGCCGAATCGGGTTACATCGAGATGAGCTTCCCCTACTTCATCAACAAGACCGCGCCGATCTCCGGCGTGCAGAGCCTGCTGGACTATGAAGTCACCTTCATCGGCTCCATCGAAAACGGCAAATTCGCCCACACCACCAAGGTGCTGGTGCCGGTGACCTCACTGTGCCCGTGCTCGAAGAAGATCTCCGACTACGGTGCGCACAACCAGCGCTCGCACGTCACCGTCTCGGCCAGAACCAACGGCTTCCTGTGGATCGAGGACCTGGTGCGCAAGGTCGAAGATCAGGCCTCGTGCGAACTGTTCGGCCTGTTGAAGCGGCCGGATGAGAAATACGTCACCGAGCGCGCCTACGACAACCCGAAATTCGTCGAGGACATCGTGCGCGACGTCGCCGCCGCGATGAACGACGAGCCGCTGATCGATTCCTACGTGGTGGAGGCAGAGAACTTCGAGTCCATCCATAACCACAGCGCCTATGCGCTGATCGAACGCGACAAGCGAAAACCCGCCTGAGGTCTTCGCTGCCATCCCCAAAACAAGGCCTGCAATCGCAGGCCTTGTTGCATTCAGAAGGCTTGACCTCAGTAGCGCTGGATCAGCGTCATCGTCTGACCGTCGCGCTTCATCTCCATCCGATTCAGAAAACTCATACCCAGCAGCGGCACATTGAGGCCGCTCTCCACCACCAGTCCGTCCACGTGGTTAAGCGTAATGCTGCCGACCTTGACGGTGTTGAACCTGACGCGCCAGGCCGGCACCCTGCCGGCGGCGGTGCCGACACCGACAGCCTCACCCGACTTGTAATCGAGCCCGATGCGCCGGGCTTCGGCTGCGTTGATGGCGATGAAAGTCGCACCGGTGTCGACCAGAAAGCTCACCGGGTAACCATTGAGCGAGCCTGCCGCAGAAAAGTGGCCGCGCGCGTCGGCGGTGAGCGACACGCTCTGGCGCGCGGCCGCCGCGGGGCCGCCGGCAAACGATTGCCCCATGTGCAAAGTGCGGCGCTTGCCGTCGACATCGAAGCTGGCGCTATCCGAATCCGCAGCGAGCAGTTTCACCCCCTGGACCGCCTGCCCCGCACTCAGCGTGCGCGGCCTGCCGCCGTCGATGCTGACGATGGCCTTGTCCTTGAACAGGCCCACCACCGAGACGCTGGCAGCCCAGGTCGCCGTGCAAGCCAGCCACCCTGCGGCTAAGATAGTACCGATTGATTTTTTTCCGAGCGCCATCATGGATCCTGTTCTGATTTTTCGTCATTCTCCGACCGAAGGGCCGGGGTATTTCACCACGTTCCTGGATCGCCACGGCATTCCCTGGCAACTGCTTCGCATCGACGCCGGCGACGCCGTCCCCGAAAACCTTAACGGCGTTTCCGGCGTCTGCTTGATGGGCGGGCCGATGAGCGTGAACGACGATCTGCCGTGGATTGAGCCCGAACTTGCACTGATTCGCCAAGCGGTCGCGGCGGACATTCCGGTGATCGGCCACTGTCTGGGCGGCCAGCTGATGGCCCGCGCGCTCGGCGGCACGGTCGGCGCCAACCCGGCCAAGGAGATCGGCTGGGGCGACGTCCGCATCACCGATGCCGACGCCGCACGCCCCTGGCTGGGCGATGCCACAGCCCCCATGCTGGCATTCCATTGGCACGGAGAAACCTTCAGCCTGCCGCCGGGCGCCACCCGCATCCTCGACAGCGCCTTTTGCGCCAATCAGGCCTATGTGCTGAACGACCGTCATATCGGCATGCAATGCCACGTCGAAATGACCCCCGAACTCATCGCCAGCTGGTGCGCCAGCGGCGCGCCCGAGATCGCTGCCAGCGACAGCCCGGGGGTACAATCGGTCGAAGCCATCCAGGCGGACATGGCTGTCCGCACCGCCCAATTGCACCAGTTGGCGGACAAAATTTATTCCCGCTGGATTCAAGGGCTTAGGCAATAATCGCGCCACCCCTCCAAGAAGACCCTGGACAGCCGTACAGCGCGGCGTAGGATAATTATTGAAGTTGTATTTGCTTTGTAAGCACCATCTGAGAACGGAGAAACCATGCAAAACGTCGATTACGCCAACTTCGATTTTGGAGAACGCCTGAACGGCTTCATCCGGGAAGTCATGAATTACGGCGGCGCCCCCCGCACCGAAGCCGACCTCACCGAAGGCCAGAAAGTCTTTGTGCGCGCGGTCAAACGCGAAATGGTCAAATACGCCGATCCCAATCGCCGCGGCTACCCGCACAACCTGCTGGAGCAGATGGAGTCCTTCACCCGCACCATCGGCGACCTGCATAATTCCTACTTCGACGGCGGCATGCGCAAGGTCAGCGACTGTCTCTACAACCGCTGGAAGATGCTCTACGAGGAAACCAAAAAGCTGGCTGCTGCCGGTGCCGACACCAAACCCGCCTGGGTTGATGTCATCAAGACCGAGCAGACCGACATGCCCGCCTTTTTTGACGCATAAGTCATTGCCATATAACAAAAAAGCCCGGTTTTCCCGGGCTTTTTTGTGCCCGCCATTCGGCATCAACCCTGCTTATCCTCAAATAAAAATAAAGGATTATTCAGGCGCCGGGCCCGGTGCTATGCTGCCTCGACACTAATACCCCCACAGAGTCTGAGGAGACAGCATGTCGAAACTGGTACGCCCACACGGTGGCGGTGAACTCAAACCCCTGCTGCTGACGGGTGATGCGCTTGCCGCCGAAAAAACCCGCGCAGCGTCGCTGCCCAAGGTCAAGATGACTTCACGCGAAACCGGCGACCTCATCATGATGGGCATCGGCGGCTTCACCCCGCTGGAAGGCTTCATGACCCACGCCGACTGGGAAGGCGTGTGCGACGGCTTCAAAATGGCCAACGGCCTGTTCTGGCCCATCCCGGTCACCCTCTCCGCCGACGAAGTCACCAGCCAGAGCATCAAGGTCGGCGACGACGTGGCACTGGTCGACGGCCAATCCGGCGAAATCATGGGCACCATGACCATCACCGAAAAGTACGCCATCGACAAGGCGCACGAGTGCATGCAGGTCTACAAGACCACCGACCTTGAGCATCCCGGTGTGAAGATGGTGATGGACCAGGGCCCGGTCAACCTCGCTGGCCCGGTCAAGGTGCTGTCGACCGGCACGTTCAAGGAAGAGTACGGCGACCAGTTCATGACCCCGGCCGAAACCCGCGCCAAGTTCGAACAAATGGGCTGGTCCAAGATCGCCGCGTTCCAGACCCGCAACCCGATGCACCGCAGCCATGAATATCTGGCCAAGATCGCCATCGAGACCATGGACGGCGTGCTGGTTCATTCGCTGCTGGGCGCACTGAAACCGGGCGACATCCCCGCCGAGGTGCGCTCCGAAGCCATCAGCGTGCTGGTCGAAAACTACTTCGCGCCCAATACCGTGATCCAGGCCGGCTACCCGCTCGACATGCGTTACGCCGGTCCGCGAGAGGCGCTGCTGCACGCGTTGTTCCGCCAGAACTACGGCTGCTCGCACCTGATCGTCGGCCGCGACCATGCCGGCGTCGGCGACTACTACGGCCCGTTCGACGCGCAGAAGATTTTCGACGAGATCCCCAAGGATGCGCTCGAAACCAAGAACATGAACATCGACTGGACTTTCTGGTGCAACAAGTGTGGCGGCATGGCCTCGCAGCGCACCTGTCCGCACACCAAGGATGACCGCATCCTGCTGTCCGGCACCAAGGTGCGTTCGATGCTATCCGAAGGCCAGGACTTGCCGGTCGAATTCAGCCGCCCCGAAGTCGCCAAGGTGCTGCAGAAGTACTACGCCGGCCTGTCCTCGGAGCAGAACGTCAAGGTCGAGCTGAAAGGCCACTCGGCCGCATGAAGATTTTAGGACACGAGCCTACCGGAAGCGGATTCGCGAGTCGCCCCGGCCAAGGACGGGTTCAGTTCTAATCGGACCGCGACGTACGCGGATTGTTAGCTAACTTTAGGAGACTGTAATGCCAACCTATGTTCGTACCGATAAGTGCGACGGCTGCAAGGGTCAGGACAAGACCGCCTGCATGTACATCTGTCCGCACGACCTGATGAAACTGGACAAGGACGGTTCGGAAACTGGCCATGCGATGAAGGCCTGGAACCAGGAACCCGAGCAGTGCTGGGAGTGCTATTCCTGCGTGAAGATTTGCCCGCAGCAAGCCATTGAAGTCCGCCATTACGCCGACATCGTGCCGCTGGGCGGCATGGTCCAGCCGCTGCGTGGTTCCGACTCCATCATGTGGACGATCAAGTTCCGCAACGGTACATTGAAGCGCTTCAAGTTCCCGATCCGCACCACGCCCGAAGGCTCCATTGACTGCTACGGCGGCAAGCCCATGCCCAAGATGGCTGACATCGAAGCCACGGGTTCGTTTACCCGGGACATGATGGGTGGTTATCGCGCCGGCAACCCTGCCGAACTGATCCGTAAGTAATCCAGATTTAATTGAAAGAGGTGTGAAATGGCTGGAGAATTTGGTAATCCCGAAGTTGTCCAACAGGACGTGGACATCCTCCTGATCGGTGGTGGCATGGCTTGCTGCGGCGCCGGCTACGAAGTCATGCGCTGGGCAGACGCTGCCAAGGCCGAGATGGGCATCGATCTGAAAATCAAGCTGGTCGACAAGGCCGCAATGGACCGTTCCGGCGCCGTGGCGCAGGGTCTGTCCGCGATCAACACCTACATCGGCTCCGAGCAGGACCCCGCCGACTATGCCCGCATGGTCTCCAACGACCTGATGGGCATCACCCGCGACGACCTGGCCTACGACCTGGGCCGCAACGTGGACGATTCCGTGCACCTGTTCGAAGAATGGGGGCTGCCGATCTGGAAGACCGACGAAAACGGCGAACGCCACGACGGCGCCCAGGGCCTGCCCGCGCTGAAGGACGGCGGCAAGCCCGTGCGTTCCGGCAAATGGCAGATCATGATCAACGGCGAATCCTACAAGTGGATCGTTGCTGAAGCCACCAAGAAAGCCCTCGGCATGGATCGCATCGAAGAGCGCATCTTCATCGTCAAGCTGGTCAACGACAAGAACGACCCGAGCCGCATCGCCGGCGCCGTCGGCTTCTCGACCCGCGACCACAAGGTCGTCGTCTACAAGGCCAAGGCCATCCTGCTGGCCGCCGGGGGCTGCGTGAACATCTTCCGTCCGCGCTCCGTCGGTGAAGGTACCGGCCGTGCCTGGTACCCGGTGTGGAACGCAGGTTCGACCTACGCGATGGCTGCCGAAGCCGGCGCCGAGCTGACCATGATGGAAAACCGCTTCGTGCCCGCCCGCTTCAAGGACGGCTACGGCCCGGTCGGTGCCTGGTTCCTGCTGTTCAAGGCCCAGGCCGTCAACGCCTACGGCGAAGTCTACATGGTGAAAAACAAGGAGATGCTGAACGACTACCCGCCCTACGGGCAGGCTGCCGTTCCCGCATCGTGCCTGCGTAACCACCTGATGCTGAAGGAAATGAAGGAAGGCCGCGGTCCCATCTACATGGACACCGTGACCGCCCTCGCCAAGCTGCGCGAGACCCTGACCCCGCGTGAAGTGAAGCACCTTGAAGCCGAAGCCTGGGAAGACTTCCTCGACATGTGCGTCGGCCAGTGCGGCATCTGGGTGGGCGAGAACATCGAGCCGGAGAAGAAGAACTCCGAACTGATGCCGACCGAACCCTACCTGCTGGGTTCGCACTCCGGCTGCTGCGGCATCTGGGTGTCGGGTCCGACAGACGTGGGCGCACCGACCGACGAAGGCCACGCCGAAGCGGACAAGATTCCGGCACACCTGCCCAAGGGCTGGAGCTGGGGCTACCGCTCGATGACCACCGTCAAGGGTCTGTTCACCGCCGGCGACGGCGTGGGCGCATCCGGCCACAAGTTCTCCTCCGGCTCGCACGCCGAAGGCCGCATGTGCGCCAAGTCCATGGTCAAGTACTGCATCGACAACAAGGATTGGAAACCCGAACTCGACACCTCCGTCGAGCAACTGGTGGAAGACATCTACAAGCCGGTGCGTACCTACCTCGAGCACAAGGACTACACCACGGCGATCGACGTCAACCCCAACTACATCACGCCCAAGATGCTGCAGTTCCGTCTGCAGAAGATCATGGACGAGTATGTGGCCGGCGTCGCGACCTACTACACGACCAACGCCAACATGCTGGGCGTGGCTGAAGAAAAGCTGAACATGCTGAAGGAAGACGCGGAGAAGATGCGTGCGAAAGACCTGCACGAACTGCTGCGCGCGTGGGAAAACTACCACCGCATCCTGACGGCCGAAGCCCACATGAAGCACATCCAGTTCCGCCAGGAGAGCCGTTACCCCGGCTTCTACTACCGCATGGACAAAAACTTTGTCGATGAGGAAAACTGGCATTGCTTCGTGAACTCGGTGTACGACAAGGAATCCAAACAGTGGAACTGCTTTAAGCGCGCCCACGTGGATCTGGTCGACAAGTCCAAGCTATTCAAGCCCGCTGCCCACTAAGTCATCAGTGAAGCAGTAAACCCGGGCGTCGCTGTTTTAAACGGCGCCCTTTAAAACCGGGCGCCATCAGGCGCCCGGTTTTTTTCCGGATTCAATAACAGCAAGGCACGCAGGGTTGTTCAGCTTCCAGCCGAAAGCGCGTACCCTACGCACTCCCGACTGTAGGTTGATGGTTTTTTGAAGTGTGGGGCCGAGCCCCGAGAGGTTGCAAAATGAACGAAGCCGAATTTAAAGACATGATCGAAGACTCGCCGTTTGCGGGCAGCCCGGTCAAACCCATCATGCTGACGGAAGACGCAACGCTGCAGTTTCGCTGCCATCGCGACGTCAAGTGCTGGAATGCCTGCTGCAGCAACATCGACATTCCGCTCACCCCCTACGACATCCTGCGCCTGAAAAAACGCCTCGACATGTCGTCCGGCGAATTTCTCAACCAGTATTCGGTGCCGTTCGAGATGGACAAGGACGGCATGCCCGGGGTGAAGCTGAAGCCGGTCGAAGGCGGCACCGCCTGCCAGTTCATGACCCCGGAAGGCTGTGGGGTCTATGAAGATCGTCCGACCTCCTGCCGTTACTATCCGGTCGCGTTGCTGACCATGCGCCGCTCCGACGAATACGTCGACCGCAGCGCCTACGCCATGGTGAAGGAGCCGCACTGCCTCGGCCATTTCGAGGACAAGACGCAGACCATCGAGCAATACCGCACCGAACAGGGCGTCACTGAATACGACGAGAAGGCCCGTTCCTGGCGGCAGCTGGTGGTCAAGCGCAAGTCGGCCGGCCCGGCCATCGGCACGCCCACGCCGATTTCCAACCAGCTGTTTTTCATGGCGAGCTACGACGTCGACCGTTTCCGTGCGTTCGTCATGAGTCCGAGCTTCAACGACACCTACAACATTCCGGTCGAGGTCATGGCGGCCCTGATCGCCGACGACGAAGCCCTGCTCGACTTCGGCATGAATTTCCTGCGCCACGCGCTGTTCGGCGAAGACTTCGTCGAGCAGCACCCGGGGGCGTATGAAAAACGTCTGGCGCGCAAGCGTGCCCTGACCGAGCAGAACAAGGAAGCCGGATTCCAGAAAAAGATGGAACTGGAAGACGACAAGTACTCGGGCGAACACTGAACCCCATGCGTTTGCTTGTACTTATCCTGTTCGCGTTGCCGGCCCTGCTCCCCGCAGGCGCATCGGCGCAGGCCACGCTCAACAAGTGCATCGACGCAGAAGGCAAGGTCACCTATTCCAACCTGCCCTGCCTCAATGCCCGGGAAGCCCGCAAGGTGGAAATCGATCCTGCGCCGACACCCGATCAGGCGCGTCCAGCGCCCGTCCCGGTCGAGCCTGAAGCACCCAAGGCAGTTCTTCCATCCAATGAGACCGCTACCCTGCGCCTCGACACCCAGCGCACCACCGGCAAGCCTGCGGCACGCGTCTCGGCACACCAGTGCGACACGCTGACCGACAAGCTGGGACGCGTGTTCGACAAGATGGACCAGGCGCGACGCAAGGGCTACACGCAGCAACAGATGGACGCGTGGAATCTGGAAGTCCAGGATCTCGAACGCAAAAAACAGCAATCCGCCTGCTTTTAAAAATCCATCCCGACCATGAATGCCCGCACCCAAGACCCTGCGCACCACCTGATCCAAAAAGAGCCGTACTACGAAGCTGTCGGCGACGAAATCCTGTTGTTCGAAGCGGCCTGGCGGCAACAGATCCCGGTGCTGCTGAAAGGCCCCACCGGTTGCGGCAAGACGCGCTTCATGGAACACATGGCGTGGCGGCTCAAAAGACCCTTGATCACCGTGTCGTGCCACGACGACCTCACCGCCTCCGACTTGGTGGGCCGCTATCTGGTGAAGGGCGGCGAAACCGTGTGGGTCGACGGTCCGCTCACCCGCGCGGTGCGCGCAGGCGGCATCTGCTACCTGGATGAAGTCGTCGAGGCGCGCAAGGACACCATGGTGGTGATCCATCCGCTGGCCGACGACCGCCGCACCCTGCCGATGGAAAAGCTCGGCCTCGAAGTCGAAGCCCCGCCCGAATTCTGCCTCGCCATCTCCTACAACCCCGGCTACCAAAGCGTGCTCAAGGACCTGAAGCAGTCGACCCGGCAGCGCTTCGTCGCGCTGGAATTCGACTACCCGTCGGCCGAACTCGAACGCCGCATCGTCGCCACCGAATCCGGCGTGTCCGACGCCGTGGCGAGCAGTCTGGTGCGCTTTGCGCAGATGACGCGCAACCTCAAGGGCAGCGGACTGGAGGAAGGCGCCTCGACGCGGCTGCTGGTGCATGCCGGCAAGCTCATCGCCGACGGGGTGAGCCCCGTCTCCGCCTGCAAGGCCGCGGTCGCCCAGGCCGTCACCGACGACGACGACATGCTCAAGGCCATCCAGGAACTCTCCTCATCGATATTTTGATGGACGCCCCTAGAAATCGTAGCGAGCGGGCATCAGTCGGGCGCGCCCGGAGCGCAGGAACCGGAATGTACATGCGAGTACATGAGGATTCCGAGCACCGGACGCGCCCGGATCATGGCCGCGCAGTAGATTTCTAGGGGCGTCCATGGCGCAGCCGCCGCTCACCGCAGCTGAAATGGAAGCCAGCCTCCACGTCTGGCTGGAAACCGAATTCACCTATTTCAAGGTCGAGGAACTCGCCGCCGAACTCACCGTCCTGGTGCGCGACGAGCAGGACTTCATCCTCGGCTGGATCCGCCGCATCGCCTCCACCCACATCACGCTGGCCTGGCAGTTCGGCCGCCGCGCGCCCGCGCTGCTGCCGCGCATGGAGCGGCGCCTGCTCGAAGCGTGGGCGGTGCATACCTGCGACGTGTTCGACCGCACCGGCCTGCAGAACGCGTTGAGGGTGATGGAGCAGGTCGACACCTTCGACGAAGACCAGCATCGGCACGATGCCGCCGGCGCGCTGTTCGAGGACATCGCGCCGGTGCTGGGCAATTTCGTTTGCGGCCTCTCCGGCCGCCGATTGAAGCTTGAGGAAGGCGACGCCGCCTGGACCGATGGCGAGCGCATCGTGCTGCCGCCGCTGATCGCTGCCTTGCCGAACCTGGACGACAATTTTCAGCTCGCCAAAATCACCGTTGCGCTGCTATGGGCGCAAACCCGCTACGGCAGCCTGCGCGTCGACCACGCCGCGGTTGCCGCCGGCTATGCCGACCCCGAGCGCGCCCTCACGCGGCTGCACGCGCTGGAAACGCTGCGCCTCACCGCGCGCATCGCCCGCGAGTTGCCGGGACTGCACCGCGAGATGCAGCGCCTGCGTGCACAGATCGACCCCGAACTGCCGCCCGCCTGGCAGGGTTTCGAGGCGGCGCTGGCCGCCGAGCAGGCAACGGTCGACGATAGTCTGGCCCTGCTCGGTGCCGCCTACGACGAGGCCGACTGTCCGCAGTGGAGCGACCAGGGCTGCCTGCGCCCGGATGCGATTGCCGCCGCCCGTGCTGCCCGGCTGGACAAGGAAAAGGCGCGGCTGCGCATCAAGCTGGCCGAACTGCTGGACGAGCACACGGCCGCGCAGCCCGATCCGCAGGCGGCCGCCGATGCGCCGCCCGAACTGGAGGTGACGCCGCGCGACGAAAACGGCCGGCTCGATTTCGACATCACCCTCGACGACGCCCCGATCGCGCCGCCCGAGGGCGTCAGGCAGCTGCTCACCTCGGTCTATCTCGATTTCGGCGAGATCCCCCCGGACTACCTCGTCCCGGCGGGCGACGGCGAATACGACCCGAACCGCGTGTTCGACCAGCCGGACGACCCCGATGCCGTGTGGCAGGGCACCTACCACGAGCACGGCGCCGAGCTGTATCCCGAGTGGGACCATGGCCGCCAGCACTACCGCAAGAACTGGTGCGTGATGCGGGAGAAAACCGTCACACCCGTCCACGACAGTTTCCATCGCGACACGCTGGCCAAATACGCCGGCGTGGTCAAGCACCTGCGCCGCAAGTTCGAGGCGCTGCGCGACGAGAACCGCCTCGACAAACGGCAGACCCAGGGCGACGAGATCGACCTTGACGCGCTGATCGAGGCGCTTGCCGACGCCAAGGACGGCCGCGAGATGAGCGACCGCCTGTTCGTGCGCCTGCACCGCGCCGAGCGCAATATCGCGGTGGCCTTCCTGGTCGACATGAGCGGCTCGACCAAGGGCTGGATCAACGAGGCCGAACGCGAGGCGCTGATCCTGCTGTGCGAGGCACTGGAATTGCTGGGCGACCGCTACGCGATCTACGGCTTTTCCGGGACGACCCGAAAAAGGTGTGAGCTGTTCCGCATCAAGACCTTCGACGAAGCCTACGGCGACGAGGTGAAGGCGCGTATCTCCGGCATCCGCCCGCAGGAATACACCCGCATGGGCTTCGCACTGCGCCACATGACCAAGCTCTTGAACCAGGTCGAGGCCAAGACCCGCGTGCTGGTGACGCTGTCGGACGGCCGGCCGGACGATTATTTCGATGTCTACCGCGGCCAGTACGGCGTCGAGGACACGCGCATGGCGCTGCAGGAAGCGGCGCGCACCGGCATCCACCCCTTCTGCGTCACGCTCGACCGCGAAGCGCGCGACTACCTGCCGCACATGTATGGCGCGGCGCGTTACATCATTCTGGATGACGTGCGACAATTACCGGTGAAAGTCACCGACATTTACCGACACATCACGACATGAGCCTGGACGAACTCAAAATAGGATTTTTCTACAGCAACGGCGCCTACGGCCGCACCTGGGGCGTGCGCCAGCTGGCCGAAATGGCCACCGACGCCGAAACCGGCGAGATGGTGTATCACTTCAAGGGAATCGCCGGCGCCTGCCGCCGCAAGAAAGGCCATTGCAGCCCGGCGGAATTCGCCCGCTGGGCGAAATATCAGGTGGCGCTGCTGGAAAACGACTGGAAGCGGGTCGGCGGCGACGCCGCAACAACCGAGTCGCAAGCGGCTTAGGCGGCGGGCGGTGCCGTGGCAGGTTCGTCTTCCTCCAGCACCACAGCTGCCTGCGTGCCGAGGTAATCCATCACCGCATAGGTGAGCGCCGTGCAACCGGTGCCGTCGAGCGCTGAAATCGCGAACACCGGCCCGGTCCATTCGTAGTCCGCCACGAATTTGGCCACCACGGCCTCGCGTTCGGCCTCGTCCACCATGTCGATCTTGTTCAGCACCAGCCAGCGTGTCTTGTCATACAGCTTCTGGTCGTACTTGCGCAGTTCCTCGACGATGGCGCGCGCCTCGTGTACCGGGTCGCCGTCTTCCCAGCGCGGCGAAATGTCGACCAGATGCAGCAGCACCCGCGTACGCTGCAGATGGCGCAGGAACTGGTGGCCGAGCCCCGCGCCTTCTGCCGCACCCTCGATCAGTCCCGGAATGTCGGCGACGACAAAACTGCGTTCGCTGTCCACCCGCACCACGCCCAGATTGGGCGCCAGCGTAGTGAACGGATAGTCGGCCACCTTGGGGCGCGCCGCCGAGACGGCACGGATGAAGGTCGACTTGCCCGCGTTGGGCATGCCCAGCAGGCCGACGTCGGCCAGCACCTTCAGTTCCATCTCCAGCTCCCATTCCTCGCCCGGTTCGCCCAGCGTGTGCTGGCGCGGTGCGCGGTTGGTGCTCGACTTGAAATGCAGGTTGCCCAGCCCGCCCTTGCCGCCACGGGCCAGGCAAACCGACTGCCCGTCCGCGGCCAGGTCGGCCACCACTTCGCCGCTGTTGACGTCGGTGAACACGGTGCCGACCGGCACGCGGACAATCAGGTCCTCGCCGCCCTTGCCGTAGCACTGCGCGCCGCGCCCGCCTTCGCCCTTTTGCGCCTTGAAGATGCGCTTGAAGCGGAACTCGACCAGGGTATTGATGTTGCGGTCGGCCACCGCGATCACGCTGCCGCCGCGCCCGCCGTCGCCGCCATCGGGGCCACCAAAGGGAATATTTTTCTCGCGGCGGAACGAAGCGCTGCCATCTCCGCCGTTGCCAGCGATAACCTGTATTTTGGCTTCGTCGATGAATTTCATATTGGAGATAGCCTAATTAATTCTGCACAAACAAAAAAGCCCCATCCGGCGGACAGGGCTTTTCGGCGAACGAATCGGATTCAGTTCAAATCAACTCAGGCTGTCGAGTCAATTAAACTGCAACCGGCTCGATGCGAACCGTGCGGCGACGGGCAGCGCCCTTGACTTCGAACTTGACCGTGCCGTGCGCCTTGGCGAACAGGGTGTGGTCCTTGCCGATGCCGACGTTGTCGCCGGGGTGGAACTGGGTACCGCGCTGACGCACGATGATGTTGCCTGCCAGAACCAGTTCGCCGCCGTAGCGCTTCACGCCCAGACGTTTCGACTCTGAATCGCGGCCGTTACGCGAACTGCCGCCTGCTTTCTTGTGTGCCATTCATGAGCTCCTTATGCGGTGATGCCGCCGATTTGCACTTCGGTGAAGTGCTGACGATGGCCCTGGCTCTTGCGATAGTGCTTGCGACGGCGCATCTTGAAGATTTTGATCTTGTCTCCGCGAGCCTGGTTCAGCACAGTGGCTGTAACCGCGGCACCGCGCAGCATGGGCGCGCCCATCTTGATGTTGGCACCATCGCCGACCATCAGCACCTGATCAAAGGTGATCTCGCTACCGATGTCGGCTTCGAGCTTTTCAATTTTAAGTTTGTCACCGGCGCTCACGCGATATTGCTTGCCGCCGGTTTTGATGACTGCGTACATGTGGGGGGTCTCCAACCAATTCGATCCCGGGAAAGCGCGAGATTTTAACGGTGATGCTGCAACAAGTCAAACCATTTGGCGGGCTATTTGAATAGTCGCATGGCGCGAATGCATTGCGATGAAAAAGCCCGGTGGGCTGCTACCATTGCAAGGTTTCCTAAAAATAAGCCCATATCGTGTCTCTGGAGAGCCTGCAATCCTTTCTGGCAGACGACATGCTTGCCGTCGATCATGTCATCCGCCAAAGCCTGTATTCCGACGTGGTGCTCATCCGCCAGGTCTCCGAATACATCATCAACAGCGGCGGCAAGCGGCTGCGCCCGGCGCTGGTGCTGTTGTCGGCCGGCTGCTTCAACTATTCGGGACGCGCGCACCACGAGCTCGCCGCGGTGGTTGAATTCATCCATACCGCCACCCTGCTGCACGACGACGTGGTCGACGAATCCGAGCTGCGGCGTGGCCGCGAAACCGCCAACGCGCTGTTCGGCAACGCCGCCAGCGTGCTGGTCGGCGACTTCCTCTATTCGCGCGCCTTCCAGATGATGGTCGGCATCGACAATATGGAAGTCATGCGCATCCTGTCCGGCGCCACCAATACCATCGCCGAAGGCGAAGTGCTGCAGTTGCTCAACTGCCACGACCCCGACATCGACGAAGAGAACTACCTGCGCGTCATCCGCTACAAGACCGCCAAGCTGTTCGAAGCCGCGGGCCGCCTGGGCGCCGTCATCGGCGGCGGCACCGAGGAAGAGAAAGACGCCCTGGCGCGCTACGGCATGCACCTCGGCACCGCCTTCCAGCTGATCGACGATGTGCTCGACTACTCCGGCGACTTCCTCAAGACCGGCAAGAACATCGGTGGCGACCTCGCCGAGGGCAAACCCACCCTGCCGCTGTTGTATGCCATGAAGCACGGCACCCCGGAGCAGGCCGCCAGCATCCGCCAGGCCATCGAGCACGGCGGACTCTCCGAATTTCAGAGCGTGCTCGCCGCCATCAAGGACACCCACGCCCTGCAGTACACCCGCGAAGCCGCACAGCGCGAAAGCCGGATGGCCAATTCAGCAATTTCTTGTCTGGCGGATTCAAATTCCAAGGCAGCTTTGTTACAATTGGCGGCTTTCGCGGTTGACCGAAGTTTCTGACCGCGTTGTAACAAGAATTTCCCGGTAGTTTTTCAAGATCGGGTTCAGAAAACCTGAACCCCCATCTGCCTCGGGGCGTAGCTCAGCCTGGTAGAGTACTGCGTTCGGGACGCAGGAGTCGGAGGTTCGAATCCTCTCGCCCCGACCACTTTTCCGTCGTACCCATTCAAAGCACTGCGTTCACTGCCGGATCCGGCGGTTTCCAGCCGCAGCTTTTCCGCCCGTCCGCTTCCAGGCCCGCACACCGATTGTTGCCATCGCCACGGCACGTTCGCCGCCACTGGCCTCTGTACAATCCGCGGGTCACCATCACCCCGGCTTCCCATGGCACACATCATCCCGGCAGGCTGGCAGGCGCTGCCGGCCACAGGTGCGGAACAGCGCGAGATCGAAACCCTGGCGCTGCTCGCCGGCGGCCTGCCCGACGCCTACACTGTCTACCACGGCGTGCACTGGACGCGCGTCAGCCAGGGCCACGCGCTGGTCGGCGAGATCGACTTCGCCATTGTCAACCCGGCCGGCAATCTGCTGCTGATCGAGCAGAAATCCGGGTATCTCTCCGAGACGCCGGAGGGACTGTCCAAGCAGTACGACAAGAAGGAAAAGCGCGTCCCGGCGCAGATGGCCCGATCGGCCGAGGCATTGCGCAAACGTCTCAACAAGTACTGCGCCGGAGAGAAGCCCACGCTCGACAGCCTCCTCTACTGTCCCGACTACAGCGTCAGGCAGCCCGGCACCGCCGGCATCGATCCCGCGCGCATCGTCGACGCCAGCCGCCGCGAACACCTGATCCACACCATCCGTAGCCTGCTGCCCGAGCACGACCCGGCGCGGCCGCTTGCCGCGGAGATCCACCGCTTCCTGCGCGGCGAACTGCGGCTGGTGCCTGACGTCGCCACCGTGATCGGCCAGGCGCGCACCCTCTACACCCGGCTCTCCGGCGGGCTCACCGAATGGGCGCGCAACATCGAGTGCGAACCGTTCCGCCTGCGCGTCATCGGCACCGCCGGCTCCGGCAAGACCCAACTCGCGCTCAACGTGCTGCAGGATGCGGTGCACGCCAGCCGGCGCCCGCTCTACGTCTGCTACAACCGCCCGCTGGCCGACCATGTCGCGCTGATCGCCCCCGCCGGCGCCACGGTCGCCACCTACCACCAGCTGTGCGACCGCATCCTGCGCTCGACCGGGCAGGTGCCCGACTTCACCCGGCCCGGCGCCTTCAAGGCGCTGGAAACCTTCATCGCCGGCTACCAGCCCGCCGCCGGCTGGCAGTTCGACGAACTCGTCATCGACGAAGGCCAGGACTTCCAGCCCGCCTGGCGCGACAACCTGATGAAGCTCCTGCGCCCCGCCGGCCGCGCCTGGTGGCTGGAAGACCCGATGCAGAACCTGTACGGCCGCCCGCCGGTCGGACTGCCCGGCTGGGTCGTCCTGCGCGCGCAAACCAACTACCGCACCCCGCGCGACATCCTGGCTTACCTGCAGCGTCTGGTCGGGCCGGCGCAGCCGATCGAATCCGGCAGCCCGCTCGACGGCTCTGAAGTGGAAATCCTCACCTACGCCAGCCACGCCGAGCTGATGGACAGGACCAAGACCGCTATCACCCGCGGCCTCGGCGCCGGCTTCAAGAAGGACAGCATCGCGGTCGTCACTTACCGCGGCCGCGAGCGCTCAATCTTCACCCCGCTCGACAAACTGGGCCCGCACTCCATCAAGGCCTTCACCGGCCAGTACGACCTCCTGGGCAGCCCGGTCTATTCCGAAGGCGAACTCCTCGTCGACTCGGTCCACCGCTTCAAGGGCCAGTCCGCGCCGTGCATCGTCTTCACCGAGATCGACTTCGAGGAACTCGACGAAGCGGCGTTGCGGAAGCTGTTCGTGGGGATGACGCGGGCGACGATGAAACTGGTGCTGGTGGTGTCGGAACGGGCGGCGGCTGCAATGCTGGGACGGCTCGGACTAGTGTCGTGAATCGAGCCTTTTATCCCACCAGCGCCACCGCCTTGATCTGTGCCCACACGGTCTGACCCGGACGCAGTTGCAGCCTGGCGGCGGAGCGCCGCGTGATGCGTGCAACCAGCGGGACGCCACCGGCATTCAGCCGCACCAGCGCCAGCGCCGGGTGGGTGTCGTCCGCCAGCTGCTCGACGCAGGCGGGGAGGATGTTGAGGATGCTGCTGTCGGTGTGGACGTCCTGGGCGATGCTGACGTCACGCGCCAGGATGCGCACGCGCACGTGCTGGCCGATCGGCAGGCCGTTGTCGCGCACCCACAGGCTGCCGCCGGCGGAGGCGACGCGCGCGAGGTGCCACGCCTTATCCAGTTCGGCGATCTCGCCTTCGAGCACGACGCCGGCGTCCTCGCCCAGGCGGATCGGCAGGTCGATGCGCGCCAGGGTTTCGCCCAGCGGCCCCTGCGCGGCGACGCGGCCGCCGTCCATCGCCACGATGTAATCGGCCAAGCGCGCGACTTCGTCGGGGGCGTGGCTGACGTAGACGATGGGGATCTCCAGTTCGTCGTGCAGGCGTTCCAGATAGGGCAGGATTTCCTGCTTGCGCGCGAGGTCCAGCGCCGAGAGCGGCTCGTCCATCAGCAGCACGCGCGGGCTGGTGGCGAGCGCGCGGGCGATGGCGACGCGCTGGCGCTCGCCGCCCGACAAGCGCGCGGGCTTGCGTTCGAGCAGGTGGCCGATTCCCAGCAGTTCGATGACGTGGGCGACGTCGACGCGGCGCTCGGCCGGCGGCACGCGCTTCATGCCATATTCGAGGTTGCGGCGGGCGCTGAGGTGCGAAAACAAATTGGCTTCCTGGAATACGTAGCCGATGGCGCGCTGGTGGGTGGGCACAAAGATCTTCGCCGCGTCGTCCTGCCAGACTTCGCCGTTCACTTCCAGGAAACCCGGCGCGCGTTCGAGCCCGGCGATCAGTCGAAGCAAGGTGGTCTTGCCGGAACCGGAGGGGCCGAACAGGGCGCTGACGCCACGGCCGGGCATGTCCAATTTCACATCGAGGGCGAAATCGCCGCGGTCGAGCTTGAACTGCGCGCGGATGCTCATGCTTCGCGCCTCCGCCCGAGCCAGTTCAGGCTCAAGAGCACGAGGAAGGAGAACGCCACCATGGTGCCGGCGAGGATGTGGGCGGGGCCGTATTCCAGGGCCTCGACCCGGTTGTAGATCGCGACCGAGACGACCAGCGTCTCGCCGGGGATGTTGCCGCCCAGCATCAGCACCACACCGAATTCGCCGACGGTATGCGCGAACGCGAGCACGATGGCGGTGAGGAAGCCCGGCCGCGCCAGCGGCACGGCGACGCTGAAAAAGCGGTCGAGGAAGCCCGCGCGCAGCGTGGCCGCCGCTTCCAGCGGGCGCGTGCCGATGGCCTCGAAGGCGTTCTGGATCGGCTGCACCGCGAACGGCAGCGAGAACAGCACCGAGCCGACCACGATGCCCCAGAAGGTGAAGGGCAGCCGGCCGAGTCCGAGCGATTCGGTCAGGTGGCCGATCGGGCCGTGCGGCCCCATCCATATCAACAGGTAGAAACCGAGGACGGTGGGCGGCAGCACCAGCGGCAGGTTGACCAGCGCGCCCACCGGGCCTTTCCACACCGAACGGGTATGCGCCAGCCACCAGGCGACCGGGGTGGCGATGACGAGCAGAATCGCGGTGGTGATCGAGGCCAGCCTGAGGGTGAGCCAGATGGCCTGCAGGTCTTCGGGGGTCATGGGTCAATACTGTCCACTTAGCGCCGAGCCGTTCGCCCTTCGACAGGCTCAGGGCGAACGGTATGAAGTAGATAGTTCCAAATCGAACAGTATTGGGTCATGGGTCGCTTCCTGCGGAGGTCAGGGCAGATCGTAGCCGAAGCTCTTGATCACCGTGACGGCCTTGGCGCTTTTCACGTAATTCATGAAGGCGACGGCGGCGGCCTTGTCCTGCGGCTGCGCCAACACGACGGCATCCTGGCGGATCGGGGTGTACAGGGCTTGCGGCACCGCCCAGACCGAGCCGCCGACCGGCTTGCCGTCCTTGATCGTCTGCGACATCGCGACGAAGGCGAGGTCGGCGGCGGCGCTGTCGGCGAACTGCAGGGTCTGGGTGATGTTCTCGCCCATGACGATGCGGCTCTGCACGCTGCTCCACAGGCCCATCTTCCGCAGGGTTTCCTGCGCGGCCACGCCGTAGGGCGCGAGCTTGGGGTTGGCGATCGCCAGCTTGTCGAACGGGCCTTTCAGCACCTTGCCCTTGGCGTCGACGTAGCCGGGCTTCTTGCTCCACAGCGCCAGCTTGCCGACGGCGTAGGTGAAGCGACTGGCAGGGTCGGCCAGGCCTTCCGTCGCCATTTTTGCCGGCGTGGTGTCGTCGGCCGCCAACAGCACGTCGTAGGGCGCGCCGTTCTTGATCTGCGCGTAGAACTTGCCGGTGGCGCCGTAGCTCGCCTGCACGGTATGGCCGGTGTCGGCCTGGAACAGCGCGGCGATCTGCTTCATCGGCGCGGTGAAATTGGCGGCGACGGCGACGCGCACTTCGCCGGCGTCGGCGTGCAGGGTGAACAGGCCGAGAACGGCGAGGAGGGGGAGGCATGCGGGTTTCATGCGGTTTCCTTTCGTTTAGTTTGCGACGGCGAGAATGATGTGGGAGGCCTTGATCAGGGCGCAGGCGCGCGTGCCGACCTCGATCCCGAGGGTATGGATGCTGTCGTTTGTGATGATGGACGTGACGAGCTTGCCGCCGGGCAGTTCGAGCACCACCTCGGCGTTCACCGCGCCTTCCTGGCAGCGCACCACGACGCCGCACAGGCGGTTGCGCGCGCTGGTCTTGAGGCCGTCGTCGGTGGTGAGGATCACCCACGGCGCCTTGATCAGCGCGTAGGCTTCGAGGCCGGGGCCGAGGTCGAGGTGGTCGACGCTGTCGTTGGTGATGATGGCGACGAGCTCGTCGCCGCCGCCGATGTCGAGGATGACCTCGGCGTTGACGGCACCCTTCTTCACCGACTTCACCAGGCCGAGGAACTGGTTGCGTGCACTGGTCTGCATGTCGAATCTCCTGATCACACGGTAATACTGGTCAAAATCGCCCATGACCTGGTTCAGCTGGGCCAGCACGCGCTGGCGCTCCTTTTCCAGGCCGTGGTAGGCGGCTACCACGCGGCGCCCGTATTCGGTCAAGCGGGTGCCGCCGCCGTGCTGGCCGCCGGCCTGGCGCGTGACAAGGGGTTGTTCGGAGAGGTTGTTCATCGTCTCCACCGCCTGCCACGCCGCCTTGTAGCTCATGCCTATGGCCTGGGCCGCGGCCGAGATCGAGCCGCTGGCGTCGATGCGCTCCAGCAGGTCGAGATGGTCCCAGCGGCGCCCGCGCGGGATGGGGAACGGCGTCACGTTCGGCTTGTCGGCGGCGGGTTTCATCGGCGTCTCCTTGGTCTCTGACACGTTATTACCTTATACGACATAACGATAGGCAAAAAAAAGCCCCCGCGCTCAAGGGCTCTCCGCCGCAACCGGGACGGCCGCGTCGGCGGTTTCCGGCCCGAAGCAGCTACGGTAGTCGTTGCAGACCTGGCAGCTCGGCGCCTTGCATAGGTTCACCTCGGCGCGGTTGCACAGCTGCTTGTAGAAGAATTTCTTCCATTTCATGTTGCCGGTGTTCTGGTCGTGCAGCGCGGTGAAATTCTGCCGCAACAGGTCGGACAGCGCCTGGCGGCCAGACAGGCCCATGTCCTGCCACAGGTGGTTGCCGCCCATGCAGCCCATGGCGATGGCGTACGCCAACCAGTGGGTTTCGTCGCGGTCGTTGGCGCGGTGCTCCAGCAGCAGCGCGGCGAGGTCCTGGATCTCGTCCTCGCGGAACGCGGGGCACGGCGTACTGTCGTCGCAGAGGGCGGCGAGCACGAAGAGTTCGCGGCCGGCCCCGGGAAAATAGCGCTCGACCAGGCAGCTGAACTGGGTCTCGCTGAGGCCGAACTGCAGCGCCGGCGGCCTGCCCTGGCTGGCCGCGTTCTGCACCGTGGCGGCGAAGGCCTGGGTGAAGAGGTCGTCCGGCCGCCGCGCATAGGCCATCAGCTGCTCGCGGCTCGGGTTCGTGCGCGCATCCATGACGTGGCTCCCTTTATTCCGCGCTCATTTCGGCGTGGGTGTAGCAATCCTTCGGACATATCTTGGAACAGGCCTCACAGCCGACGCAGTTCATCTGGTTGGCGATGGTCATGACCTTGCGCTCATACTCCTCATCGTCGTCATCGTCGCTGCCGAGCACCACGGGAATGAACTCGCCGTCTTCGGTGACGCCGACCAGCTGCAGCACGTCGCGCCCGCATACGCGGAAGCAGCGGCCGCAGCCGATGCACTTCTCCTGGTTGATCTCGCCGACGAACTTGGGCGTCCAGGTGCGCCCGTCGGGCATGGTGATCGAAGCGAAGGCCATGCCGTTCTCCTCAGCTGCCGGCGGCGGCCAGCTTCTTGCGCGCTGTGTCCAGCGACTCGAAGGCGGCGACCGTCGCCTGCGCCACGTCCATGACCTTCTCCAGACCGGCCGGCAGTTCCTCCGACAGGTCGTGCAGCGCCATGCGCGCCTCCATGGCGCGGGCGTTGAGCTTCTTCACTTCCGCTTTCAGCGTTTCCTTGTCTTCCACGTTCGTCTTCCCTTTCACCGTTTGCTCGAGGTAGCGCTCGAATTCCTCGTTTTCGATTATGTCGATCCAATGGGGGACGTCGACGTCCATTCCGCGTTCAAGTACCAAGGCCATGATGGGCTCCTTTTTCAACAGGCGTCTTGAACCCGGATGCAGGTCACGTACGCCACACTGCCGCACTCGCGCGCGGCTCAACCATATTTGGCGGCACCGGGGAATTGCTCGACCATCGCTATCCCCGCCGCCACCTGCTTCTCGCCTTCCTCGGCGAGTTTCTCCATGCTTTCGAATCCGAAGCGGTGAACGTCCCGCAACTGCTTGTTGACCGCTACCAGGCGCCCTGCCAGCAGCACCATGCGGCCGAAGCCCTCGTGGGACATCTTCATCATCGGCGTCACCATGACGCCGGTCGCCCGCTCGATGGCGAGACCGATGGCGTTGTAGTAGAGCTCCACCCGCCACAGGGTTTCCGGATCGGGGTCGTCGATGATGGGCATTTGCCGGCGCTGCTCCTTGGTGACGATGTAGGGCGCGAGCAGCGTGGCGTCGGACTTGCCTTCCCAGGCGCCGTGCGCGTCCTGGGCGCGCCACTGTTTGATCAGTTCTTTCACGAACAGCGACTGCATCGGATCGGCAGCGCTATCGCTTACGGCGGCTTCAGCGTTAAGCATTTTGTTCAACCTCTTCTTCGTCAAAATCGAATGTCTTTTTGCCCTGCTCTTTTTCGATGGCCTTGCGCAGCCACGGAGGCGGCGTGCCCTTCAGCACCCCTTGCAGCTTGACCAGGATGTCGTCAATCGCTTCCGGCTCCTGCACCTTGATCGGATGGATCTTGGCGGCCACCACGCGTGCCGCGCCCGAACC